>NZ_KQ960127.1:139408-255927 GCF_001553055.1 Olsenella sp. DNF00959 | reverse complement strand
CATCCCCTTGGTCTCGATCATGCCCAGTGCCTCAGTCATGCCTGCCATCTTTCTTCCTCCCTGGGCGTGCCGCCCATTCCCGAGCTGGCGCTCGCGTTACCTGACTACCCGAAGCGTGGAGCCGCACTTGACGTGAAGCGCGTTGGCCTCCTCGGTGTCGATGTGACAGTCGAGGTTGCCGCTCTCGGTCACGCGGACGATGACGTTGTCGAGCGTGCCGCCGCGCTCCCCGCCGACCTTCAGCGAGACGACCTGTCCGTCGTGGAAGCCGCGCTCCGCCGCCTGTGCCGGGCTCATGTGGATGTGACGGGCCGCGACGATGGTGCCCTCCTCGAGGACGACGGTGCCCTTGGGGCCGATGACGGTGACGCCCGGCGTCCCCTTGAGCTGCCCGGAGAGGCGAACCACCTGGGGCACGCCCAGCTTGAACGTGTCACCCGCCAGGACCTCGACCTGCGTCTGGGGACGCACGGGCCCCAGCACGCGGACCTTCTGGATGACGCCCTTGGGGCCGGCGACGGTCACGCACTCCTTGGCGGCGAACTGTCCGGGCTGGCTCAGGTCCTTGAGGGGGGTGAGCTGGTAGCCCGCGCCGAAGAGCCGCTCGAGGTGCTCCTGCGACAGGTGGATGTGACGGCCCGAGACCCCGACGGGGACCATGTCCGGGTCGACGGCAGGGGCCTTGAGCCCGAAGATGCCCTCGACGTCCTCCTTGCTCCAGATGCCCCGCTCGAGGGCCGCGGAAATGACCCGCTCGAGCTCGTCCGCCGAGAGCGGGGGCTCGACGGGCCTCTCGCCCTCGTGCGAGCCTGGCTCGTGGTGGACGGCAGCCGGCGCCTTGCCGTCGTGCGAGGCGGGGCACGGGCCCTCGAGGAGGACGCCCCTCTCCCTTGCGACGTCGCGCGCCTGGGCGGTCACGATGGTGTTCTCGTCCACGACGAGGTTCTCGTGGCGCTCCGCCGCAGCCACGACCTCCCGAGCGCTGATCAGCCTCTTCATCCTTTCCTCCCTTCCCTAAAGACTCACGTCTTCGTCGATGATCCCTACGATTACCGCGTCGACCGGCGCGTTCCTCTGGAACTCGTCCCTCACGAAGTGGTAGGCGGCCGCACCGGTGGTGACTATGACCCTATCCCCCACCCCTGCGCTGATCGTGTCCACGCAGATGAGCTGGGAGCCCACCTCCCCTCCCGCAAGCACCTCGACGCGCATGAGCTTCATGCCGCTGAGTTCGTCGTACTTGCGGGTGGCCCAAATCGAGCCGACGAGCCTACCGACGATCATGGGTGCCGTCACCTCCGCCGCGTATCTTCTCCAGGCATTCCATGACCTCCGCCGTCTCGCCCGCGATGGCGAGCATCACCATGTTCTGCGGGCAGGAGCCCCTCACGTCGGTCACGGTCACCCCCGCCGTCTTCTCGGCGATGTCACTCGCGACCACCATCTCGATGAGCTTGCCCTGCACCAGCCCCACCGCCGCCGGACGGAAGTCCTCGCCCCAGCGGGCGCCGCTCCTCTGGCGGATGATCTGCATGGTCCCCTCGGCGGGGGCCCTGATGACCCTCACGTCAAGCATCCCGGCGCTCCCTTGCCTTGAGCGCGCAGCCGAGCGCGATGCCCATGGGGGTGACGAACATGGGGTGGCTGGGCTTGTGGACCTCCATGCCCAGGCGGCTCGCCACACGCCCCTCGATGCCGGAGAGCTCGGCGGTGCCACCCACCAGGACGACCTCGGGAACGTCGTAGTCCTCGCAGGCGCGCTGGATGATGGTGGTCACCTTGTCGATGGTGGGAGCAACGATGGGAAGGACCTCCGCGTGGTGCTCGGGAGCCCTCTTGTACAGCTCCGCGTCATCGAAGCTCATGCCCTTGGCGCCCGCGAGCACGAGGGAGAAGTGGGTTCCTCCCGTGGACTCGTCAACGCACCTCACGACCTCCCCATCCCTGAAGACCGAGATGCCCGTGGTCCCGCCTCCGATGTCGACGACGGCGCCGTTCTGCACGCCCAGGAGGAGGTTTGCCGCCGTGGGCTCGTCGAAGACGGCCGTGCACTCGAGGCCGCAGCTCTCTGCGACGTTTCGCACGACGCCTCCGTCCAGCGACTCGGTCTGGGGAGGGATGGCCACCGCGCACTCCCCCAGCTCAACTCCCAGCTCGGACTCGACCTGCTCCTTGAGGCCCCGCGCTATGTCGCAGGCGCCGACGTAGTCGACCACCATGCCGTCACGCACCACGCCGGCGAACTGGTACTTGCAGTCGACGGGGCTGCCGTCCTCGTCCAGGACGACGAGCACGATGAAGGCGGTTCCCAGGTCAAGCCCACAGTAGAGGCGCTTGCCGGCCCGAGGGGCCCTGGGCTCGTCCACGCAGGAGAGCAGCTCCTCCAGCCTCCTGTTTGCCGCATCGAAGTCTGACATTGGCTACACCTCCCTTCCCGCTCGCTCCACGGACGCCCGCAGCGTCTCGCACATCCCTGACAGCTCCCTCAGCCAGGCGGCTATGACCCGTGCCTCCTGCGGCCCCGCCCCCTCCTGGGCCCGCCCCCACGCGTGGGCGAAGCGGCCCAGCTGGGCATGCGCGCACGACATCTCGAAGTAGACGGGATGCACGCCGGCGTCGAAGGGGGGAGCCGGGGCCTGGGGCGGCAGCTCCGGGGCGGTCGCATCCCCTTCCCCGCCGAGGACCAGGTCCTGGGGCGACCCCGCCACCTGCCAGCGTCGTCCCAGGGACTCCGCCTCGCGGGCCACGGAGTTGTCGACCCCCAGGGACCTGCGGGCGAGGAGTCGCAGCCCCGCCCCCAGGAGGTTCGCGTCGTGCACGAGCGCGCCAAGCTCGCAGCCGTCCTCTGTGCCCCTCGGAGCCCCGACGGAGCCAGCCTCGGCGCGCGGCGACGCCTCCGGCCCGAAGGCGATCCTGAAGTCGATCAGGAACTGCCGTGCTCCCGGAGTGAGGCGAGAGCCCTCGGGCAGCTCATAGCGCCCGAAGGGGGCGGCGGCAAACGCCTCGCGGAGCTCGTCCTCGGTCACGTAGTGCATTTCTTCCTCCTCCCTGTGCCTTCGGCCCCAGACTCCGGGGCATACGTTCCTTTGGGCTAGTGCCTCACGAGGTTCACCTTGAAGTCGGCGTCCTCGACCCAAGACTCCACGCGGTTGAGGTCCTCGTCCGTGAGCGACGGGTCGTCCTTGATCTCGTAGTCGCGGCCGAGCGACGCGTACTTCCCAACGCCCAGCTTGTGGTACGGGAGGAGGTCGACGCCGTCGAAGTTCTTCTGGTAGCGATAGGGCTTGAAGAAGGCGATCACCGCGTCGACCTCCTCCTTGGAGTCGTTCACCCCCTTGAGCAGGGGCATGCGCACGCGGACGTTGAAGCCGTTCTCGAGGAGCTCCCTCACGTTCGAGAGGATCTGCTCGTTGTTGACGCCCGTCCAGAACTTGTGCTTGACCGGGTCCATCTGCTTGATGTCGAAGAGGAAGAGGTCAACATAGCGGGCGACCTTGAGGATGGTCTCCGTAGGCGCGTATCCGCAGGTCTCGATGGCGGTGTGGTAGCCGCGGGCCTTGGAGGCCATGAGGATGGCGAGCGTGGCCTCGCTCTGGGCGAGCACCTCTCCGCCCGAGAGGGTGATGCCGCCGCCCGACATCCTGTAGAAGTCCTTGTCCTCGTCGAAGAACTCCACGATCTCGTCCACCGACCTGTCGTCGCCCATGACCTGCAGGGCGCTGTACATGCAGGCACGCTCGCACTGGCAGCAGCCGATGCACTGCACCCCGTGGTCGACGACGTGCGATCCGTCGACCATCTTGTGCACTCCGACGGGGCAGACGGCGACGCAGGCGCCGCAGTTGGCGCAGTTGGCGCTCTTGAACATGACCTCGTGCGCGCGCAGCTGGCTCTCTGGGTTCGAACACCACTTGCAGCGCAGGGGACAACCCTTGAGGAAGGCCATGGACCGCACGCCGGGCCCGTCGTACATGTTGTACTTCTGAAGGTTGAAGACGCGTGCCTTGCGCTCCACGCTTCCCTGCTCATGGCTCATTGCGGTCTCTCCCTTCTCCCTGACGTGCCGCGGCGTGCGGCTGGCCTGATTGGCGAACCTTGGCTCCTAGAACCTGGTGAGCATCGTGCGGCTGATGATCTCGTCCTGGACGTCCTTGCAGAGCTCGTTGAAGAAGGCGGAGTACCCCGCGACGCGGACCACGAGGTCGCGGTGCTTCTCGGGATGCTGCTGGGCGTCGATGAGCGTCTTGTTGTCCAGGTAGTTGAACTGCATCTCTCCGTTTCCGAACATGGAGGCGGTGCGCAGCAGCGTGATGAGACCGTTCTCGCCCTCGGGAGTGTCGAGTAGTCCGCTCATGAGTTTGAAGTTGTGCACCATGCCGATGTTCATGGAGTCGTTGGAGAGCTTGGAGACGGACTTGATGATGGCGGTGGGGCCCTTGTGGTCGGCGCCCTGGGTGGGGCTGATGCCGTCGGACAGCGGGGTCCATGCGTTGCGGCCGTTCGCGGTGGCGCCGGTCATCTCGCCGAAGGGCGTGTTGTTGGAGATGGAGAGGGTGCCCGTGGACATGTGCGAGTACAGCGTCTTGAAGTCGAGGTGGATGCGCTCGGTGTAGTCGATGATGTCGGCCGCGATGCTGTCGGCGTAGTCGTCGTCGTTGCCGTACTTGGGGGCGTCCAGGCAGTCCTGCCTCATCTGCTCGAAGCCCGCGAAGTCTGCCTTGAGCCCCTCGAAGAGCTCGCCGAGGGTGTACTTGTGGTCGTCGAACACGAGCTTCTTGATTGCCGCCATGGAGTCGGCATAGGTCGCAAGGCCCGTCCACACGACGCCGGGGCCATAGTTGTACATGGCGCCACCGGACGAGACGTCCTTGCCGCTCTCCATGCAGCCCTCGTACATGATGGACATGAGGGGCTTGGGAGCCACGTCGCGCGCGACGCGCTGCGAGATGACCGTGGCGACGTCGGTCCACTTGGTCACGTAGTAGATGGTCTTCTTGACCGCCTCGTCGAACTCCTCGAAGGTCTTGTACTGCGAGGGGTCGCCGAGGTCCGGCGTGACCTGCTTGCCGTACCACAGGGGGACGCCGTGGTTGAGCGTGAGCTCGATGCAGATGGGCCACTGGGTGTAGGAGGTGGATGTCCACTGGTAGAGGCGGCCGGACTTCTGGGGTTCGACGCAGCCCATCATGCAGTAGTCGCGCGCGTCCTCGACCGAGACGCCCTTGGCGAGCATCATCTTGATGTGGGTGTCGTCGAAGTGACAGGCGGGGAAGCCCATGCCGGAGCGCACGATGTCGACGATCTTGCGCATGTACTTCTCGGGCGACTTGTTGTGGATGCGGCAGGCGATGGAGGGCTGGTAGACCTTCACGTGGCGCACGGCGTCCATGAGGACGTAGGTGAGCTCGTTGGTGGCGTCGTGCCCCTGGCGGGTGACTCCGCCCAGCGTCATGTTGACGAAGGGCTGGTAGCCGGCGAAGAACTCGGACTGCCCGCGGGAGGTGACCCACATCATCTCGCTCATCTTGATGAGCATGCAGCCGGCGATGTCGAAGGCCTGGTACGGGGTGAGGCGTCCCGCCTCGATGTCAGCCTTGTAGAAGGGATACATGTACTGGTCGACGCGGCCGAGTGACATGCCGGTCTGGTTCTCCTCGACCGGAAGCAGGCTCTCGATGACGAAGACGGACTGCACCGCCTCCCAGAAGGTGCTGGGCTTGTGGGCGGGAACGTGCGAGAGGATCGTCGAGATCTGCTCGAGCTCGGCCTTGCGCTTGGCGTCGTGGCAGGCGGAGGCAAGCTCGTGGGCGTAGTCGCTCATGCGCTTGGCGTAAGTCATGACGCCCTCGGTGGTGTCGATGACCGACTTGTAGAAGTAGATCTTGTCGAGGTCGTCGGGGTTGGCGTAGTCCAGATGGGCGAGATGCTCCTTCGCCTCGTTCTGGATGTCGATCATGCCCTTCTTCATGAGGATGACGTCATAGCCGGGGTTGGAGTCGCCGCCGCCGCTCATGGCGTGGTAGGAGCAGTCAGAGACGAAGGACTCGCCGGAGAGCTCCCACACCCCCGCCTCGCGGTACTGGTCCTCGCAGACCTCGTCCTGGGACTTGCCCTCCCAGAAGGGGAAGAGGACCTCACGGCAATACTGCTTGTCCTCCTCCGAGATGTAGAAGGGGTCCTGGGGGCGGTCACCGATGGTGTCGAGCTCGTCGCGCAGCCAGCGCCAGGCGAGGTCGGGCGAGAACGCGCCCGCTCGCGGCGCGCCACAGGGAGCTCCCACCACGAGCTCGTCGTCCTGGATGACCAGAGGGGCGGTCTCGCAGCAGCGGCGGAAGGCCTTGGCGCGCAGCTCGATCTTGGGCATGCCCGGGTTGGCCTTCATGGTCTCGGTGACCGCGCGGGCGCGGTGCATGGTGATGGTGGGGACCTGCTTGAGGAAGTTGTCCTTCAGGCGAAGCTGGCGGTCGGTGGGGCCGTCGGGCACGTCGTAGGGATCGTGCGAGCCGGCAGTGGCCGCGTGCCCCTCGGACAGCGGCACCTCGAGCTGGTCGGCCACCTTCTCGAACATGCGGCGAACGGTGGCGCGCTGCTCGTCAGACATGTCCTTGGTCGCCTCGGAAAGCTCCTTCGCGAACTCCTTGATGTCCATTCTCACTCCTCCACGAAATCGTTCTTCATTGCTTGCACCACGCCAGAGAACCAGTCCTGCGGCTCCTTGCCTGACCCTGCGGCGACCTCCCGCCGCGTTCCGCCCGGCCCGTCGGGGTCGGGAAGGCGAACCTTGATGACGACGGGCGTGTGGTCGCATGACCCCGCCTTGTCGAGAAGGGCCCGCTCGGCCTCCCCGCCCGATATGCCCACCTGGCGCCTTCGTACGAAGTCCTCGTAGGTGACGCCGAGCCTGGACGTGGTGGCACTGTTCCAGCCCGTCACCGTGAGCGTCTTGGGAAGGTCGCTGTGGCAGCCGATGCATCCCAGCGCGGTGCTCACGTTCACGAGGACCCTGCCGACGGGCTTCTTGAGGATGAACTGGCGAATGACCTCTGGGTCCTTCGAGAAGATGGCGAGGGCGTTCCCGCTCCCGCTGCCCAGGATCAGCTCTATGCACTTCTCGCAGGCGTGGCGCCAGTCGTCCTCGACGAAGTACGAGAGCACGGGCCCGAACTTCGCCCTCGAGAAGAGGCTCCCCTCGCTCACGTAGGGCCTCTCCACGACCAGGACCTTGGTGGACTCGGGGACCTCGACGTCAGCCCGACGGGCGAGGTCGAAGGCGCTCTTGCCGATGAGCTCGCGGTAGGGGCGGCCGTCGGGCATGAAGAGGGACGAGACGAGCCGCTCCGCCTCCTCGTCGCTCAGGAAGTGGCAGCCGCGACGGCGCAGCTCTTCCTGGAAGCGTGTGTCGACGGCGCGCTCCACCACGACGCTCTGCTCGGCTCCAGGGAGCATGCCGTAGCAGTACGACTTGCCCAGCACCACCTCGTCCGCGCAGGCGCTCAGGTCTGCCGTGGACTCCACGAACACGGGGTTGTTGCCCAGCGTCGCGAAGTAGACGTCCTTGCCTGCGGCGTCGAAGCGCCGGGGGTCCGAGCCGTCCTCGCGCGAGTCGATGACCACGCGCACGCAGGGCTGGGAGCAGACCCACTCCTCGCCCTCGGGGCAGAAGATGCTCAGGTACCCGAGCGCCTCGGCGGGATAGTGGCAGAACTCGGCGATCTTGAGCACGTCTCCCATGACCATCGCGCAGGTCTCGTGCACGCGCGCGCTCGCCGAGAACACGACGGGGCTCTTGGAGCGCACCGCCATGACGAGCTGGCTCAGCATGGTGGGTACCGAGAGCCAGTCGGGGAGCAGCGAGACGACGACGCCCTTGGGAAGGCAGACCTCCGCCGAGCCGTTGCTGGAGCGGACGATCCTCTGCACGGGCGTCTGGGCGCTGACCTCCCCCAGAAGGTCGGTGAGGACCCACTTCGTGAGGCCCGCCTCGTCCTCGGGAGAGCAGTAGTCGCTCTCTGCGAAGGCTTCCTCCGCGTACTCCCCCGCCTTGGGGAGCAGTCCCTCCCGCAGGTGCTGGAGGAAGTCGTCGACCAGCGTGCCCGGGAGCCCCTCGAGGACCTCCGCGGAGTCCGCGGCACGCTCCAGGAGGATGCGCGCCTCCTGGATGGAGAGAAGGTCGTTGTCGATGAGAGACATGGGCACCCCCTTAGTAGGGCAGGAGCTTCTCGACGGTGTACTTGTCGGTGATCTTCTTGAGGCTGGGGTGGGGGCGGGCGATCACGACGGAGCTGTAGACCTCCGCCCCCAGGGCCTCGACGGCCTTGACGCCGGCGGTGACCGCGGCCTCGCAGGCGGCGACGTCGCCCTCGACGAGGATCGAGATGTAGCCGGAGGCGGTGTTCTCGTAACCGATGAGCCTGACGTCTCCCGCCTTGCACATCGCGTCACCCGCCTCGAGCACCCACACCAGGCCGAAGGTCTCGATGGCGCCGAGCGCGTTCATAGCAGAATCAGACACGGGATCCTCCTAGTAGTCCACGTCGTGCACCGAGACGACGTCGCCGATCTCTGGCACGGGGCGCTTCATCACGTTGTGGGCAGTGAGCTTTCCGATGCGGGCGGCCGCCTCTGCCCCCGCCTTGACGGCCGCCTCGCAGGCGGCGACGTCGCCCGTCACCACGACGGTCACCAAGGTCGAACCGACGTTCTCGTACGACACGAGCTCGGTGTCACCCGCCTTGAGCATCTTGTCGGCGGCCTCGAGCGCGGGGACCATCCCGATGGTCTCTATGAGACCGATTGCCTGCTCTCCCCTGTATCGCATGGGCTGCTCCTCGCTACTTGATGTAGGAATCGATCGTCTTGCGCTGCTCGTCGGTCGCGCGGTAGTAGACGCGCAGATCGCCGGCGGGGTCGAGGTCGAAGCGAGACTCCTCGATGAGGGCGTTCTTCTCTGCCGTCATCAGGGCCTCCTGCACCTTGTCCTTCGTGAAGGCGGCGAAGCCGGAGTACTCGCCCTCGAGGGCCTCCAGGACGTCGTCCGCGCACGCCTCGTCGACGGTGGTGAAGTGCTTGAGGATCGCGTAGTTCAATGGCCTGCTCATGCTTACTGCTCCTTCTTAGACAGGTAGTCCGCAGGGTTGACGGCGACCAGGAAGATGCCGACGACCATGACCGCCGCGGCGATCCATGCGATGGGCGCCAGGGCGTAGCCGTTGATGCCCATGGCAAGCCCGACGATCAGCCAGGTGAAGAAGGGTCCATGGAAGGTGTAGGTGCCGTTGCAAGCCATGCCCAGCGCGGTGCCGCACATGGAGTTGCCGCGATACCAGCGGGCGAACGAAAGGTACGCGCACAGGCCGCTCAGGATGAAGAAGACGAGCGAGGGGAGGTCAGTGAGGGCGTCACCCACGTAACCGAAGGTCTCGCCAAGAGAACCTGCCCCGACGAGGGTGAGGACCGGGAGCACCACGATGAGGTTGAGGATGCCCGAGGTGGTCTGACGGATGGTGATGCCGATCTGCGAGTCGATCATCGCGGTGCCATAGCCGGCGATGCAGCCCTCCGCACCCCAGCCTACGGCGGCCAGGAAGGCGAGCGCCAGTCCGAATCCGGTGCCAGCGGGCACGTCACCGGTGAGCCCGGTGGAGCCGATCATGACTCCCGCGATGACACAGACCACGATGCCTGCGACCATGTGGGGCTTGAGGGGCTGCTTGTAGAGGACGCGGGCGAGAATGGCGCCGACGGCGGGGTTGAGCGCGGCGATGGGCACGGCAAGGGTGCCGGCCTGGCTCAGCGCGATGACGTAGGCGACGCTGGCGATGGGGCCTCCGACGGCTGCGGCGCAGATCATGATGACGCCCGGCTTGGTCTTGAGCGTGCGACCGAAGTCGGCGAGCTTGCCCTGGGCAGCGGTGATGATGAGCGCCCAGACCGCGCTGATGCTGTCGTTGAGCGTGGAGGCGATGGCGGGGAGGATGAACACGGCGAGGAAGCTTCCCGCGGTGACGGTGGTCGCCCACCCCACCCATGCTCCCGTGTTCTGTGCGGCCGTGATGAAGGCCGTGTAGAAGCCATACAGAAGACCCGAGAACAGAGCGACCAGGATTCCCTTCTTGAAGAAGTTCTGGTCGAGCTGCCTCTTCTTCTCTGCTGCCAGCGAGTCGCTGGCGACCGTCGTGGATCCCTCAGCCATTCCCCCCACCCTTCCAGAATCGATTCGTCACATACCGCTCCTTGCGCACGTGGCAAGGAGCCGCCGCACCAATGCGTTCGGCGGTAATTGGGACTCGTTTTAGGGATTGCCCCTTGGGGAAGGTCAAGGGCTCTTGCGCGGCACGTTCAAACGGAACGGGCCAAGGGGGTGAGCGGCGTAAATTCATTGGCAAGCGGCAGGGTTTCCTACCTTTCTTTTCCTCGCCTTAAAAATGCTCGTCGCTCACAAGCATTTTTTTGTGCACGACGGGCGGCTGTTGCGTATATGCTGCAGTCTTGCTCGTAATTTCCCCGGCACACGCTCATGGATCACGTCCGTGCTGGTAGACGCAGGTTCGCCCTGTCGTCTCAAGCAGCTTTCCCATCGTGTCAGACTTTGGGAGAAATCTTGGATAGTCCCTTGCGGTCACCACGCACGCCATCGAAAAAACTGCATCGAATTACACTGCAATGCATGCGTCGAGCGGGATGTGAGGCCCCCACGCACCAACGGCGCGAGCCGCAGGACGGCCGCCGTCCAGACGTCTGGGACGACGGACGTCCTGTCGGTACGTGCCTGCGTGCCTCCCCGCGCGTGCGTCCCGCCATTCCGATTCCGGCGGCGCGTCGCCTCGTGTCGCGAGCGTCTATCCGCCTGCGGCCCGTCGGTCACATCCTTGGTGTCGCGTGGGCCAGCATGCGATCGAGCATCACCTGATTGGCGGCGAGCTCCTCCGAGTCGTCGAGCGGCTCCAGCTCCGCCGTGCCGTACCTGCGCTCCAGGGCGCGCAGGAGGAGGTGGTCGGCAACCCCGGGGTTCTTGGGCAGCAGCGGCCCATGCACGTAGGTGCCCACGACGTTCTTGTAGAGGCAGCCTTCGAAGCCGCTCTTCCCATCGTTGCCGAAGCCGCTCACCACCTCGCCCAGGGGTTCGACGCCGGGTCCCAGGTGGGTCCTGCCCCCATGGTTCTCGTAGCCCACGATGGGCTGGGGGCTGATGCGGCTGCGCACCGCCACGTTGCCGATGAGCCGGGGGGTGGCACGGGTCGTCTCGAGGTCGACGAGCGAGAGGCCCTCGACCTTCTCGCCCCCCATCTCGTAGCTGTGGCCGAGGAGCTGGTAGCCACCGCAGACCGCCGCGAGGACCCCGCCGTCCTCGATGAACGACTCGAGCTCCGCACGCTGGTCGAGCAGGCGCTCGCACACGATGCGCTGTTCGCGGTCGGTTCCCCCTCCTATGAACACCATGTCGAAGTCGACGAGGCTCGGCCTGTCGCCCATGTGCACCTCGGTGATGCCGCAGCCAAGGCCGCGCCAGGCAAGGCGGCGTCGCAGCACGAGCATGTTGCCCGAGTCTCCATAGAGGTTGAGGAGCTCGGGGAAGAGGTGCGCGATGCGCACGCCATGCGCATGGCTCATCGGCGCCCACCCTGCCTTTCCAGCTCCTCCTTGGCGGGGAAGAGCGCTGAGTAGTTTGCCAGCACGTAGAGAGGGCGGTCGGTCGGCACCCCAGAGAGCCTGCCCACCACCTCCGAGACGCTCTCGCAGACCTGGGCGTCGATTCCCGCGTACTTCATGCGGACCTGCACGTCGTTCGCCCGCGTGCCACCGGCGAAGACGAGTGGCGCGCGTCCGCCCTCCACCATCCGTTCGAAGTCGACGTCCCAGATCCACGAGACGTCCGTCCCGTCGTTGGCGTTGTCGTTCACCAGGACGAAGAGGGCCTTCTCGCGCTCGTCCTGCTCGAGCAGGCTCAGGTTCTGGTTGAGCCCGGCAGGATTCTTCGCCAGGTTGAGGACGACCTCCCTGCCGCCCACCTCGAAGCGCTGGAGGCGGCCGTTCTCGGGATGGTAGCCGTCGAGGGTCCTCTGGAAGTCGGCGACGTCCACGCCAAGAAGGCTCGTCGCGGCGAAGGCGGCCAGGAGGTTGTAGACCATGTAGGTGCCACCGAAGCCCGCGCTGACGCGGGAGCCCGGGGCAATGCCCGGACCAGAGACGTCGAACGACACCCCCTCGCGCCCGACCTCGACGCCGGTGGCCACGAAGTCGAGCGTCGGCCGCGCGAAGTCGCCGTTGGGACAACGGAACGCACCAAGCTGGGCATAGCTGCGGTAGAGGTACTCGAGCTCCGCGCCGCACACCTGGCAGAAGCGCGCCTCGGGCACCCTGTCCTGGCGAAGTCCAAGGTCCTCCCCTATGCCAAACGAGAGGACCCTCGTGCCGCCCGCTGCGGCCCTCATGGCAACGCTCACGCACAGGGGGTCGTCCCCGTTCACGACCAGGGTGGTGCCCGAGGACCCGAGCAGGGCCCGGACGATGGTGTCCTGGACGCGGTCTATCTCTCCCGCGCGGTCGAGCTGGTCCCGGAACAGGTTGAGGAGGACGAGGTAGTCAGGCCTCAGCTGGGGGAGGATGTGCACGGTCGAGAGCTCGTCGGCCTCCATGACCGCGAAGTCGGCCTCCCTGCCGGGCAGGAGGGCCGAGACGACGCCGGGCGCCATGTTGGCGCCGACGCGGTTGCAGAGCACCACGTTGCCCGCCCCCTCGAGCGCCGCGGCGATCACGTTGTTGGTCGTGGTCTTGCCGTTGGTCCCGCAGACGACGACGGAGGCGCGCCTGGCCTTGCGGGCAAGCTCCCCCATGAGCTGGGGGTCTATGGCCAGGGCGAGCCTCCCTGGAAGCTGGGAGGCGTTGCGGTGGAGCACGCTCGAGAGGCCCCAGTGGGCGAGCCTGCCCGCGCCCGTGGCAAGGGCGCTTCTGACCGACACTAGCGCCCGTCCTCTTCCGTCGCCTCGGCAACGGCGTCCTGGCGGGACTCCTCGGACTTGCTGGCGGCATACTCCTCGGGCGTGAGAACGTCCTCGATGCGCAGGTTGACCCCCGCGACCTCCAGTCCCGTCATGCCCGTCACCTGCTTGACCACGGTGCGCTTGACGTCCTCGAACACCTGGGGCGCGTAGGCGCCGTACTCGATCAGCACCGAGATGTTCACGCGCACGGCCGAGTCCGGCGTGACCTCGACGGTCACCCCCTTGCGCGCGTCGCTGGCGCCCAGCACGTCCTGGATGCGGTTGAGCCACCCGCCCTTCATACCGATGACGCCGGGCACGTCGCGCATCGAGATGGCGACGATCTTCTCGATCACGCCGTTCGAGAAGGTGAGGGAGTCCTCCGAGTCGAGGTCCTCGTCCTCTCCCGCCAGCTGTACGGCCTGGCCCTCGGCCGGCCCCTCGTCTGTGGGGACGACCTCGGCGGCGATCGGCTCCACGGGCGCGGGCGCCTCGTCGGCCTCGTCTGCGGGGGTTCCCCCCGCCAGGTCAACGACCTCCTCGGTGATGGCGTCGGGCTTCTGGGTCTTGGGTTCGGACATGGCTGTCTCCTCTCGGATGCCTGTGCTGGTCAATGGGGGTTCATCACGTTAGCCCTGGTTGCCCCTCAGGACGCGCTTGATGGCGTCGAGCGCCCGGGTGTCGCCATCGAGGCTCTGCCCGACCACCACTCCGACGGCCACGCAGAGCGCGACGAAGAGGGCCCTCCACAGCCCCAGGGCAAAGACGAGGACCGCGACGCAGAGGCCGGCGAGCCCTCCCACGACCGCTCGCTCGTGCCCCCTTGCCATCCGTCGCAGCGAACTTCCGAGCTCGCGCGGAGGTCTCCTCATTGGGGCCCTGGCCTGTGCGCACCTCGGGCGAGAGGTCTCCCTCCTCCCCATTGGGAGTACCTTTCACCTGCGGCTCCTCGTCGCTCGCATCCTCTATTGCGAGCCGTGGCCTCTTCTCTGCCATGGGCTACCCCTCCCTCGGGACGGACGGTGCGTCCTCGTTCCCATGGGCCGCGCGACCCATGGGAACCGTGATCTCTGACGTGTCGCCCGAGTCGGCGGACGTGGGGTCGGCGGGCCGATGCGCCAGGGCGTCCTGCCCAAGGTCCGTCTTGGCCACCGTGACGGCACCCATCGGCTCGGGCTCCGCCGGCGGCTCGAGGGACGGCTCGGCTGCGATGGCCCGGGCATCCGCGAGCTCGGACTCGCTCTGGTACTCGCTCGCGTCGAGGAACTCCAGGTCTATGGAGTCGACGTTGTCCCCGCAGACGACGCGCAGCCCGGACGCGAGCCTCTCGTGGAGGTCGGACCCAGCCTGTGCCACGTCAACCGTGTGCACGGGCTGGACGCGCGCGGCCACGCTGACCTTCCCGCGCCTGCCGATCCGCACGTCGACCCTCTTGGCCCTGAGGAAGTCCCCCTCCTCGATGACGTGGGTTGCCTGGGAGGCGATCGCATCGCGGGTCACGCTCACGTGGTCGGATCCCTCGCGCGCGACCTCGACCGTCGGACGACGGTGCTGGGCGAAGATGGAGCGAAGCAGGAAGAGGAGGAGGCCGCCGGCAAGGACCGCGACCATGCCCTCCACGACGTAGTAGTAGACGTCGACTCCCATGAGGGCCGTCGCCTCGCGAGTCCAGGGACCCCACCAGGGCAGCACCAGCGCGGCCAGGGCGAGTAGCCCGGCCAGCGAGAACACGAACAGGCACAAGCGCTTCATGATGCCCATGAGCCAACACCCCTCCCTCGGGCGCCACCCTGCCGTGGCGCAGACGTCAGCTCAGAGGATAGCGCAGGGACGAGGCGGGGCGGACATGGAGTCGGCGCGCCACGCACCCCGCACGACAAAAGGCGGGCACGGGCCGTGCCAGGCATCCCTAGAGGAGGCGGCCCTCCCACTCCCGCTCGCGAAAGCCGACGAGCGCGAAGCCGTCGCCCACCACGAGGGGCCTCCGCACCAGCATGCCGCTCGTGGCGAGAAGCCCGTAGCACTCCTCGTCCGTCATTCCGGCGTCGAGCCGAGCCCTCACGCCCTGCTCGCGGTAGAGCGTGCCGCTGGTGTTGAAGATCCTGCGGATGGGAAGGCCGCTCAGGCGATGCCAGGCGGCAAGCTCCTCCGCGCTGGGGTTGTCCCGCACGATGTCCCTGAGCTCGTACGGGATGCCGTGGTCGTCGAGCCACCTCAGGGCCCTCTTGCAGGTCGAGCAGCGCGGGTGGCAAAGGACCAGCAGGTCACGCTTGGACATGGGTTCCTCCCTTGGACGTTGGCCCGTGGCGGCGTGACGCTAGCGCCCGCCGCCCTTGATCGTAGCCTCGGGGTCGCGCACGTACAGGTAGAGGTAGCACCAGCTGACGACCCATGCGAGCGACACGACGATGCGAAGCCCCCAGCGGACGTAGCGCGCGATGGGCAGGACGAGCGAGGAGGCCAGGAGCAGCGCCATCCCCACCGAGATCCTCGTCATTACGACGTCCTTGCGACGGTGCGCCATGACGGGACGCCTCGCCTTTTCCTGGGGCTCGTTGAGCTTCTCGATGAGCCAGCGGTAGATCCTGGTCGACCTGAGGAAGCGCCCGAAGGACGGGAAGGCGTGCGAGAGCGATATCGCGGCGAGCACCCAGAAGGGGATGGCGGGCAGCACCGGGAAGATCGCCCCTATGACGGCAAGGACCAAGCACGCCACGGTGGCGAGCAGATAGAGCGCCCGCTCGGCAGGGGTGGGGGGCTCGTCCTCGTCGAAGTCCAGGTCGAGGAAGGGGTAGCGGTTACCGCTCCTCTTGCGCGCGCGTCGTGCCTCGACGCGCATGCTGACGCCACCGAGCTTCCTCTTGCCTCGTGCCTTCATTCACCACCGCCCGTCACAGAGGGCGCCCCCTTGGGCGCGAACTCCCCCATCCTATCCAAGCGGTGGCGGAGAGGTGTGAAGTTCCCACGCTTTCCCGCGGGCGTGGCTACGCCTCCGGGGAGGGCTCCCCCTCGCCGCCGAAGCGACGCCCGAGGAGGGAACCGAAGGCGGCAGCGAGGAACTGCTGGAACAGCGTCCCCATCATGACGGGAAACATGACGGCCGGGCCAAAGAAGCGCTCTGCGATGACGGCACCGGCGCTGATGTTGCGCAGCCCGCAGTCGAAGGTGAGCGTCACCGCCTGGGGCCTCTCCAGCCCCATCAGCTTCCCCAGCAGGAGCCCGACGACGAACCCCGCGCTGGCGAAGCAGCCGACGAAGAGCGTGATCCCCAGCAGGCGCGGGCTCAGGTGCAGCATGTAGTCGGATATCCCCGTGGAGTTCGCCGCGATGATGAGGACGAGGATCACCCTGCAGGCAGGGGAAAGCGCGGGCGAGAGGACCTCGCCTCCCCAGCCGCGGCTCAGCTGGTTGACGGCCATCCCGGCCACGGCGGGCAGCGCGATCATGAGGAGCATCTCCTGCATCATGGCCAGCGGGTCCATGCTCACGGTCGCGCCCACCAGAACGGAGAGCGTGAGCGGGATGCTGAGCGGCGAGAGGAGCGTGGAGGCCATGAGCGTCGCCAGGCCGAGCGTCACGTCCCCCTCGAAGAGGCCGACCCACATGATGGAGACGACCCCGATGGGGACGCTGTACTCGAGCACGAGGCCGCAGGTGGTCTGGGGGTCCCGAAAGATCGCCTGGCCGAGCGCGCAGGCGACCGCCGGCATGGCGACCGAGGTCACCAGGAGGGCGACGATGAGGGGAAGCGGCCTCCTCAGGCAGGCGAGGAGGTCGTCGAAGCCGATCGTGAGGGAGCCTTGGAAGGTCATGAGCGCGAACAGCGCCGGCACCACGGGGTTGAGGCGGGAGAACACTCCCGGCAGGAAGATGCCTCCCGCAAGGCAGAAGGGCACGATGTAGATCATATGCCCTGCGATGAACCTGCCAAAGGCCTGCCACCTAGCCATGCGACGCCCCTCTCCACGGAGGAACATCCTACGCCAAGCGTCGGCGCGCACCGCGAAGAGAGGGGCGGCCCGCAACCTTCCGGTCACGGGCCGCCCCGTCTGCCAAGCATCGGTCTGGGCTACGCGTAGCGCCTGCTGGAGCTCTTGGGGTCGATGGGGACCTTGCCGTGCTCCGACTCGTAGGCCTCTATCATGCGGTCCACGTTGCGCTTGGCGTTGCGGATGCCCAGGTGGAGCACCACTGACGCAGGCACGGAAAGGACGAGGAGGGCTATTCCCGCCACGCCCGCCCGCCTGTCTCCGGCCCCGTAGAAGCCCCATCCCACGAGGATGGCACCAACCGCCAGGCCAGAGTAGGCAAGGCGCTTCCAGGTCTCCAGGCGCATGATCGCCTGGGTCTGCAGCTCCGCCTCCCTGAGCAGGGCGTCGCGCGCGGGAGCGCGCCCACCCCTCCGTGACTGCCTGCCGTCCGCCTTCGCCATCTGCGCTCCCAGCCGCCCGCGCCTAGTAGGAGAGGCCGGGGTTGAAGATGGAGGTGTTGATGCCAGGGATCGTGATGCAGCCCACGAGTGCGACGATGACCAGGATCAGCATGACGATGGTCGGCGAGATCTTCTTCTTGGTCATGAGCCACCAGCACAGCCAGACGAAGAAGAAGTTCAGGGCCTTGGGCATGATACCGTCAAGCGTGTTCTGAAGCGCGAAGGAGGAGTCCGCGCCGAACTCGACCGCGAAGGAGGTCGAGATGTTGATCCACGTCGCCGCGACGGCGCCGATGACCATGGTGCCCACCATGACGATGGAGCTGCGCAGGGCCGCGGACTGGGGACCGACGAGGGCCTCGACCGCCGAGCCGCCCAGGGAGTAGCCCTGGTTGTAGGCGAACTTCATGCCGAAGTACATGAGCACGTTCCAGGCGACGATGTAGAAGATCGGGCCCAGGGGGTTGCCGCCGGTGGAGAGGCCCAGGGCGATGCCCAGCAGGATGGGGATGAAGGTGCCGACGATGATGGAGTCGCCGAGGCCCGCGAGCGGGCCCATCAGTCCGGCGCGGATGCCGTTGATGGTCTCGGCGTCCATGGGCTCGCCGTTGGCGCGCGCCTCCTCGAGGCCGACGGTCAGGCCGACGACCATGGTGCCGATCTGGGGCTCGGTGTTGAAGAAGGTGGTGTAGGTGCGCAGCGCCTCGACCTTCTCATCGTCGCTCTCGTACAGCTCGTCGACGATGGGAAGCATGGCCCACAGGTAGCCGAAGGTCTGCATGTGCTCCTGCGAGAAGCAGGTCAGGTTGCCGTAGATCCAGTGGAGGAACGACGCCTTGCGCGCGGACTCGGAGGTCTTCTTGAGCTCTGCCATGATTAGATGTCCTCCTCATCGTCGTCGTCGACCGACGCCGCCTGGGCAGCCAGGGCCGGGCGGTTGGTCTTGACGGACTGGATCTCGAAGTTGATAAGTGCGAAGAAGACGGCGATGATGGCGGACGCGATGAGGTTGCAGCCCATGACCGCGGCGAGCAGGAAGCCCACAGCGAAGGTGACCCAGTCAAGCGGCTTGGTGATGACCTGCTTGCAGAGGATGCCGACGCCGACTGCGGGGAGCAGCGAGCCCACGGTGAAGAGGGTCTTCATCGCGAGACCATCCATGGGGAGGTACTCCTTCATGAGGTCGACCATCGTGGGACCTGCCATGCAGATGACCACGGTGGGGATGAAGGAGAACAGGATGTGGGAGACCCAGGGGAGCACCGTCTCGACCATGGGGATGGTCTTCTTGATGTTGTCCCACCTGCCACCCTCGACGGCCTTCCAGCCGATGCCCTGCCACACGAGGTTCAGGGTCGCGGTGCCATAGAAGAGGACGGTTCCCAGGGTGCCGACTGCGGCGCCCAGGGCGGCGGCGAGGCCGGTGGCGGCGTCGGACGAGGGGTCGAGGCCCTGCGCCGAGATTGAGAGCATGGCCAGCGGGATGCCGATGTAGGTCACGGCGCGCACGTCGGCCGAGACGGTCCCGCCGGGGGTCACGAGCGCGATGTAGACGACCTGGATGGCGGCGCCGACGATGATGCCGAGCTGCAGGTTGCCCAGGATGATGCCCACGACGAGGCCACCCACGAGGGGACGGCCCAGGGTGTAGTTGCCGATGGTCGTGCCACCCATGCCCGGAAGGGATGCGAGGCACGCGAAGATTCCAAGCAAGACGGCTTGGAAGATGCTGATCGTCATAGTCAAACCCACCTTCCCAGTTTGTGGTTCGCCCGAGCGCTAGTGGACGTCGAACTGGCCGCGGAACTTGGGCCAGTCACCAATGGATACGTCGGGGAGCAGGGCGAACTTGACCTCGTAGCCAGCCTTGGCCATGTCCTCGAAGGCCTGGGCCTCCTCGGCGGTGATTGACTGGTTGTTGCCCAGCTTGGTGGTGCCGGGACGGTCGTTGCAGGGTCCGACGACGACGCTCTTGACGTCAGAGGGGACGAACTTCTCGTCGACGAGGATCCTCTTCATGTCGAGGGGGTTCTTCGTGATGAGGAAGTAGCGCGACGCCGAGGAGAGGACCGTGTCCTTCTTCTCGAGGAAGTGCTCCATCGTCCAGACGAAGATCTTCTTGTCTGGCGCGGCGCCCTTGTAGGCGGCCTTGAGCACGGAGTTGCTCGCGGCCACGTCGTTGACGGCGATGATGCCGTCGCAGGGCCGCTCGAGGGCCCAGCGCGTGACCGTCTGACCGTGGATCATGCGGTCGTCAATGCGAACGAACGAAATCATTTCCACTCCTCTTGTCTGCCTGCATTGCCTACAGGTCGTCCTCGTCCTCGTCCTCGACCTGCAGCTGGATCTCCCTGACCGCCTCCTTACCGTCGTTCAGGATGCTCGCCTTGAGCGCGGCATCGTCGAGTCCGTCGTCGAAGCCCATGAGGGCGGCTATCGCCATGGCAAGGTTGAGCCCGCCAAAGGCCACGGTGTTGCCGAGGAGCCCGGCCTCGGTGAGGGTGTTGAGGGCGTTGGTGAGGGGCGAGCCGCCCATGATGTCTCCCAGGACCACGACCGAGTCCTCCGGCCTGATGGGGGCGATGACCTTGCGCACGCCCTCGACGTAGGCGTCTGCGCCGACGCCGTCCTCCATGCTGTGGGCGAGCACGTCCTCGCGCGGCCCCAGCAGCATGTCGATGACGCTCTTCACCCCAGGCGCCATCGTTCCGTGGCTTACCATGAGCAGATACCTCATAGGACCTCTCCCTTCGCGATGTCCGCGCTTGGGGGCGGCAGGGACTGCTGGCTCGCAGCAGGCCCACCGAGCCGGCGGCCTGACGCAGACTTGCCAATACAATCTCACCAAGTATACACAATTCTGCCAAAGACCCTCCACAAGTTTGCGTATTTGCCGATGCTCAGTACAGCAGCGGCCACCGGTCGAGAGGGCGGTCGAGACGGCCTGTGAATGGCGGCAGGGACTCTCCCCTACCACTGCGGAGAACGGTGTGGGATACAATCCATGCAGTGCCGGACAAGGGGGACGCATGTACAAGATCGTTGCCAGCGACATGGACGACACCTTCCTCGCGAGCGACCACACCATCCCCGCGGCGAACGTCGAGGCCATCCGCCGCCTGCGCGAGCTGGGCTGCCTCTTCGTCCCCTCCTCCGGGCGCGCCTACGGCTCGATCATGGAGTCCCTGCATGCGCTTCCCTCGGACCTCCTCGAGGGCTCCTACGTCATCTCGTACAACGGGGGCTGCATCACCCGCGTGGGGGACGACGCGCCGCTCTCGTCGCACTCCCTCCCCTTCGAGCGCGTGCGCGCCCTCTTCGAGTACGGCCTCGAGCAGGCGGGGCTAAGCTTCCACGTCTACGAGCTGGGCGGGAAGGTGTGGACCTACCGCCTGCAGCAGGACGAGCGGGACTATCTCGAGGGCCACATGGGCCACGAGGAGCTGCGGGAGGGGTCGATCGACTTCCTGCGCGACGTGCCCCTGGCAAAGATCCTCTACTGCCTCCCCGACGGCCTGCCCGAGCTGCACCGCATCCTCGACCAGATGCCACGCGAGCTCTGGGAGGGGACCCTGCCCACCTTCTCGAGCCACCGCTACCTCGAGTTCAACCCCGAGGGCGTGGACAAGGGGGCCGGCCTCAGACGCCTGGCGGAGCTGCTCGGCGTGGGCATCGAGCAGACCATAGGCTGCGGGGACTCCCTGAACGACCTGGCCATGATCCGTGCCGCCGGGGTGGGCGTGGCCGTCGCCAACGCCAGCGACGGCATCGAGCTCGAGGCCGACTACCATGCCCGATCGACCAACGACGACGGCGTCATCGCCGAGGTCGTGCGCGAGCTGGTGGAGCCTGCCGCACGGGGCTAGACGAGCCGAAGCGCGGCGTCGTTGCGCTGCGAGCGTTTTTTGCGATCGAGGGGCCTACGTTCCCCGTGGCGGGGTAAAATACCCCCCGGTAAGTAGGATTTGGAGAGAGGCCATGGCGGCGGGGGCCGCACGCCTCGCCAACGACCGCGCAGACGCGCATCCAGAGAGAGGCACCATGGCCAGTCAGCTGCTCAGCATCTCCGGGCTCTCGGCCGGAACCGAGGACAAGCCCATCCTTCATGACATCGACCTCGAAGTCGGCGCGGGCCAGACCCACGTCCTCATGGGACCCAACGGCGCCGGCAAGTCCACGCTGGGCCACGTCATCATGGGCGACCCCAGCTACCGCGTGAGCTCCGGCAGCATCGCCTTCGACGGGGAGGACGTCACCTCCCTCTCGCCCGACAAGCGCTCCCTCGCGGGCATCTTCCTCTCGTACCAGGCGCCCGTCGAGGTGCCCGGCGTGCCCCTCTACAGCTTCCTGCGCACCATCTGCCAGATGAGGCCCGAGCTCAAGATGACCGCCCGCAGGTTCCGCGAGCGCGTGGCGCAGATCTCGGAGCAGCTCGACATGGACGACGCCTTCCTCACCCGCGAGCTCAACGTGGGCTTCTCCGGCGGCGAGAAGAAGAAGGTCGAGATGCTGCAGCTCCTCCTCCTTCGCCCCAAGCTCGCCATCCTGGACGAGACGGACTCCGGCCTGGACGTGGACGCGCTCTCCATCGTATCGCGCGGCATCGAGGCCTACCGCAGCGAGTGCGACGGCGCGCTCCTCATGATCACGCACAACACCCGCATCCTCGAGAGGCTCGACGTCGACCGCACGCACGTGATGGTCAGGGGTCGCCTGGTGGCCGAGGGCCCCGCCTCCCTCATCGAGGAGATCGACTCCAACGGCTTCGCCCGCTTCGAGTCCGAGCAGATTGCCGAGGCCTAAGGTGAGCGAGAGGTATAACGCGGGCGAGGTGGACGAGAGGGGCCGCTCAAAGGTCGCCGACGTCGACCGCTCCCTCTATGACTTCGTGAAGAGCGAGGAGGGCTACGAGCGCTACGCCGACGGGCTCACGCCCGAGATCGTGCGCGCCATCAGCGCCAAGAAGAACGAGCCCGCCTGGATGCTCGACCTGCGCCTCGAGGCCCTGGAGGTCTTCCACGAGCGCAGGATGGCGGACAACTGGGGCCCGGACGTGTCGGGCCTGGACATGGACCACATTTCCACCTACGTGAGCCCCCAGACCAAGCAGGCCCGCGACTGGGACGACGTGCCCAAGGACATCAAGGACACCTTCGAGCGCCTGGGCATCCCCGAGGCCGAGCGAGAGAGCCTGGCCGGCGTGGGCGCCCAGTACGACTCCGAGATCGTCTACCACAACATGCGCGAGGAGGTCGCAAAGCAGGGAGTGGTCTACACCACGATCGAGGACGCCCTGCAGGACCCCAGGTGGGAGAAGGTCGTCCACGAGTACTTCGGCAAGCTCATCCCCATGCGCGACCACAAGTTCGCGGCCCTGCACTACGCCGTGTGGTCGGGCGGCTCCTTCGTGTACGTCCCCGAGGGCGTCACGCTCGACTACCCCCTGCAGAGCTACTTCCGCCTGAACGCCTCCGGCGCCGGCCAGTTCGAGCACACGCTCATCGTGGTCGAGCCCGGAGCAGACCTGCACTTCATCGAGGGATGCTCCGCGCCCAAGTACTACGAGGCCAACCTCCACGCCGGTGCCGTGGAGCTCTACGTGAAGGACGGCGCGCGCCTGCGCTACTCCACCATAGAGAACTGGTCCAAGAACATGTACAACCTCAACACCAAGCGCGCCACCATCGGCTCCGACGCGCGCATGGAGTGGGTCTCGGGCTCCTTCGGCAGCCACGTGAGCTACCTCTACCCCACCACCATCCTGCAGGGCGACCGCTCGAGCTGCGAGTTCACCGGCATCACCTTCGCCGGTGCCACGCAGGACCTGGACACGGGCTGCAAGGTGATCATCAACGGCGCCGACTGCACGACGTCCGTCGACACCAAGTCCATTTCCAAGGACGGCGGCATCAACACCTTCAGGAGCTCGCTGGTGATCGGCCGCCACGCCGACAGGGCGAACGCCTCGGTGTCCTGCTCCTCGCTCATGCTGGACGACATCAGCCGCTCTGACACCATCCCCGCCATGGACGTGCGCAACCGCACGGCCCAGGTGGGGCACGAGGCGACCATCGGCCGCATCTCGGACGACACCGTGCTCTACCTCATGAGCCGCGGCTGCTCGGAGTCCGAGGCCCGCACCATGGTGGTCAACGGGTTCGCCAACCCCGTCTCGAAGGAGCTCCCGCTGGAGTACGCCGTCGAGATGAACAACCTGATCAAGCTCGAGATGGAAGGGGCGATCGGCTAATGGCAGAGAC
Source organism: Olsenella sp. DNF00959 (assembly GCF_001553055.1). Lineage (NCBI taxonomy): Bacteria > Bacillati > Actinomycetota > Coriobacteriia > Coriobacteriales > Atopobiaceae > Olsenella > Olsenella sp. DNF00959. The sequence continues at coordinate 232,255 of NZ_KQ960127.1, read as the reverse complement.
GATTGCCGAGGCGCCGTCGTACGCGGCCGTCGAGCACGTGAACCAACCGCCCGCGCAGACCTGGAACCACCTCAGGATCAACGGGTGCAGCCTCCGTCTCCCCTCCCCCGCCCGCAAGGGAGAGGTGCTCGCGCGCCTGCCTAGAATCTTCTCCCAGCTCGAGTGCGGCATCGGCGACGAGGCCGTGAGTTGGGTCGAGTCCGTGGCGGGAGACGCCCGCTACGTGGAGGTCCCCCAGGGGACGCGTCGCGCGGAACCTATCGTCGTGGACGTCGACGCCAGCGGATTCGCCGTCGAGGACACCGGCGTGATGCTGCGCGAGGGCTCGGAGGCCACCGTCGTGGTCTCGGTCCGCGGCCAGGGCGGCCACTCCGCCTCCCTCCTCCGCGTCATCGCCGAGGCGGGCTCCAGGCTCCACCTCGTTGAGGTCGTCGCTCCCGGCAGTGGGAGCACCCACCTCGAGGGGGTGGGCATCGAGGCCGCCGAGGGCGCCCGCATCGAGGTGCGCCAGTACGCGCTGGGGGGCAAGAGCCTGGCCATGGGCTTTGCCACCAAGCTCGGGGGCACGTCGTCGCGCCTGCAGCTCGACTGCCGCTACGTCGTGCGCGACGCCGACGAGCTCGACGTGAACCACGTCGTGCGCCAGCTCGGCCGCAACAGCCGCAGTGACATCGTCACCTCGGGCTTCCTGGGCGAGAGGGCCCACAAGGCCATGCGCGAGACCATCGACCTCACGCACGGCGCCAAGGGCGCCCGCGGCAACGAGACCGAGACCGTCCTCATGGGCGGCGACGAGGTCGTGAACAAGACCCTTCCCGTCATCCTCTGCGACGAGGACGACGTCCAGGGCAACCACGGCGCCTCCATCGGCTCCGTCAGCGCCGAGCAGCTCGGCTACCTCACCGACCGCGGCCTCAGCGAGGAGGAGGTCAACGACCTCTTCGTGCGCGCCATCTTCGACGACGCCGCCATCCACGCGCCCGAGGCGAGCTCCCGCGAGGCCGCACTCGCCCGTGCGGAACAGCTGCTCGGGCCCGAGGCCGCCCGCGACGTGGCCGAGGGCCTGGGCCTCTCGCCTGCCACCACCGACGCCAGAGAGGTGTCCGCATGAGTCTCGACGCATCCCAGCTCGCGAGCATCGCGGAGAACCCCTACAAGGATGACTTCCCCCTGCTCGCCAAGCATCCCGAGATCTGCTTCCTCGACAGCGCCGCCACCTCCCAGCGGCCGGCGGCCGTGCTCGACGCACAGAGGCGCTTCTACGAGGAGATGAACGCCAACCCGCTGCGCGGGCTCTACGGCCTGTCGGTCGAGGCGACCCAGGCCATCGAGGGCGCGCGCGACCACATAGCCCGCTTCATCGGCGCGGTGGACGACGAGGGAAGGCCCCAGGGCAGCGAGGTGGTCTTCACCCGCAACGCCTCGGAGTCGCTCAACCTCGTCGCCCAGACCCTGGGCAGGAGCGTCCTGCACGAGGGCGACGAGGTCGTCGTCTCGATCATGGAGCACCACTCCAACATCATCCCCTGGCAGCAGGTCTGCGCCCAGACGGGCGCCCGCCTCGTCTACCTGAGGCTCGACGACGACTTCCGCATCACTCAGGAGGAGCTCGAGGCGAAGGTCGGCCCCAAGGCGAAGATCGTCTCGGTGACGCAGGTCTCCAACGTGCTGGGCGTGCAGAACGACATTCCCGCCATCTCCACGCGCGCCCACCAGATGGGCGCCCACATGGTGGTCGACGGGGCGCAGAGCGTCCCGCACCTCAAGGTGGACGTCCGCGAGCTGGGTTGCGACCTCCTGGCCTTCAGCGCCCACAAGATGGGTGGCCCCATGGGCATCGGGGTCCTCTGGGGCAAGGCCGCCCTCCTCGACCAGATGCCCCCCTTCCTCACGGGAGGCGAGATGATCGACTCCGTGAGCGAGACGGACGCGGTCTGGGCGCCCGTCCCACAGAAGTTCGAGGCGGGCACGCAGGACGCGGCGGGCAGCTACGCCTTCGACGCGGGCCTGGGCTACCTCGAGTCCAAGGGCTTCGCCGCCCTGGAGGCGCGAGAGAGGCTCCTCTCCGCCTACCTGACCGAGAGCCTGGCAGCCCTCGACTTCGTCGACGTCATAGGCCCCGAAGACGGCTTCCGCCACGTCGGTGCCGTCGCATTCAATGTACGTGGCGTCCACCCACACGACGTGGCCTCCATCCTGGACGGGTCGGGCGTCTGCATCAGGGCCGGGCACCACTGCGCCCAGCCCCTCCTCTCCTACCTCGACGTGGCCATGGGCAGCACCTGCCGCGCGAGCGTGGCGTTCTATAACGACAAGCAGGACATCGACCGCCTGGTCGACGGCCTCAAGACGGTTTGGCAGGTCTTCAATGGCTAATGCGAGCGTCGCGTCACTCTACAACGCACAGTTCATGGACCACGTGTCCCACCCCGACTACAAGTACCCGCTGGAGGACGCCACCCTCACGCACGAGGGCGTGAACCCCTCCTGCGGCGACGAGCTCACCTTCTACGTCCGCCTGGGGGACGACGGCACGATAGAGGAGGCGGCCTACCAGGGCCACGGCTGCGCCATCAGCCAGGCCTCCGCGGACATGATGAGCGACCTCGTGGTGGACAAGACCCCCCAGGAGGCCATCGGGCTCTGCAAGCTGTTCGGTCGCATGGTGCGCGGCGAGGAGACCGACGCCGACACGCTCGCGCAGCTGGACGAGGCCGCCTCGCTCAGGGACATCTCGCACATGCCCGCGCGCGTCAAGTGCGCCGAGCTCGCCTGGCGCACGCTCGAGGAGATGCTCGAGGCCGGGAGCGAGGAGGCCAGCGAGGCCGTTCCCTTCCACACGCACGAGCACGACGGGGCGAACGACTAGACGAGGGCAGGCGCCTGGGGAGAGGACCACCACGTCCCCATCCCGCGCACCCACATACGCGTAGGACGACCACGGTAGGCGACAGAGGCGAGAGGGGGTAGGCACGGATGGCTGGCATGTTCTCCACCAGGGGCAAGTACGCCCTGCGGGCCATGGCGGACCTTGCCATGCACGACGGGTGGGTGTCGCTGGGCGACGTCTCCCGCAGGCAGAACATCTCGCGCAAGTACCTCGAGCAGGTGGTGTCACGCATGCACAAGGTGGGCTACGTGCAGAGCCTTCGCGGCAAGGGCGGTGGATACCGCCTGAGCAAGCGACCCGAGGAGTACACCCTCGGCCAGATCCTTCGTGCGGCAGAGGGCTCGCTCGCGCCTGTGGCCTGCCTCGACTGCACGAACGGCGAGATCTGCCCCATCATCGACACCTGTCCCACCGTCACCATGTGGCGGGACCTCGGGAAGGTCACCGCCGAGTACCTGGACAGCAAGACCCTGGCGGACATCGTCCGCGACAGGCAGGAGATCGCAGGCCTCACTGACTGGAACCCGCGCGAGAGCCGAGGACCACAACAGAGTCAGGGACGCGTGAGCTGCGACTAGTCACCCTGAGCCAGGGAGCGCGCCCCCTGGCGTTGTCGCGACAGCCGGCTCCGGACGGCTCGACCTTCCCGGCAGAATGACGCCCGCATCCCCTCGGGGGGATGCGGGCGTCCCTTTGGCATGGCTCCGTCCCGAGCCCTAGGCCAGGCACTTCGCCAGGTCGTCCTCGACGTTGGTGGTGGGGGCGATCCCGTAGTTCCTCACCAGGACGTCCAGTACGTTGGGCGAGATGAAGGCGGGCAGGGAGGGCCCCAGCAGGATGTCCTTGATGCCCAGGTGCAGCAGCGTCAGGAGGATGCAGACCGCCTTCTGCTCGTACCAGGAGAGCACGAAGGAGAGGGGCAGCTCGTTGACCCCGCAGTCGAAGGCCTTCGCGAGCGCCACCGCGACCTGGATCGCTGAGTACGCGTCGTTGCACTGGCCCATGTCCAGGATGCGCGGAAGGCCGGCCACGGTGCCCAGATCGAGGTCGTTGAAGCGGAACTTGCCACAGGCCAGGGTCAGGATCACGGAGTCCTCGGGCGTCGCCTTGACGAAGTCGGTGTAGTAGTTGCGGCCGGGCTTGGCGCCGTCGCAACCGCCCACCAGGAAGAAGTGGCTGATCTGACCAGCCTTGACGGCGTCGACTACCTTGTCGGCGACGCCCAGCACGCTGGCGTGGCCAAAGCCCACGGTCACGCGATGGCCGCCGTTGATGCCCGTGAGCTCCTGGGGTTCGGCATAGCCGCCCAGCTCCTTTGCCTGTGCGATGAGTGCCGAGAAGTCCTTGTGGCCCCTCTCGTCAGCCTCCACGTGGGCGCAGCCGGGATACTCCACGACCCCCGTGGTCCACACCCGGTCGCCATAGGAGCCGCGAGGGGGCATCAGGCAGTTCGTGGTCCAGAGCACGGGAGCGGGAATGGCGTCGAACTCCCTCTGCTGATTCTGCCAGGCGGTGCCAAAGTTGCCCTTGAGCTGGGGGTAGCACTTGAGCTCGGGATATGCGTGGGCGGGGAGCATCTCGCCGTGGGTGTACACGTTGACGCCCGTGCCCTCGGTCTGTTCGAGGAGCTCCTTGAGGTCGCAGAGGTCGTGGCCCGTCACGACGACGAAGGGGCCGGGCTCGACAGTCAGCGGAACCTCGGTGGGAACCGGGGTCCCGTAGCTCGAGGTGTTGGCCTCGTCCAGGAGCGCCATGCACTCCAGGTTGACGGCGCCGGCCTCGTCGACCAGCGCCAGCAGGGCGTCCGCGTCATCCAGACCGGCGATTCCCGCCAGGGCCTTGTAGAAGAAGGCGCTCACCGCCTTGCTGCGGCGGCCGAGAGCGGCGGCATGGTAGGCATACGCCGCGATGCCACGGATGCCAAAGAGCACGAGCGACTTCAGGGAGCGCAGGTCGACGTCCTCGGCGTGCCACACGAGGTTCAGGTCGTAGTCAGGCGTGTCATCGCCGGGCGCGATGCCGTCCTTCGCGGCATGGACGCGCGCGATCATGGCACGAACGGAGTCAGCGTCGAAGTTGACGTTGGTGATGGTCGTGAAGAGCCCCTGCACGACGACATCGTCCGTGAGCGCGTTGGGCGTGGCGCCAGACATCACCGCCTGGGAAAGGGCCACCATGGCGCCCGTGAGCTCGTCCTCGAGTCGGGCGACCTCCGCCGACTTGCCGCAGACGCCCTGCCTGGAGCTGCAGGCGACCCCACGCGCGGTCTGCTCGCACTGGAAGCAGAACATCTCCTGTACCTTCTCGGGCGTAAGCGTGGTTTGAACCATTCTTCTCCTCCTTGCCTGACGGCCCTTTGGCTGCCGTCCCCGTCCTTCGAGAAGAAGGGTATTGCTATGATTCAAACGTTTCCGTTGCTTTTACAACATAAAGGGAAGAAATATGACAAAATCGAGAGAGAAGGAGACGGCCAAGGTCCCGACGGGCCTCTCGCTCGTGCCCAAGGAGCTTCTCCCCCAGGTCGAGGCCGCACGCAGGACCCAGCTCTTCTCCGGCATGGACGCACTCGAGGTCGCCCGCATGCTCCCCTGCCTCGGGGCGAGGATGGTCTCGTTCGAGGAGGGCGAGTACGTCCTGCGCGTGGGAGAGCGGGACGCCCACGTGTGGGTGGTCGAGTCGGGCGAGGTACACGTGATCCGCGAGGACTGGCTCGGCAATCGCAACATCCAGGGCAGCTTCGGACCGGGAGAGTCCTTCGGCGAGGCCTATGCCTGCTCCCCAGACGCCAAGCTCCCGGTATCCGTCGTGGTGGTGAGGGACGTCCGGCTCCTCAGGCTGGACGTCCGCCGCATGCTGCGGACCTGCTCGTCCGCCTGCCCCTTCCATCTGCGCCTCCTCTCCAACCTGGTAGGGCAGATGGCCTCCAAGAACCTCATGCTGGGAAGCAAGCTCCGCTACCTCAGCCAGCGCAGCACGCGCGACAAGCTCCTTGCCTTCCTCTCCGACGAGTCGGCACGCCAGGGCAGTCCCAGCTTCGCCATCCCCTACACCCGCCAGCAGCTCGCGGACTACCTCTCGGTCAACCGGAGCGCCCTCTCGAGCGAGATCTCGCGCCTTCGCGACGAGGGCGTCCTGCAAAGCGAGAGGAACCAGTTCACGCTCCTGTAGGTGGAAGCCAGCACGAGGGCACCATGGCCCGGGTTCCAGCAGGCCTGGCGCCGGTCGGCCCTGCCAAGACGGGCGAGGCATCACAAAAGGGAGGGGGAGGGCGCCAAGGCGGCGGCCCTCCCCCGACGGAGTCTATGACGCGCCAAGAGCTACTTGGCGGCCGCCTGCAGGACGGCCTTGACCTCGGCCGCGGTCTTGAGGCTCAGGACCTTCTCCGTGAGGGCGTCCGCCTCCTTCTTGGTCCACTCGCTGATGATGCGGCGGGTGCGCAGGATCGAGGGGGCAGAGACGGAGTACTCGCCCAGGCCGAAGGAGATGAGCACGGGGATGAGCAGCGGGTCTGCCGCGGCCTCGCCGCACATGCCCACCATGATGCCCGCCTTGTTGCCCTCGGTGATGATGCGCTTGAGCGAGCGAAGCACCGCGGGCTGGTAGACCTCATAGAGGTAGGCGACGCAGTCGTTGCCGCGGTCGGCGCACATGGTGTAGCCGATGAGGTCGTTGGTGCCGATGGAGAAGAAGTCGCACTCGGCGGCGAGGTCGTCGGCGACGAGGGAGGCCGCGGGGGTCTCGATCATCGTGCCGACCTCGATGTCCTTGTTGTAGGCGACGCCGCGGGCGTCGAGCTCCCTCTTGCACTCCTCGATGAGGGCCTTGGCCTGGCGAATCTCCTCGAGGGAGGTCACCAGCGGCAGCATGATCTTGATGTCGCCGAAGGCGGAGGCGCGCAGGAGGGCGAGGAGCTGGACCTTGTACTGCTCGGGGTTGTTGAGGCAGTAGCGGATGGCCCTGAAGCCCATGAAGGGGTTCTCCTCCTTCTGGAGGTTCAGGTAGGGGATCTCCTTGTCGCCGCCCACGTCGAGGGTGCGGATGATGACCGGTTGGTCCTTCATGCGCAGGGCGACCTTCTGGTAGGCAGCGAACTGCTCGTCCTCGCTGGGCAGCTCGGAGGCGTCCATGAAGAGGAACTCCGAGCGGAAGAGGCCGATGCCCTCGCAGTCGTGCTCGGCGGCGTTGTTGGCGTCCTCGGGATTGCCGATGTTGGCGACGAGCAGGACCTTGTCACCGTCGCCGGTCACGGTGTCCTTGCCGCGATAGGCCTCGAGCGCGGCCTTCTCGTCCGCATACGCCTTGGCCTTGGCGCGGTACTTCTCGAGCTCGCCTGCCGTGGGCTGGGCGACGACCCTGCCCTTGCTGCCGTCCACGACGACCATGTCACCCGTCTTGATGTTGGTGGTGGCGCCTACGACGGAGAGCACCGCGGGGATCTCGAGCGCGCGGGCGATGATGGCGGAGTGAGAGGTACGACCTCCGGTCTCGGTCACGATGCCGGCGACGTTCTCCTTGTCGATGTCGGCCGTCATCGAGGGGGTGAGCTCGTGGACGACGACGATGGAATGCTCGGGCAGGGTGGAGAGGTCGACGACCTCCTTGCCCAGGAGGTCGGCCAAGAGGCCGGTCTTGACGTCGGCGACGTCAGCCGCACGCTCGCGGAAGAGCTCGTCCTCCATGTTCGAGAACATGTTGTAGTACATGTCGTAAGCCTCGCTCACGGCCTGCTCCGCGCACATGCCGGAGTCGATGGAGCCGTTGACCTTCTCCTTGATGCCCTCGTCCTCGGCGAACTCGATGTGGGCACCCATGATGAGGGCCGCCTCGTCGCCGACGCTCTTCCTCATGCGCTCGATCTGGGCGTTGGTCTGCGCGACGAACTTCTCGAGCGCGGCGTCGTAGCGCGCCTTCTCCTCGCCCGCGTCCTCGGGCACCTTGGGTGTGAAGCTGAGGTCTGGGGCAACCGCGACCTGTGCCACGCCGATTCCATAGCCGTCTGATGCGTTGACGCCTTCGAACATAGGGTCCTCCAAACGATTCGATCCCAATAATGTGGTTTCGCGTTGGCTGCCAGGAAGGTGGTTCTATGGAACGGCACCGGCCCTAGGCCTGTGCGGCGATGATCTTGTTCAGCTGCTCGTAGACGCGGTCGACGGTGGCACGCTTCGCGATGGCCTTGCTCGCCGCGGTGGCCGTGCCGCAGGCGGATGCGAAGCGCAGGGCAGTCTCATAGTCGGCGCCGCCCTGGACCTGCGCGACGAAGCCCGCCACCATCGAGTCGCCGGCACCAGTGGCGTTGACCAGGCGGATCTTGGCGGTGGGAACCGTGTGGACCTCGTCGTTCTCGTCATAGAGCAGGGAACCGTGGCCGCCGCACGAGACGATGACGTTCTGGGCGCCGCGCTCGTGGAGCTCCTTGGCGAAGGGGATGCACTCCTCCGGGGTCTCGGGGCGGGCGTCGAAGATGCGACCCACCTCGTGGTTGTTGGGCTTGATGAGGAAGGGCTTGGCGTTGAGGGCCTCGAGCAGCAGGGTCCCGGGCGCGTCGACGACGAAGCGGATGCCACGGCCCTCGAGGCGCTTCATGATGACGTCGTACATGTCCTCGGGGAGCGACTTGGGGATGGAGCCCGTCAGCACGACCGTGTCCCCCGAGCCGATGTAGTCGATGCGCTCGAGGAGCTCGTCCACCTTCTTCTCCGAGATCTTGGGGCCCATGCCGTTGACGATGGTCATGACGATGCCCTTGAGCTTCACGTTGATACGGGTGAAGCCGTGCTCGAGCCTTACGAAGTTGGACGAGATGCCACCCTTCTGCAGCTCCTTGATGAGGTAGTCGCCCGTGAAGCCCGCAGCGATTCCCAGCGCGACGTTGGGGACCTTGAGCTCGTTGAGCATGGTGGAGATGTTGATTCCGTTTCCCCCGCAGTAGAGCTCCTCGCTCGACGAGCGGTTGGTGAAGCCCATGTCGAGCGTAAGGGGGTGCATTACGTAATCGATCGCCGGATTCAGCGTGACGGTATAAATCAACGTGTGCTCCTCTCGGCCACTGATCATGTAAGGTCATTATGCCTTAATTGGCCGTGTCTGGAGGAGAAATACCGTCCAACGTGCTCCAATTCGGGGTCGGGCTCGCAGCGTGCGACACGTCTTGGGAAAGGTCGCGGGCCCGCCCGGAACTTGCCGGGTGGGCCCGCGCGTCTGGATCGTGGTGCGCCCTAGGCGATTCGAACGCCTGACCCGCGGTTTAGAAGACCGATGCTCTGTCCAGCTGAGCTAAGGGCGCACGCAAAGGGCACGACCATGGTACCACGGAGGGGCGGCTCGGTCCCGCGAGCCGGAGGCGAGGACCCGAGGCGGCCTACCTGGGCACGTACGAAACGACCAGCTCCATCCTCCCCGCAAGGGCGAGCCCGCCGTGGCCGCTCGGGACGACGAAGTGGTCGCCCTTCCCCACCGCATGCCCGCCCGCGCTGCCCGTTCCGTCCACCACGCTCGCGCAGGCGAAGTCCCGGAAGGGAGGGAGGGTCCTCTCACCCGCGACCCTGACCCGCTCCACGGCATAGCGCTCGCAGCTCACGAGCTCCGTCACCCCGTCGGCCTCCCTCGCGTCGACGTGGCCGGAGGAGATGGGCTCGGCGTCGTAGTCGATGACGTCCAGGCTCTGGGCGAGGTGCAGCTCCCTCTTGCTGCCGTCCGCCTGCAGGCGGTCGTAGTCCCACACGCGGTAGGTGACGTCGCTCGACTGCTGGGTCTCGAGCACCATGGTCCCCGCCTTGATGGCGTGCACGGTGCCCGGGTCGATCTGGAAGAAGTCCCCCGTGTGGACGGGGACCTCGTTGAGGAGCCCGTCCCAGTCGCCCTCCTCCACCTTGCGGGCGAATTCCTCGCGGCTCCTCGCCCGCTGCCCCACCACGATGGTCGCACCGGGGTCCGCGTGCAGCACGTACCAGCACTCGCACTTGCCCAGGGAGCCGCCCTCGTGCTCCGCAGCGTAGGCGTCGTCCGGATGGACCTGGATGGAGAGGTCGCCCTCCGCGTCAAGGATCTTGACCAGGAGGGGGAAGCGGTCACCTGTGGCGCCGCCAAAGAGCTCGCGATGACCGTCCCAGAGTTCCGAGAGCCTCTTGCCCTCGAAGGCGCCCGACGCGACGCGACAGTCTCCCGCCGGATGCGCCGAAATCGCCCAGCACTCCCCCACCGGGCCGTCGGGGATCTGGTAGCCAAACTCCTCCTGGAGTCTCCTGCCCCCCCAGATCTTCCCGTGGAAGACGGGCTCGACGAAGATGAGGTCGCGCTCGGGGGAGCAAGACGGGTCCTTGGCTGTGCTCATGGGCCTTCCTTTCGATGGTGCGGCGTTTCCTCGATGGTATCAGGCGAGCCCGTGTGCCCACAGGGCCGCCGCCTGGGCGGCGACGATGGTCTTCCCGTCGTCGATGAGGCCCGCCCGTATCCCCGCGAGGACCTCGTCCAAGGGGACCCAAGCGACGTCCACGAGCTCCCCCTCGTCGGGATGGGAGCTGCCGGCGCTCAGCTCGTACGCCAGGAAGACCTGCGTCGCCTCGTCCGTGAAGCCGGGCGAGCCCAGCGAGCGGGCCACGGGCTCGAGCCTCCCGGCCACGAGGCCCGTCTCCTCGCCGAGCTCGCGCGCGGCGCAGCGGGGGCCGTCCTCGCCCGGCTCGAGCCTTCCCGCCGGTATCTCGAGCGAGACCCTGCCCAGGGCCACCCGGAACTGCCTCACCAGGCAGATGCAGCCGTCCTCGCGGATGGCCCCGACGCCGGCGCCGCCGTGGTGGCGCACCAGCTCGCGCCTGCCGTGGCTGCCGTCCGGCAGGGCCACGTCGAGCAGCTCCACGGAGAAGACCCTCCCCTCCCACTCCGCGCTCGTCGAGCAGACGCGCTCGCACAGGCGGAGGTCGGGCTCCAGGAGTCTGCGGATGCGGGCGAGGGGACCCTCGTCCGGACGGGCCCGGACCCCTGCGCCAGCCCCCGCCAAGCCAGCCGCCTCCGGCTTGTCCATGCGCACCACCTCCCCTGGGACGCGCCCGCCGACGGGCGACGCAGACGACCGTTCGACCCCGATGATACCGAGTTGCGCTTATTTGGAAGAGCGGGGCGGTCGGCGACGCGCAGGTCGGCGCCCATGCGTACCATGTAGTCGCGAGTCGGGGCCGTGCCTGCAGCCTGGCCCCCTCGCCTTGGAAGATCGCCGCGCAGGGTCGCGGAAGCAAGCAGATGGGAAGCGCATGAGCAATCGGAACGGCGGCCGGTCCGGCCGTGGCATGGCGGCCGTCCGGGAGGACTCGGACGGCTTCGGGGGGCTTGGACTCTCGAAGAGGGCCCTCGCGGCCGTGGAGGAGCTGGGCTACGACGAGCCGACGCCGGTGCAGAGCCTGGCGATACCCCAGGTCATCGCCGGCAAGGACGTGATGGCGGCCGCCCAGACGGGAACGGGCAAGACGGCGGCGTTCCTGCTGCCGACCCTCGACGGGCTGGGGCACGCGGGCAAGGGGGAGGGACCCCTCATGCTGGTGGTGACCCCAACCAGGGAGCTGGCACAGCAGATCGAGGACGCGGCGGAGCTCATCTGCCGCCACACCGGGCACAGGACCGTCGTGCTGGTGGGAGGGGTCGGCTACGAGCCCCAGAGGCAGGCCCTGAGGAGGGGCTGCGACCTGCTCGTCGCGACGCCGGGCCGCCTCCAGGACCTCATGAACCAACGCGAGGCGGACCTCTCGTCCGTGCGCGTCCTCGTCCTGGACGAGGCCGACCGCATGCTCGACATGGGCTTCCTCCCCGACATGCGCCGCATCGTCGCCGCGACCCCGAGCCAGCGCCAGACGCTCCTCTTCTCCGCCACCCTGGACGACGACGTCCTCTCCAACACCAAGTCGCTGGTAAGGCACCCCGTCCGCGTGGAGGTCGCCCGCAAGGGCACCGCGGCCGAGACCGTCGACCAGTACGTGCTCCCCGTGTCCCCCGAGGCGAAGAACGCCGTCCTCGCCGAGCTGCTCCGGCGCGAGGGCTCGCGGCGGGTGATCGTGTTCTGTCGCGGCAAGCACCGCGCCGACGGCATCTGCCGCAAGCTCAGGAAGGCGGGCGTGCTCTGTGCGCCCATCCACGGCAACCGCTCGCAGAACCAGAGGGAGCGGGCGCTGGCAAACTTCCGTGACGGGCAGGTTGACGTCCTGGTCGCGACCGACGTGCTGGCCCGAGGCATCGACATTCCCGACGTCTCGTACGTGGTCAACTTCGACGTGCCGGGCGACGCCGAGGACTACATCCACCGCATCGGCCGCACGGGCCGCGCGGGAGAGAGCGGCTGGGCGCTGAGCTTCGTGACCGAGGACGACTACCTCGACCTGCGCGACACTGAGGGGCTCATGGGCAGGGTGATCCCCCCGTTCCCGCGCGCCGAGGGACTCGACCTAGGCAGGGACCCGGTTAGGATGGACCCCGGCCGCGACCCGCACGAGAAGCTCCCCGGAAAGAAGGCGCGCAAGAAGATGGCGGACGCCCGCAGGGCGCGGAAGGCCGCGGCGGAAGGCCCGGCCGCGGCAGGCATGGCCACCGAACATCCCAGGCCAGGCACCAACAAGGCGGGGCAGGCCACTTCCCGGCAGGTCCGCGCCAAGGGGTCCGGCCGCCCGTCACGGAAGGACGGCGGAGCCAAGCCGGCCACGACCCAGAGGCCGCGCCCCCAGTCCCGTCGAAGGGCGAAGGCGGCGGAGAGTGGCTTCAACCTCTCTCCCGACCGTGGCGAAGCGGGCGCCAGGCGCGGCAGGAGGCATCCCGGAGACAGGGGCGGAACCCGCTAGCCAGACATCGCGACACGACACGGAAGTTACGACGGAGGGGCAGGCCGGACTGGTTTTCGGCCTGCCCCTCCGCCATGCCGCGCGGGCGAGCCGGTCCCCACCGGAGGTCGTGGAACCGCTCGACCGGCTCGACGACCGCCATGCCGCGCGAGGGTGCCGGTCCCCACGGCGCGAGCGTGCGCGAAGCGGCGACGCGGCGCATCGTCATGGCATCCCCCTGCATAAAAGTTCCGTCACCGCTCGCCTCACCGCCCCCTGCGGGCGCCCTTTGCCCGCCAACGGCGGCGGATGGAGGGGCATGGCCGCCTGCGTGCGTCCATGCACGTCCTCCCACCTGCGGCGCCGCAGACTGGCGCGAGCTATGCGCCAGCTTGCTGCCAGCTCGATCTAAAAGCCCGGGCCCACCGACGCCCTCCCGTCGGACGATTGTCTCACGCGCCCCTCGGGGCGGCCGCCATGCCAGGGAAGCACTTCCCTCGGCGACGGACGAGGAGGGACTAGGTGAAGAGGCGGAAGGCACGGGGACGCAGGGGCATGTCGGCCCGGAACCCACGAGGGACGAGGGTGCTGGCGCTCGTCGTCCTCGGCCTGGCGTTCGCGGCGGCGGCGCTCCAGGCCCCACGGTTGCTCGAGGCCGGCTGGAAGGACCCACGGGTCAGCCTGGGCTCCTACGACGCCCTGGCAAGGGAGGGCGACGAGGCGCGGGACCTCGACCGGCAGGCGGAGGCGGACGCCTATTCCATGGACATAAGCTGTGCCGCGGCGATGGAGCTCGAGGAGGGACAGACCTCGGTGGAGGCACGCCTCGAGAACCCCTCGACCAACCACTGCGACCAGCGCATACGGATCTTCGAGAGGGAGAGGCCCGACGACCTGCTCTTCGAGTCCGGCGCCCTCTCGCCTGGCGAGCAGCTGCAGACCGTCGACCTGAGCCACCCCCTCGAGGCGGGCACACATCATGCCGTGGTCGAGTTCCAGGGCTACGAGCGAGGCGTGTCGCTCCTCTCGAACGAGGGCAGGCTGCTCGGACACAACAGCTTCGGGGCGTCGTGCGCGGCGGAGGTGGACATCATCTGCCGTCCCCAGGAATAGGCGACCAGGGCGGGCGTCCGCCCGGATGCGGCAACAGGGACCACGGAGGAAGGCGGGAATATGCGGGACATGGGCAACACTTGCAGGAGCTGCGCGCGGATGGCCGTCATGGCCGGGCTGGGGGTGGCGCTGGCGCTCTCCTCTCCCCTGGCGGCACTGGCCGAGGAGGCGCGGGCGGACGCCGCGCCTGCGAGCGTGACGGACGCGGCCGCCGCGCCTCTGGCGGAGGGTGCGGACCAGAGGAACGGCGAGGGGGACGGGGGCGAGAGGACGGCCCAGCCCCCCGCCGACTCCGAAACCGCGCCTGGCAAGGAGACGGCGGGCTCGCCGCTGCCTAGCTCCAGGGGAGAGACGAGGCTCTACGTCGTGGCAGACGCCAGCGCCCTGACGACCCCCGAGGGCAAGGACCCGGACGACCCCGACGGGCTGTTGGACCAAATCCGCGTGACCATCCCGGTCGCCATCCATTACGTGGCCGACTCCGCGGGGACGTTGAGCGGCCCCAAGGACAACGTCATCAAGTTCTCCAACAACTCCACGATGCCCGTCCACGTCGCGAGCGCGTCCGTGAGCGACGGCAACGGCGCGGCCATCGTCACGAAGGAGCAGGAGGAGCAGGCGGAGCGCGAGGGCAAGGCCGACTCGATCTGGCTCAGCCTCACCAACTCGAACGGCGACTCCATCGACCTGGGCGACTACAAAGGGGAGCGCGACCTTCGGGCGGGCAAGTGGAACATCGCGAGGTCAACCAAGCCCTCGGGCGAGGAGCGCATCGCAGACGACGCCAACAAGCTCTACCTCAACGGCCTGACCGGCCGCATCTCGGGCTTCGGAGGAATCGACCCCGCGAAGGACACCCAGGTCGGAGAGATCCACTGGACCGTGAGGCCGGGAACCAACGCCGAGCCATCCGAGGCGCAGGTGTGAGGCGCGTGACGCGGGAGGGCCAATGGAGGGAGAGGAGAGGCAGATGAGAAGACCACCGTGCACGAAGGCCCATTGGGCCTACGGGTCATGCAGACGTCCGACGAGGCTCGCCATATCGTGCGTCATCTCGGCGTCGATGGGCCTCGCGAGCATCCCGGCAGCGGCGGGGGCGCTGGGACGACAGTCGACGGACGAACTGACGCTCAGCTTTGACAAGAACTCCGAGCTCGCACGGGGAAGCAGCCCCGACCAGCCCCTTGCCGCGGGGAGGGCCTCCCTACTCGACCCGTCGGGCATCAGCCTTGGCCCCCATGAGCCGCTGGGCTGGGCCCTGGACAAGGAGGGCACGGGGAGGCTCGTCAGACGAGGGACGCCGCTACGTGGGACCAGCCTCTGGGACGATGCGAACGGCAACGGCGAGGTGGACGAGGGAGAGTTGGAGGACCTGCTCCCCCATGCCAGGGACGGCGTGGTGACGCTCTTTGCCCAATGGCCCGAGGAGGCGCTGGCGGAGCTCGACGACACCGAGGAAAGGGAGGCGCCAGGGCAGGGACAGCCAGATGGCAGAGAGCCAGGGCGCGACGGTCTTGGGCGCGGCGCCGACGGGTGCGACGAGGCCTCGGAGAGGGAAGGGGACGGAGAGAAGGACGTGGACCCTCCCGCGGACGGGGCGGACACGTGCGACGGGGAGACATCCGCAGCGGCTGCCGAGCCCCCATCGCCCGCGAGGGACGGCGCGGAGCCAGAGACACCCCCCGACACCGACACGACATCGAATCCCTCCGCCTCCGAAGGCGAGGGGCCCGCCCCAGCGGTGCCGGACGAATCCGACGGCGGGACCGGGAAGTCGGTCGGGCACGGCGCAGGCCCGTCCGACAGGCCCGTCGCGCCTGCTGGCGAGGGAACGACGGCAGGGAACGATCACGGGCTGGACAGTGACAAGGAGGTATGCCAGGAAGGCGAGCCGAGGATGGGAAAGCCGGAAGAAGCCACTGAGGGCACAGCCGGCCGGGAGGACCCCGCCCCCGCCCAAGACGAGGCGACTGGGATGCCCTCGGATGACGGGCTGGCACCCATCGGCGTCAGCTACCAGGAACTCGTCGCGGGCATGGCGAGGGTCAGCTCGGCGTATGCGCCCACAGACAGCAAGTACGTGTACCCCAAGCTCAGCTTCAGGGGCTACTTCTGCAACCCCAACGACCGCAAGGGCGGCTGGACGGGCTGGTCAACCGCGAAGACGGACAACTCCCACACCGACGTCCCGGCAGACGCGGGAAGGGTCCTGGGAGGGAGGATCGACCACGGAGTCCTCAGCGGCCTGCAGGTCAGATGGGTCGGAGGCACGGACTCCGCCGGTTCCGTGAGCTACAGGCTGCTCTACTCGGACGGGTCCCACTCCGCCTGGGCGAAGAACGGCCAGACGGCGGGTCAGGACAACGTGGGCGGGCGCTCCGCGATAGGCTTCGCCGTAAGGCTCGAGGGGGAGGCGCTGAAGCACTACAGCGTAAAGTACCGCATGCATCCGCTGGAGAGCGCGGAGCAGAGCAAGACCGTGAGCGAGGGAGACGTCTCGCATAAGGGCATATACGCAGACGGCATAGTAATCTACCTGGACGTCCAAGAAAATACCGTGACCTTCGTGAATGGCGAGGACGGCAAGGTCATCCAGAAGAAGAAGGTCATCTACCACTCCAACGCGAGCACGCCCGCGCCGCCCACGGTGCGTGGCAGGACCTTCCTCAGGTGGGACGGCGACTACAAGCCCGTCACCGCTGACGTGACCGTGACTGCCCGCTACAGGAAGAACCGCTACACCATCGCATTCGAGGGAAACGGCGCCACCTCGGGTGGGACGCCCAACGTGCAGGCAAGCTACGACGAGCCCAGCACGCTGCCAAGGAGCGGGTTCAAGCGCGCGGGCCACGTGTTCAAGGGGTGGGCCCGCGACCCAAAGGCATCCAAGCCAGACTACGGTGAGGGGCAGCAGGTCAAGAACCTGTCCGAGAAGGACGGGGGCACGGTGCGCCTCCATGCCGTCTGGCAGAAGTCGTCCCAGCGCCTGACCGTGGACCCCATGGGCGGGACCTGGCGCAAGAGCGGCTCTCCCACCACCCTGACGCAGGAATACGGCAGCAGCACCACGCTCGAGCGACCGCAGAGGCAAGGCTACCAGTTCCAGGGGTGGAAGCTCGAAGGCGATGGCAGGGTCGACGGGGAGAGCTATCGCTTTGGCGAGGGAGACGCGACGGTACGGGCGCAGTGGAAGGCGATTCGCTACTCCATCCATTTCGACCCCAACGCCGAGGATGCCGACGGGTCGGTGAGGGACCTCGCGGCGACATTCGACGAGGACGTCCGCATCCCCGATGGCGGCTTCGAGCGCGAGGTGTTCGACCTCGTCGGCTGGAACGCCGCACCCGACGGGAGGGGCAAGTCGTACGAGCTCGGCCAAAGCGTGCGCAACCTATCGTCCAAGGAAGACGAGAAGGTCACGCTCTACGCCCAGTGGAAGCCCAAGCGCGTCAAGGTCAGGATCCCCGTCGCGATCCATTACGAGGCCAAGCAGGACGGAAGCGTCCATGGGCCCGCAGACGGCGTCGTCGCGATCGCGAACCAGAGCGACATGGGAGTGCACGTGAGCCAGATCTCCGTCCACTCGGGAGGCGGCGTGAGGATCGTCTCCTCTGACCCACGCGATGGTGAGGTGGAGCTCGAGATGACCCCCGAGGGGGGAAGCGCCGTCAGGCTCGGAGACTACGCGCGTCCCTCGGCGCCGAAGAACCCCTTGGAGTGGAACGTCGAGAGGGAGCGGAGCCTCGCGCTCAACGGGCTTCGGGGGCGCGTGAGCGACGCCACCCTCCTCGTGAGGGAGAGGCAGGTGGGCGGCATCAACTGGACCGTCGCCCCGGGTGACCTCAGGACCAGGGGGGTGAGTTCGAGATGAGAGATGATGACCGTGGCCGCACCAGGACGGCGGGCACATTCCGGCTGGCAAGGATCGTCTTGGCGACCGCGCTCGCCCTGGCGCCCCTGGGGCTCGTGGCGCGAGCCGCCTGGGCGCAGGAGGGAATCTTCTCGAGGGGGAGGACCGGGCTCTATGTGACTCTGCAAGAGCCCAAGCAAGGCCAGGCACCGCAACAAGGGCAGGACTCGTCTTCCGGCGGAGGTGGGTCCAGGTCGATGCCCCAGACTGGAGTGGGCGTCGAGGCCCTCGGCCTGTTGGTGGGAGGCGCGCTTCTCGCGGCCGGGGGACACGCCCTCCTCAAGGGAGGACGGCAGCGCACGATGGGCAAGTCAGGCGGGCGGCCCCCACGCATCCCCCCACGCATCCGTACGGATGACTTTGGGAGGAAGCTGCCCTAGAGACAAGAAAGCGGGCCACCAGCTGCTGGAGCTGATGGCCCGCGACTTCTCGTGGTGGGTCGTGAGGGGGTCGAACCCTCGACCTTGGGATTAAGAGTCCCCTGCTCTACCAACTGAGCTAACGACCCATATGCGTTTGTGAATGGGGTGGGTAGAGGGGCTCGAACCCTCGACCTACGGAGCCACGGTCCGTCGCTCTGCCAACTGAGCTACACCCACCATTTGCCCCACCTCGTAACGCGCTTGATTATCATGCCCAAACTCGCTGCAGGATGCAAGGGTCAATTTGAAAAACTTCTCTCGAATGTGTCGGGGGCTTCACATGGCAAGGGTCAGACCGCCCAAAGCCGCAGGCGGAAGGGCCTGCGTGCGAATCCCGGCCCGGCGTCGCGGGCATCGTGGCACGCCACGCCGGCTCGCCGCCACGTCCCTCCTCCTCGTGGGCGGCTCCCTGCTCCTTGCCTTTCTTATCCCAGCGGCCCTCGGCCTGATCGAACAGGCACGCTACCAGGTCCTGGCCCAGGGACTGCGCCCGCCCGCCAACCAAGGCAACCCGGAAAGCGGCTCGCAGGGCCGCTCGCAGGGCCAGCTCCCGAACGGCGTGCGCGCATGGCTCCGCATCGAGGGGACGCCTATCGACTATCCCGTTGCCCAGGCAGACGTGAGGGACCCGCTCTTCTACCTCGACCATGACCCCTGGGGGCACCCCGCCCGGCTGGGCTGCCCCTTCGTCGATGCGCGCTGTGGGCCGACGTCGGAGCATCTCGTCGTCTACGGCCACCACTTCGCCGGGACGACGCTCATGTTCTCTTGCCTTCATGACGCCCACGTCCCACGAAACTTCGAGGAGCTGGCGGGCCGTGACCTCATCTGGACCGACGGGCGGGGCGAGTCAAGGCTCAGGGCCCTCTGCGCCCTGCGCGTGCCCAGCGACTGGCCGGACGTCCAACGCTTCGACTTCGGCGATGACTCGTCACTCCCCGACTTCCTGCGCGGGATCTGCCGCTCCTCCTCCGCCAAGAGCCCTGACGCCGCAGTCCTCTGCCAGGCGCCGACGCGGGCCGTGACGCTCGTCACTTGCAGCTCCCTCTGGTCTGGGCAACCCTGGCGAACCCTGGTCGTCTATTGCGAGCCAGGCCGAGCGCGCCTCTCGCCCGTCTGTGGAACGGAGGGAGAATGAGTACAGCTGGTTTCCGAGCTTGAACGCGTCCGCCTCGCGTCCTAGACTTACTCCACCCTACTAAAGTGCTTAGCCAATTTGATGCCTGACCATAGGGCAGGCGGGGCGGAGGAGAACATGAAGGCACACGACGTGACGATGGGTCGCAGGCAGTTCCTCAAGATGGCGACGGCGGCTCTGGCAGCGCCGGCGGCGGCCTCGCTCGCAGCATGCTCCAACGCGGACTCCGCCGGCTCCCCTGCGGCGGCCCCGGCGTCCGGAAGCGGCGTCGAAGGTTTCGACGGCACCCTCGTCGTGGGCTTCGACCAGGAGTTCCCGCCCTACGGATACGTTGGCAACGACGGCGCCTACACGGGCTTCGACCTCGACCTCGCCCAGGCCGTCTGCCAGAGGGAGGGCTGGACCTTCAAGCCCAGCCCCATCGCCTGGGACGCCAAGGACGGCCTCCTCAACAGCGGACAGATCAGCTGCATCTGGAACGGCTTCACGATCGAGGGTCGCGAGGGCGACTATGCCTTCACCGACCCCTACATGGAGAATCGCCAGGTCGTGGTGACGCGCGCCGACTCCCAGATTGCCACCCTCGCCGACCTCGCCGGTAAGAACGTGGTCACCCAGTCCGACTCCGCAGCCTACGACCTGCTGAACGCCGACGGCGCGCAGGCGGAGCTCGCAGCGAGCTTCGCCCAGCTCCAGACCATCGGCGACTACAACACCGCCTTCATGATGCTCGAGAGCGGCGCCGTGGACGCCATCGCGGTGGACTACCCCGTCGCGAGCTTCAACATCGCGGGCAGGCAGGACAGCTTCAAGATCCTGGACGAGGCGCTCAACTCCGAGCACTTCGGCGTGGGATTCGCAAGGACCGACGCCGGCCAGGCACTTGCGGACCAGGTCCAGAGGGACCTCCAGGCGCTCGACGCCGAGGGCAAGGTCAAGGAGCTCTGCGAGAAGTATGCCGACCAGGGGGTATCGTACGACCTGTGGGTCCTCCCCAAAGCCTAGGCGGGACGAGCCACCGACCGCGTAGGACCGACCAAGAGAGAGATGGGAAGCAGTTGGACGTCTCGACCATGACAGGAATGCTGCTGCAGGGCTATGTGACCTCGCTGCAGATCTTCGCCCTGACGCTCGTCGGGGCCATACCCCTGGGCATCCCCGTTGCCCTGGGCAGGCTCTCGCGCTTCAAGCCCCTCTCTCTCCTCTGCCAGCTCTTCATCTCCGTCATGCGCGGCACCCCGCTCATGCTGCAGATGTTCGCGGTCTTCTTCGCCCCCTACTACGTCTTTGGCCGGCAGACCGGCCCTGGCTACATGTTCGTGGCGGTCATGCTCGCCTTCGTGGTCAACTACGCCGCCTACTTCGCGGAGATCTACCGCTCGGGCATACAGAGCATGCCCCGCGGGCAGTATGAGGCCGCCGAGGTCCTGGGCTACTCCCGCTCGCAGGCATTCGCGCGCATCATCCTGCCCCAGGTCGTGAAGCGCATCCTCCCCGCCATGGGCAACGAGGTGGTGACCCTGGTGAAGGACACCTCCCTAGCCTTCTCCATCGGCGTGGCGGAGATGTTCACCACCGGCCGCGCCCTGGTGGCATCGCAGCGCACCATGCTGCCCTTCGCCATCGCCGCCCTCGTCTACTGGCTGACCTGCCTGGTCATCGAGTTCGTGCTCCGCCGCGTCGAGAAGAAGCTGGCCTACTATCATGATTAGCCCGAGCAACCCCAAGGAAATCCCCACCCCGGACCAGAGCTTCGCCACCTTCATGGGACTGCCGGCGGTCTACCTGCGCGGAGGAAGGAAGTCCTTTGGCGACAGGGAGGTCCTGAGGGGCATCAGCCTGCTCATCAACAAAGGCGAGGTGGTCTCGGTCATCGGGCCCTCCGGCGCGGGCAAGTCCACGCTCCTCAGGTGCCTCACGCTGCTGGACACCTTCGACCAAGGTGAGCTCGCCTACGGCAACGTGCTCGTGGCGAAGGACGGGGATGAGGGCGGCTCCGGCAGCTCCTACGACCGCCAGGCGATGCGCCAGGCACGCATGCGCTTCGGCATCGTCTTCCAGAACTTCAACCTCTTCCCCCACCGCACGGTGCTCCAGAACGTCGTCGACGCGCCCGTCGTGGTGCAGGGCAGGCCACGCGACGAGGTGGAGGCGCAGGCCCGCAGGCTCCTGGGCAGGCTCGACATCGCAGAGCAGGCGGACAAGGTCCCCTGCCAGCTCTCGGGCGGCCAGCAGCAGCGCGTCGCCATCGCCCGCGCGCTCTGCATGAACCCCCAGATCATCTACTTCGACGAGGCGACCTCCGCACTAGACCCCCGGCTCACCGAGGACATGCACGCGCTCATCCGCGAGCTTGCGGGAGATGGCATGGCCGTGGGCATCGTGACGCACGAGATGGGCTTCGCCCGCGAGGTCTCTGACCGCGTGGCCTTCCTCATCGACGGGCAGATCGTGGAGGAGGGCACTCCCGAGCAGGTCATGAGCAACCCCCGCGACGAGCGCACGAGGCACTTCCTCTCCAGCTCCGTGGACTAGGACAGGGCAACTCCCAGACGCCGTCGCCCGCGTCTTTGGTGCCCCGCCGGAACCCTAGCCTCATGACAGCGCAAGGCATGTCCAACAAGGAGAGAGGCCCCCAGCCACGAAGCCGGGGGCCTCTCTCTCCTTGTGTGCGCACCACGCGAGGCGGGGCGTCGTAACGCGCCAACAAGCCCTAGAGCTGGGACTTGACGCACTCCTCGACGGCCCTCATGTCTGCCGTGGGCTCGAAGCGGGCGACGACGTTACCCGCGCGGTCGATGATGAACTTGGTGAAGTTCCACTTGATGTCGGAGTTGTTCTTGTAGTCGGGGTCAATGGTCTTGAGCAGGGCGGACATGGTCAGCGCCTTGGGGCCGTGCCCAAAGCCCTCGAAGCCCCTCTGGCCCTTGAGCCAGGTGTAGAGGGGCAGCTCGTTCTCGCCGTTGACGTCGGACTTGTGCATCTGGGGGAACTGCGTGCCGTAGTTGAGGGTGCAGAACTCGTGAATCTCCTCGTCGGTGCCGGGGGTCTGGCCCTTGAACTGGTTGCAGGGGATGTCAAGCACCTCGAAGCCCTGGTCGCGATAGTCCTCGTACATCTTCTCGATCGGCTCGTAGTGGGGCGTGAAGCCGCAGCCGGTGGCGGTGTTGACCACCATCACGACCTTTCCCTTGAAGTCGGACATCTTGACCTCGTTGCCCTGCAGGTCGGTGACGCTGTAGTCGTAGAAGCCCATGATGAATCCCTCCTGACGTAGTTAAATTGAGCACAATTAAGTTGTACGCTATTAATATAGGAAAAGCAAGGCATGAAGTGCAAGGCTGCTCACAAACGTCACGATCGCACGTCGGCGAGGCGCTCTACCACGGCCTTGACGGCCGGCCCTCCAGACCGTCCCCTCCCGCCCCGTTCGTGTCGCTGTCCTGGGGCAAGACGGGCACACCCTCGACAGGTGACGCCGCGGGCAATGTCGTGGGCTGCGTCCGGCACACCCCGTCCGGCACCGGCGGCGGCGCCTGCCCGCCCTCCGCGCGGGCGACCCCGCCAAGCTGGGGGACGTCCAACGCACGCAGCCAGAGCGCCGCCCTCACGACGGACGGCAGGTAGAGGATGGTCAGGACGGCATAGAGGGTCACCGTGGGCCAGGCGTCCGCCCCCGTTGCCACGTAGCTGACCTCACTCGACTCCCCCATCAGGCCGATGGAGACGAACATGGCCAGAAAGTCGTCAAGCCCATGGAAGAGCGCGGGGCCGAAGAGGCTGTCCGACTCGTCAGGACGGCCCGAGAGCGTGGCGGCCGCGAGCACGAAGCCATAGGTCCCCGTCTGCGTGACCTTGAGGGCCGCCTGGAGCAGCTGGACGGGGTCCGACGCGTCGAGTTCGGACACGTGAGCCAGGCCGAAGAGCAGCGAGGAGACGACGCAGGCGAGAACGACGCCCGCGCGCGTGCGTCCGCTTCGCGCGAGGAGGCCGTGCAGCAGCAGGCCGCGGAACATCGCCTCCTCCTCTATGCCGATGAGGAGGCAGAGCAGGGCCACGCCCGCGAGGCGCCCCACCCACCCGGGCTCGGGCGCCATCCCCGAGGAGACGAAGTCGTGGAGGTCCAGGACGCCCATCGCGGCGCCGACCAGGAGGAGCCACCAGCCCAGCCTCAGCATGCGCCTGATGCTCGCCACGTCGGGCCTGAGCATCTCCCAGCCCCCGAGGAGCGCGACGAAGCCCGTCGCGGCAATGGAGCCCGCCGCGACGTAGGCAAGGTCGTAGTCGATGCCCAGCGCGTCGGAGAGCGACTCCCCAAGCGCCGCCTCGACGAAGAAGGCCATCACGAACAGGAAGAGCGCGAGGGCCGCCCTCCGCCCGCTCGCCACCTTCCGTACCCTCCCAGCCTGACCCATCGCGCCTCCGATCCGCAACGTGTGAGACCAACAATCAGGCATGACGGCGCCACATGCAAGGGGCCCGCCGCGAGCGCGAGGCTCGGACGGGCACCTTTTGCGAACCCCTTCCCCGACAGGCCCAGGCCAGCCGCCCGGGATCGTGGCGCGACTCTCCCCTGGACGCTATGCGATGGAGCGGGCTGCGTCGTAGCCCGTGCGCACCGCCTCCTGTATGCGCCCGATGCCCAGGGCGTCACCCGCCACCCTCAGCTCGCAGCCGCGGCCCTCGAGCCACTCCGGCACTGGCACGCCCTTGATCCCAAGCGAGAGGACTAGGCGGTCGAACTCGGCCACGACCTCGCTCCCGTCGACCTTCTGGAAGCGCGCCCGACCGTCCTCGACCGAGACGAGCCTATGGCCGGGGAAGAGCTTCGTGCTGGTCTTGTCCAGCCTGCCCATGATGTCGATCATGTTCTGGAAGAAGATGCCGGGGCCGATCTGGTCGACCATCTCGTACAGCCCCACCTCGTTGCCCTGTTCGGCGAGCATCTCGGCGCACTCGATGCCCGTCATGCCCGAGCCCACCACGCACACGCGCTGGTCACGCAGGGCCGGGTCAGCCATGATGGCGTCCGGCGCCGTGAGCACGCAGGGAAGGTCGAGGCCCGGGATGCTCGCGGGCAGCACGGGCACCGACCCGGCCGCCCACACCACGGCAGAGGGAGAGAGCTCGTCCATGAGTTCGGGTGCCGCCTCGCAGCCGAGCCTCAGCCCGACGCCCAGGTTGCCCAGGACGTTGCGGTAGTAGTCGACGAGCCAGCCCAGGCGCCACTTCTTAGGCGGGCGCTCCGCGAGGACCAGCTGGCCGCCCAGGCGCCCCTCCCGCTCCACCAGCGTCGTCTCGAACCCGCGCAGGGCGAGCACCCGGGCGGCCTCGAGCCCGGCCGGGCCGGCGCCAACCACCACGGCGCGCCGCCCCTCCCCGTCGCGCCCGATTGCGGCGAGCTCGCACTCGCGCCCGGCCTCGGGGTTCACCGAGCAGACCATGGGCGTGTAGGGGTCCTCGTGGGCGGCCATCAGGCTCTCGATGCAGCGCATGCAGCTGATGCAGGGGCGAATCCTGTCGGCGCGGCCGTCACGCACCTTGTTGCCCCATTCCGGGTCGGCGAAGAACTGGCGGGCGGAGCCCACCATGGAGACGCCGCCCTCCACCAGGTCCATGGCCGTCTCGGGATGGCGCACGACGGAGCAGGCGATCACGGGGATGCCCAGCTCGCGCGCGATGGCCTTGCCGTTGGCGGACTTCCAGCCCTCGTCGAAGCCCACGGGCTCCCAGGCCCAGTTCATGGTCTCGTAGTTGCCGGCCGAGACGTCGATCGCGTCGGCGCCCCAGGACTCGAACATCCGGCAGTACTCGATGGCGAGAGGCAGCGTGATGCCGTCGTCGATGCCCACCTCACGCAGGTACTCGTCGGCCGTCAGGCGCACCAGAATGGGGAAGTCGGGTGCCGTGCGCTCGCGGATGCCCCTGATGATGCGACGCACGACCTCGGCGTTCCTCTCGGGCGTGCCGCCAAACTCGTCGTCACGGTGGTTGGTGTAGGGCGAGAGGAACTGGCAGAGCAGGTAACCGTGGGCGCAGTGCAGCTCGACGGCGTCGAAGCCGGCCTCCCAGCTGCGGACGCCCGCGCTCACGAAGTCCTCGACGACGCCCTCCACCTCCTCGGCCGAGAGGGCGCGGGTCGGCGCGTGCAGGAGCTTCGACTCCTGTCCCGAGGGGCTCACCAGCATGCCGTCCTCGCAGAGCGCGGGCACGCCCTGACAACCCGGGTGGTAGATCTCGAGCGCGAACTTGGCGCCGGTCTCGTGGACGGCATCCACCATCCTCCTGAAGCTGGGGATCTTGTCGTCGGAGTCGAGCAGGAGGTTGCGCGCGTCTCCCCTGCCGTGCCTCGCGTTGACGGAGCAGATCTCGGTTATGACCAGGCCGCAGCCGCCCCTGCCGCGTTCGGCGTAGAATGCGGCGTCCCTCTCGCCCCCATCGTGCCTAGGACAGGGTGAAGCCGTCCGCCCCGTCGATCCTGAGGTCGCAGGAGTAGAAGGCCTCGAGCGCGCGGATAGCGTGGACGGTGTCGCGGACGCCCGCGGTCTCGTAGGCCGAGTGCATGGCCAGCTGGGGCAGCCCCACGTCCACGGCATGCATGCTGACCTGCATGTTGGAGAGGTTGCCCAGGGTTGACCCACCCCTGCTGTCGCTGCGGTTGGCGAAGCACTGCACGGGCACGCCGGCACGGCGACAGATGGCGAGGAAGGCCGCGCGCGAGAAGGCATCCGTGGTGTAGCTCTGGTTCGCCGCCTCCTTCACCACGATGCCCCCGTTGAGCCAGCTGCGGTTTGCCTCGTCGCACTTCTCCGGGTGGTTGGGGTGCACGGCGTGCGCGTTGTCGCAGCTCACCATGAAGGAGCGCGCCAGCGCACGCGCGAGCTCCTCCCCGTCCCTGCCCAGGCCGGCGTTCACCCGCACGAGCACGTCGCGCAGGAGGGTGGAGAGCGCGCCCTGCTTGGTGTTGGAGCCCACCTCCTCGTTGTCAAGGCAGGCGTAGACGCTCACGTCGTGGGGGTTGGCGCTGGCGAGGAAGCCCTTGAGCGAGGCGAAGGCGCACTGGAGGTCGTCGAGGTGCCCGGCCGAGACGAACTCCCCCGTCGCACCCCACACGCGCCCCTCCACGCGGTTCGTGAGGAAGAGGTCGCGCGCGAGGACCTGTCCGACGTCGACGCCAAGCTCGTCCGCGACCAGCTGGTCGAGCCACCCCGCCCCAAGCTCGCCCGCGGAGGCCAGCGGGCAGAGGTCGACCTGGTGGTTGAAGGCGTAGCCGTCATTCACGTCGCGGTTCATGTGCACGGGGACGCTGGGGATGAGCAGCAGGTCGCGGTCCGGCGCGAAGAGCTCGCTGCGCACGGAGTCTCCCTCCTGCACCATGACGCGGCCGGCGAGCGAGAGGGGGCGGTCGAGCCAGCTGTAGTCGATCATCCCACCGTAGCCTTCGACGTTGAGGCGGAGGTAGGGGCCGGGACCCTCGAGCTCGGGCACGCTCTTCACCTTGAAGCTGGGAGAGTCGGAGTGCGACGCGGCCAGCTGAAAGTGGTAGCCGTCGAGCTCCTCCCCCACGCGAAACGCCACGACGCTGGAGTTGTTTCGCGTCGTGTAATAGCTCCCTCCCGGCTCGAGCTCCCAGCGCGAACCCTCGGGCAGGAAGGCGAACCCCGCCTCGTCCAGGTACCTCGCGATGGTGCGAGCACTGTGGAACATGCTCGGGCTGCTCGCGACGAAGTCGACGAGCTCGCCGGATACCTCAGCGTCTGTCATGCGTCCTCCTCCTGTTCGATGGTGGCGACCTTGGTGCGCCCGCCACAGTGTACACTGGGGGGTCAGTCCCAATCGCGAGCGAAGTGGTGGCACATGAACCTCAGCCAGGCCCTAGAGCACGCAAACGCCTTCGTCTTCCCCGGCTTCCTCACCGACGCCGAGGCGCTCAACGCCGAGCGCCAGAAGAACGAGGAGGCCATCCAGCTCCTCATGGACGCATGGAGGACGAGCGCGCCGGGGGCGGAGCCCTTCTCCTTCGACCTCGTGAGGAACCTGGCAGACCGCAACCGCACGACCTGCGACAGCTATGGCACCGAGCTCCTACGCGACCTTCCGCCCACCTCGCTTTCGCGCAAGCTCAGCGACGAGGACCTGATTCGTTCCGTTGCGGCGCTCCAGCACCGCAGCTTCGACGAGGTCGCGCGCAGCGCCGGCCCGGACGCGCGGGACCTCGCCACCGCCTACGTGGAGGCGCCCGTCTCGGGCACGATCCTGGGCATCGACATCGAGACCACCGACCGCGACCCAAGCCGTGGCTACATCATCAACGTGGGCCTCGAGTTCATGGAGCTCACACCCAAGGCGAAGCCCCAGAAGCCCTTCATGGGCTACTGCGGCCTGCCCGACCTGTATCGCGAGAAGGGCGTGCCCCTGAGCTTCGTGCACCACATCGGCTGGGCGCAGCTCGAGGGCAGGAAGCCCTTCCGCCAGGACCGCAAGATGCAGGAGGCGCTGCTCGCCGCCATGGAGGCCTTTCCCTACATGGCGCACAACGCCGCATTCGAGGACTCCTGGTTCATGCTGCAGCTGGATGGCTATGCGGAGGCGCGCAAGGCGGGACGTATTGTGCCCATAGACACGCGTGACATCTGCCGCAGGGTCGACCCCGAGTACAAGATGCTCCCTCACGACTCCCGTCCGGCGGCGCTGGAGAGCTGGGCCCGACGGCGCGGCACGCTCAAGGCGTCGGAGAAGGAGAAGCACCTGGGGCTCGAGGACGTCGACCTCATGTTCCGCACCGTCCAGGCGGAGTTCGCCGAGAGGAACATGTTCGCCGAGTAGCCGGGCGGTCACTGGCGAGTAGTCAGGCGTTCGCCGGCGACGTCCACCTGCGCGAAACAAGGCAAGACCCCGCCGCCTGCAGGGTCACAGCAGGTGACGGGGTCGAGAATGCGTAGTGCTAGGACAGAATCCCCAGGCCGTTTACCAGGCCTTGGCCTCGTCGGCAGAGACGGGCTTGATGTCCTCGCCCTTGGCGTAGGGAGACTGGTCGCCGCCCTTGCCGACCACGAAGTAGAGGCCCTGCTTGGTCTTGTAGAGGGTCTCCTCATAGCCGGCGGGGTCGCCGAACTCGCCAAAGCTGCGGGTACCGAGCTGCTCGGCCTTCTCGGTGTCGTAGGTGTGCCTCTTGCCGCCGAACGTCTTGACCTTGCGCATGTGAATCCAATCGTCGATGCAACCATTTCTGGCGCGCGTACGCCTTGCGTTTATAGGATAGAACAAAAGCGCAGGTCATGGGTTCGACGCGTAATAAGCTATTCATAAGTGTCGTTAAATGTACCCGGATTACAGGTCAAGCTGCGTGTTTTGGCCCACCACGATGCCCCTGCGCCTGCCCGCGCGGCCCCTCGTAGCATGCCCTGCCGTTCTCGCATGATTCGCCGTTCGTACGAGAGGATCGCTCCCTCAACAGGCCAAACGTCGGCCACGCTCGCATTCTGGCAAGATTCTGCGAACGGTGCTGGGCCCGGCGCCGACGGGCGCCTCCCCACGAAGAGGGCCCGGCACCACGCGAGGTGGCTACCGGGCCCAATCAGGGCGAGGACATGCCCTGAGGCGAGAGGGACCTACATCAAGGGACCTACATCAAGGGACCTACATCAGCTCGGTGACGTTCTTCGCGAACTGCACGGGGTCGTCGATGGGAAGCCCCTCCACCAGCAGGGCCTGGTCGTAGAGGATGTCGCCGTAGAGCTTGAGGCGGTCCTTGTCGCCTGCCTCCTCGGCGGCCACGAGCTTCCCGAACACGGGGTGCGCGGCGTTGAGCTGCAGCACGCGCTGGGCCTTGGGAGCCATCTCGCCCTCGGGACCCCGCGCGATGACGCGCTCCATCTCGAGCGAGACGGGACCCTCCGCGGCGATGGTCGCCGGCGCCTCGCCCAGGCCCGCTGCGGCGCGAACGCCCGTGACCTTCTCGCCCAGGGCGTCCTTGAGCTCGTCGAAGAGGCCCTTGTGCTCGCTGGTCGCCTCCTCGGCGGCCTTCTTCTCGTCCTCCGTCGCGAGGTCGAGGTCGGCGGTGGACACGTTGACCAGCTCGAGGTCGCGCGCATCCGTGCCCTTGTGCTCGGAGTCCCCCGCGACCGCGTCCTGGTGCCAGCTGCGCATGGCCTGGAACATGAACTCGTCCACGTCCTGGGTGCAGAGCAGCACGTCAAAGCCGTGGTCCACGGCACTCTTCACCACGGGCGACTTCTGGAGCCGCTCTCGGGAGTCCCCCGCCGCGTAGTAGACCTTGTCCTGCCCCTCGGCCATGCCCTCGGCGTACTCGGCGAAGGTCAGCATCTTCCCCTCGCGGGCCGACCAGAAGAGCAGGAGGTCGGCCAGCTCCGAGGCCTTCGAGCCGTAGGAGTTGTAGATCCCAAACTTGAGGCCGCGACCAAAGTTGTCGAAGAACTTCTCGTACGCCTCTCGGTCGTCACGCAGCATGCCCTTGAGCTCCGAGGTGACCTTCTTCTCCACGCGACGGGCGATGGCGCGCAGCTGGGAGTTCTGCTGCAGCGTCTCGCGGCTGATGTTCAGCGTGACGTCAGGGCTGTCTACCACGCCGCGCACGAAGTTGTAGTGGTCGGGCAGGAGGTCGGCGCACTTCTCCTGGATGAGCACGTTGGAGGAGTAGAGCGACAGGCCCTTCTCGTAGTCCTTGCTGTAGAGGTCGAAGGGCGCCTGTCCCGGGATGAAGAGCAGGGCGTCGTAGCTCAGCGAGCCCTCCGCGTGGAAGCTGATGGTGCGCGCGGGGTCCACCCAGTCATGGAAGGCGGAGCGGTAGAACTCGTCGTAGTCCTTCTGCTCGACCTCGCTCGAGCGCTTCTTCCAGATGGGCGTGATGGAGTTGATCGTCTCGAGCTCCTGGTACTCCTCGTACTGGGGCTTGTAGTCGTCGCCGGCGTCCTCCGGACGCGGCAGCTCGCGACTCTTGCTCACCATCATCTGGACCGGATGCCGCACGTAGTTGGAGTAGCGGCTCACCAGGTCGCGCAGGCCCCACTCGCTCAGGAAGCGGTCCGGGGACTCCCCGGCCTCGGGGTCGTCGGAGTCCGCCTCGCGCAGGTACAGCGTGACGTCGGTGCCGTGGTCGTCCTCGCCCGAGCGCTCCCCCTCCGCCGCAGGCTCGATGCTGTAGCCCTTGACGCCGTCGGACTCCCAGGCGTAGGCCTGGTCGGAGCCGAAGGCGCGGCTCACCACGCGCACGCGGTCGGCCACCATGAAGGCGCTGTAGAAGCCCACGCCAAACTGGCCGATGATGTCGATCTCGTCTCCCTGGTGGGCGGCGTTCTCCTCCTTGAACTGCTCGGAGCCGGAGTGCGCGATGGTGCCCAGGTTGCGGTCGAGCTCCTCCTGGGTCATGCCGATGCCGTTGTCGCTCACGGTGATGGTACGCGCGTCCTTGTCGAAGGAGAGGCGAATCGCCAGGGAGTCCGCGTCCAGCTTCACGCTGGGGTCGGTCAGGCTCTTGAAGCTGAGCTTGTCGATGGCGTCGGAGGCGTTCGAGATGAGCTCGCGCAGGAAGATCTCGCGGTTGGTGTAGATCGAGTTGATCATGAGGTCCAGGAGCTTCTTGCTCTCGGTCTTGAACTGCTTCATTGGGGACGGCTTCCCTTCGTGTCGTGGGCGGACGATGGCGACGCCGCTGCGGCAACGGCCGTGGGGCCGCCCCATGCGGCAGGGCATGGCGGCGAGCCTGTGGACCGGTGGCGAACCGGGCCGACGACGGACCTGTGGACCGGTGACGGACCGATGGACCGAGCCGGTGGGTCAGGCCGTTGGCGGCGGGCGACGTGGCGCATCGCTTTTTCATACAGGAGAGAATCTACCCCCACGCGCGGCTCATAAACCGTAGAAGTCAGAAAATCTCATGCATCGACGCTTAGATTTCAACCATGCGTCCGATTCGTGCACGCTACAGTCCACGCCTGCGTCGCGTGCGCGCCACGTACATGCCACATGCATGCCGCACGCATGCGGTGTACATGCCGCATCGTACGCACGCCACATCATGCGCACGACGCGGCAACTCCCCCAACCTCGTTCTCTATGCCATCTCCTGAACCGTCGGGGCGTTCTCTATGCCAATCTCTGAAATCGCAAGTCTCTCAACTGGCCTTTTGTCGACCTGACTTCAGAGAAATGCATAGAGAACGAAACGAGAAGCAGCACGGGACGTGGCGTGGCGAACGCACCGGAGGCGGAGCGGAGAGTCGCGGACGCGGCGGGGGCGCCGCGAGGCGCTGTAGGGCGGCCACGATGGCTTTAGCGCAGGGCGTCCTCCGGCAGGAGCACCTGGCGGTAGCTCACGCCGCAGCTGTCCAGCGCGGTGCGAGAAATCTGCGCGCCCAGGGTGTCGTGGTACTTGTCGTCCAGGTAGACCACCTTGCCGATGCCCGCCTGCACCAGCATCTTGGCGCACTCCTGGCAGGGGAAGAGGGTCACGTATATCGTCGCGCCCTGCATGTCCTTGAGCGATCCGCGATAGTTGAGGATTGCGTTGGCCTCGGCGTGCACCACGTAGCTGTGCTTGTCGTGCAGCGGGTCGTCCTCGGGGGAGCCCCAGGGGAACTCGTCATCGCCGATGCCCATGGGCGTGCCGTTGTAGCCCACCGAGAGGATGCGGTTGTTGACGTCGGCTATGCAGGCCCCGACCTGGGTCTTGGGGTCCTTGCTCCTGAGGCTCGCCGCGAAGGCGACACGCATGAAGAACTCGTCCCACGAGATGACGTCAGATCGCTTGCCCGGCATGCCCGCACCTCTCCCCCATCGCGCAGGCACCCGTCACCCGCGCAGTTTGGTCAACAAGGATGATAGTAGTCTGGTCGCCCTGCGCCGGCTAGAGGCTGATCTGCGACAGAGCCTCGTCGTAGTCCGCCTTGGGCGCGAGCCTCCCGTCCGCATCCGTCTTGCTCGTGCGGGGCTCGAGGATGGTCTTCTGCTCGTACTGCGGGTAGTCGTACCAGAGGTCGCGCTCCCAGAGCTCGCTCACGATCTGCATGCGGTCCACGAGGTCGGCATGGCAGCGCAGGAGGAGAAGGTACTGGCCCCGCAGGCTGGAGTCCGCCTCCACCTGCTGGGACGAGAGATCCTGATAGGCAGACTTGACCTGCTCAAGGAGGGCGTTGGCGTCCGCCGCGTGCGCGTTGCGCTCGACCCAGCGATCTGCGTAGCCGTCGTCGAAGGCCCGCTCGCTGGCATCGACCTTCTGGGCGAGGCTCTTGAGCTCGAACTGGCGCTCGACCAGGGTCTGGCGAAGCCTTCGCTCGTCCTCGCCGTCTGCGACGGGGTTGCCCGAGGCAGTCGCCTGCGAGCCGCCCGAGGAAGCCGCCTGCGAGCCGTCGGCGTCAGAGCCTCCCTCCTGCGTCGGAGAGCCAGCCTCGGAGTCGCCAGACGGGGATGTCGCCTGCCCGGAGGCCTGCTGGCCCATCCTGGGCGCGTAGGGGTCGACGAAGCGGTTGCCGCAACGGCTCATCGCCAGGAGCACCAGGAGGAGCACCACGACCATGCCGACAAGGATTCCCAGGGGCAGGTTGTGGTCGCTGCTCCAGCCGTCCGGCTCGTCCTCCTCGCGCCGCGCGTAACGGACGGAGAGTGGCGCCTCCTTGGTGAGCACCTCGTCAAGGGGGAGAACGGCCTCGTCTTCCTCTGGCGCCTCGTCTTCCTCTGGCACCTCGCCCTCAGCTGGGGCGTCGTCCTTGTCTGGTACCTCGCCCTCAGCCGGGACGTCGCCCGCAGCAGGAGCGTCATCCTCGGCCGGGGCGTTGCCCTCGGCCAGGACATCGCCCTCCTCCGGAAGCTCGTCCGCCGTTGGCTCGCCGACCGCCTCCGCAACGCCATCCGTGGCCCCACCTTCGTCCGCAGGCGCCCCTGCATCCGCCGCGAGCTCGTCCACCTCGAGCCTCCTCAGCGACGCCGTGCCCTGAAGGGCCTGGTCGTCCGGCTCGTCAAGCAGCTCCGGCCTCAGCCACTCCGCGAGCACGATGCCGCAGGAGGGGCAGCGCTCGTCCCCATCGTCGAGCGGAGAGGCGCAGTTGGGGCAATACGTGGCACGCATGGCAGCTCCCGGTGAGTCCGGACTCATCAGACACCCACCACTATACGAGGGCTTCGGGGGCTTTTAAAGCCGCGGCCCCGCAAAAGGCCCGGGCCTGGCATTCACGCTGGTCGTCGCGGCATAATGCCAACAGAGCGGGGCCGCGGCACGAGCGACGCCCGCAAGGACGGGCGGCCCCGAGGGCAAGGTCAGGAAAAGGGCGGACGAGCATGGACAAACCCTTCAAAACGCTGGACGAGCAGGTCGAGCTCCTACGGAGACGCGGCATGGGCTGCGGATCCCATGCCCAGCTCCTCCTCCTGCGCGAGGGCTACTACGCCGTCGTCAACGGCTACAGGCTGCCCTTTCTCGACCCTGCGGCCAGCGGCAGGGCAGGCGACGACCGCTTCCTGCCCGGCACCAGCCTGGACGACGTCCACGCCCTCTTCTGCTTCGACCGCGAACTCCGCGCGGCGACCTTCTTCCGCCTGATGTCCATCGAGGGCCTCATGCGATCGGTGCTCTCGTACGTCTTCTGCAACCGCCACCGGCAGACCGAGGCCTACCTCAGGCCCCAGAGCTACAGCCGCCAGCGCGACTACCTGCGCGGGGAGGCGAGCTTCGAGGGAGACCTCGAGTGGATGATCAACACGCTCGAGCACCACGCCCGCGGCGTGGAGGCGCAGGGAGGGGCGGGCGCGACCGCCAGCCCGGAGCGACGTGACGCCAGGCCGGACGCGCGCGTCGCCCACTATCAGCAGAACCACGACGGCGTGCCCCTCTGGGTGCTCTTCAACGAGCTCACCTTTGGCAACCTCAAGTACTTCTACGCCCTCATGAGGCGAGAGGAGCAGGAGGAGGCCACCGGCAGGCTCTGGGAGGCCTGCGAGCGCGGGGGCACGAGCCCGCTCACCCGCAAGGGGGTCTTCCACGACCTCGAGGAGCTCGTGGCCGTGCGCAACACCTGCGCGCACGGAGAGCGGCTCTATGACTACGCGAGCGAGGAGACGGGCCACAGAAGCTATCGCGAGCTCCTGGGCGTGATGGGCCGCTACCTCACGCCCGCCGAGGAGGCGAAGCTCAGATCGGAGGTCGAGGCGCTGGCGAAGCGCTACCTGCACGAGCATCCGAGGCTCGAGCGGGCCCTGGTCGGAGTCGCGCTGGGACGAGCCTGAGCGGCGCGGGCGGCGGCGTCGGGCGACGCGAACGGCACGAGCGGCGGCGTCAATCGCAGCGGACGACGGGCCGCCAGGAGCGCGATGGCGGGGCCTCAGCGCCCAAGCGCCAGGGTGAGAAGCTCGCGGGCCCACTGCTGGGGCAGGCTCGCGAGGGGCGTGGCGGCGGGGACGCCCACGCAGTCGGCCCCCAGCCTTCGCGCCTCGCGCAGGGCGCGGAACAGGTGGCAGTCGCTCGACACGACGCAGACGCGCTCTCCCAAGCCGCAGCCCCTCCGACGCAGCAGCGCGAGCGAGAGCTCGAGGTTCTGGCGGGTGTTGGCCGCCTCGTCCTCCACGAGCAGCGACGACGCGGGCACGCCCCTCTCGCCCAGCCAATCCGCCATCACCGAGGCCTCGCTCCGGCCACCCTCCCCCGCGCCTCCCGTGCAGACCAGCAGCAGCTCGGGATGCGCGCGCCAGAGCCCGAGCGCGCGGGCGAGGCGGAGCTCGAGCGTCCGTCCGGGACGACCGTCGCGCACGCCGGCGCCCAGCACTATGGCGGCACGGATGCCGGTGACGTCCGGTCGGGAGCGGTACGCCGCACGCAGCGCCGCGAGGCCCGCCAGCAGGAAGAGCCCGACTGCCCCGCCCAGCGCGAGCGACGCGAGGGCGACGAGGCACCATCCGCCGCGTGCGCCGGCGAGGAGGTACGCCAGGCCGGCGGGGGCAAGCGACGCGAGCGCCCAGGGAATCATGCCGAAGCTCGCCCTGCCCCGGTCGGCGGCGAGCGCCACGAGGTTCCACAGCTGGGGAAGCAACGTCGCGAGCACGCAGGCGAAGAGCCCCGCGCGCGACGCCAGACCGGCGGACGCAGGCCCGGAGGCGAGGCCAGGCGCGTCTGCGGGCGCGCACGCCGCCCTCCACAGCAGTGCGGCCGAGAGGGCCAATGCCCCAAGACAGGCCCCCCAGCTCAGGGGCGCAAGGCGCCTCTCGCTTCCCACCAGCGTGCTCGCAGGGGTGTCGCCGCGCGCTCCCATGGCCCCTCCTCGGGAAGAGTTTTCGTGTCAATCGGCCAAGCGACCAAGGCCACCCACCCTTTGGGTATAAGCCATACGTACGCAAGACGCCAGCGCGGGCGAGACCCCGACTCGGTCGCCCGCACCGACACGCAGGCCCCTTCGAAAGGAAGAACCACATGGCACTCGATTCCAGCGTCACCAGCAGCCTCAACGAGCAGATCAACAAGGAGCTCTACTCCGCCTACCTCTACATGACCTTCGCCGACTTCTTCGAGGACCGCGGCCTCAAAGGCTATGCCAACTGGTACGTCATCCAGTCCCAGGAGGA
Source organism: Olsenella sp. DNF00959 (assembly GCF_001553055.1). Lineage (NCBI taxonomy): Bacteria > Bacillati > Actinomycetota > Coriobacteriia > Coriobacteriales > Atopobiaceae > Olsenella > Olsenella sp. DNF00959. Next base: position 196,419 of record NZ_KQ960127.1, on the reverse strand, counting down.
GCTCGACCACGCCAGGATCCTCCGCCGCTACCTGCTCGACAACGACTTCGTCCCCACCATGGAGACCATCGCCAAGCCCGACGTGGCCCTCACCGACGACCTCAGCGTACTCAAGGCTGGCCTCGGCCACGAACAGTTCATCACCGCATCGATCAACGACTGCTTCGCCGCCGCCCACAAGCTCCACGACTACCGCACCATGAATCTGCTCGACTGGTTCATCAAGGAGCAGGGCGAGGAGGAGACCAACGCCTCCGACATGATCAAGGACTACGAGCTCTTCGGCAACGACCCCCGCGGCCTCTTCAACCTCGACCGCGAGTACGCCACCCGCGCCTACGTGCAGACCACCACGATGGCGATGTAGCCACAGGCCACACAGGGGACCGCTGGGCGGGACGCTGGCTTCGGGCTGGCGTCCCGCCCTTATCATGTAGGGCCAGAACATCCAACGCGCCGCGGGCGGACGGATGCCAGGTGCCGCGTCGCGGCGGCGTCCACCACCCGCACAAGCCGCCCGGCCGGGGCCGGAGCAGAGGGGAGCCTGCCATGTCTTGGTACGAGGAGTCGGTCGTCTACCAGGTGTACCCCCTGGGCCTCTGCGGGGCGCCGCACCAGAACGACGGCGCGTCCGAGCCCGAGAGGCGCCTGCACCGCCTGGTCGACGACGGTTGGGTGGACCACATGTCCAGGCTGGGCGCGAGCTGCCTCATGCTCAACCCCGTCTTCCAGAGCTCGAGCCACGGCTATGACACCATTGACTACCTCACGCTGGACCGCAGGCTCGGCACCAACGACGACCTCCGCGCGCTCGTCGACGCCTGCCACGAGGCGGGGATCAAGGTGCTCCTGGACGCCGTGCTCAACCACGTGGGCCGCGACTTCTGGGCCTTCCGCGACGTGCTCCAGAACCGGGAGGCAAGCCCCTATGCAGGCTGGTTCAACATCGACTGGGGCGGAAACGACGAGTGGGACGACGGCCTGAGCTACGAGTGCTGGCAGGGCGTCCCCTACCTCGTCAAGCTCAACCACTCCGACTTCGCGCTCAACGACTACCTCGCCGACGTCATCCGCCAGTGGGAGCGCGAGTTCGACGTGGACGGGCTGCGCCTGGACGTGGCCTACTGCCTTGACCGCGGCTACCTCGCCTACCTGCGGCGAATCACCAACGAGCTCACCGAGGCGCGCAGGGGGCGGCTGGGCGAGAGGGACGCCGAGTTCGTCCTCGTGGGCGAGACCATGTTTGGCGACTACAGGCAGTGGATGGGCGACGAGCTCTGCCACTCGGTCACCAACTACGAGGCGTACAAGGGCCTCTGGTCCTCGCTCAACGCGGCGAACATGCACGAGGTCGCCTATGCGCTCGAGCGCCAGAGCGGCAGCCATCCTTGGGACCTCTACACTGGCAGGCACCTGCTCAACTTCGTGGACAACCACGACGTGCCGCGCATCGCCACGCGCCTGGATGACCCCAGGCAGCTCCCCGCCCTCTACGGGCTGCTCTTCGCCATGCCCGGAGTCCCCTGCGTGTACTACGGCAGCGAGTGGGGCATCGAGGGCGAGCAGCACTTCGGCGACTACGAGCTGCGCCCCGCCCTGGACGCCCCGGAGTGGAACGACCTCACGAGCTGGGTCGCGTCGCTCGCCGCCTGCAGAAGGCCCGGGCACCCCGGCGCCGAGGCGCTCGCCTGGGGAGACTACGCCCAGCTCGACTGCCAGCCGCGCCAGCTCCTCTTCCAGCGCCAGAGCGAGCACGAGCGGCTCATCGTAGCCGTCAACGCGGCGGACGAGCCCCACACCTTCCACTTCGACGCGCGCTGCGGTCGCGCCGTGGACGTCATCACGGGAGAGGACCACGACTTCGGCGGAGGCTCGGAGGTCCCGCCGCTGAGCGTGCGCTACTGGCTCTGCGAGCGCTAGGCTGGCTAGGCTGGCACGGGCGCGGCTCCTCTCGCCTGGGCACGCTGTTGCACGCGCGGTTCTCGCCCATCACGCCATTGCGCACGCCGTTCTCATCCACCACGCTCGAACACACAGACGCCTCTCCCGCCAACTGGGCAAACGCAGATGCGACCGTGCGCTTCGGCGTGCGCGTTGAGCGGAGCGTGCGCTTCAGCGTGCACGTTGAGCGGAGCGTGCGCTTCGGCGTGCGCGTTGGGCAGGACGTGCGTTTCGACGTGCAAGTTGAGAAAGCCGTGCGCTTCGGCGTGCGCGACGCACGCTGGCAGCACTCGTGCGTGCCAAGCGAGACGAGCGTTCGAGCGCGATTGGCTGCACGAACGGCGCAGGCGACTCCTACGCGCGGCGGGTCTCGTTGCTGATGACGCAGCGGTTCGCCGGCAGCCAGACGCTGCCCCACTCGAAGGGAGTTCCGTCGTCCAGGCGCACCAGCTGGTCGAGCTCGAGCACCGGCGCGTGCTCGTCGCACTCCAGGTGGCCGCCGCGCACCTTGCCGGCGGTGCGGGCCGTGTAGACCATCTCGGAGCGGCCGATCTCGTGACCGCTCGTGCGCTGCACGGCGGCGAAGAGCCCCTCTCGCGTGAAGTCGGCCCCCTCGAGCCCCGGACAAACGCCCAGGTTGAGGTGGCTCTCGATGAACATGACCGCGCGCTTGCGCACGTAGCGCACGCGGCTCAGGTATAGGTAGTCGCTGCCCGGTTCGATCTGCAGGTTCTCGGCGCAGAGGGGACCGGCGGCGCGCACCTCGCACTCTATGACGCGGGTGGTGAAGTCGATTCCCTGATGCCCCATCGACTCGCCAAACGATAGCAGGCGGTTGGACGACGGACGCGCCATGACCGGCTGCACCACGAAGGTCCCGCGGCCGCGCTGCTGCACGAGCAGGCCCTCGTCCACCAGCTGGCGGACGCCCTTCTGCACCGTCCCGCGCGAGAGGTGGAGCATGTCCATGAGCTCGTGCTCCGAGGGGATGGGCTCGTCCACGCCCCAGTCCTTGGAGTAGATCTTCTCCCTCACGAAGTCGGAGACCTGCACGTAGAGCAGCTCTCCTCCCTGCTTGCCGAACACGGGGGCGCTCGGTGCGCTGTTGCTAGCGGCGTCGGGCACGGGGGCCCTCCCTTCTGAGGGGCTCCGCCGAGGCGCCTTGCTCGGCGTAGGCCAGGAGGCCCTCGAGCATGCGCTGCTGGACCTCCTCGAACATGTTGGAAAAGAGCTCTGGCGTGAGCATGCTGTAGGCGGGCGTTCCGTCCACGTGATGCAGGCGGTTGTCGCGCACGATGGCGGAAGCGGCAGCGACGCTCGCCCTGAGGTCGGGCTCGAGCACAGGGTACTGCGGGAAGGCGTGGGCCTGTCGGACGAGCTCGTCATCCAGGCGGCACTCGAGACGCAGGTCGAGGGTGCGGCCAAAGAGGTCGAAGTCCCCCTGCTTGCGGATGCGGGTCGTCTCGCCCGGACGGATGCCCATGCCCTCGATGAAGGCGTTCACGTCGTGGTTGTAGGCGTTGTCTGCCACGAGGTGGCACCAGGTACCCAGCACGAGGTCCGACACGCGACCGTCGGCATCGGCGCTGGGCAGGCCGAAGCGGCGCCAGAACTCCCAGTAGCGGGGCTCGGGCACGAAGTTTGGGTCCGCGAAGTGCGTGTCGTTGTAGACGATGATGCGCGTGGTGGGCTTGACCATGTAGCCCACGTAGACGTCGGGCAGGAAGTTGCCGAAGAGAAAGGCGTTGACGTCACGTATCCCCAGTTCCTGGGGGCTCCACTTCTTCAGGAGGGCTTCCACGTGGGCGCTATGAATGTTCCAGCTCGGCATTGGAACATCATAGGACGTTTGCGCACGCCGCGCCGACGGGGGCGATGCCTGACGCGAGCGGACGGGGCGACGTCTGACGCGAGCGGCCTCGCGCACGCCGCGCGCTTCTCCGTACCAGCAACGTCAGACACGCGCCTCTCCCCCGCCCACTACGTCAATCGTGCGTCCCTCTCCACTGACTACGCCGCACACGTCTCCTCTCGCATCGAAAACGTCGATCGCGTCTCACGGCGCAGCCATAACGTCCATCGCGTCTCCCGAAGCGGTAACTACGTCGAACGCGTCTGCCGATGCATCAGCAACGTCCAACGCGTCCCGCAATACGTCGATTACGTCGAACGCGTCTGAAGCGGATGCAGCAACTGGGCAAACGCAGGGTCCTCGGACGCATTGGACGCTTTGGAGCGAAAGTCGCACGCATTTGACGTTGTCGGCGAAGCCGAGCGCACGTTGGACGTTGTGGATGGCGAGGACGCACACGTTGGGCGCAGTCGGTGAAATCAAGCACGCGTTGGACGTTGTCACGGACGAGAGTTGCCCACACACGACGTCGTGGTAGGCGTCCAAACGCAGCGAGAAGGCGGCCGGCGGCCCACTCGGAGCCACCGGCCGACATCCAGACGATTCTTTACCACTCTCGCACTACGAAGCGCCGAAGCGCCACCACTTCGTAGCCACCCGCGCAGCACGAAGCGGTGTGGCCGTCACGACGGCGCCGCTTGCACGCCACGCAGCACCACGCCGCGCAGCGCCCGGCGCCCCAGTCCGGCGCCCCGGCGCCCCCTAGCCGCGTACCTCTCCCCCGGTGGACTTAGTCACCTTGGCCACCAGCTTGCCGTGCGCCTTCTCCACCTCCTCGGAGGTCAGCGTGTGGTCTGCCGCGCGATACTCGAGCGAGAAGGCCATCGACTTCTTGCCCACGCCCACCCTCACGGGGTCGCGGTACACGTCGAAGAGCTCCGCGCTGGCCAGGAGCTTGCCACCGGCGCTCCTGATGCGCTGCATGACCTGCTCGTAGCTCAGACCCTCGTCCACCACCAGCGCCAGGTCGATGGAGACGCCGGGCAGCGTGGGCACGTCCTCGTAGGGCAGCTCGTCCTTGGCCAGCCTCAGCAGCGCGGCCACGCTCAGCTCGAAGGCCACCACGGCGTCGTCGATGCCGAAGGCCTCGAGCGAGCGCGGGTGCACGTTGCCCACCCAGCCGATGAGTTCTCCCTGGGCCAGCACCTCGGCGGAGCGGCCCGGCTGCAGCCAGCCGTAGGACTCGGGGTCGGCCGCGCGGAAGCGGACCTTGGTGATGCGCAGGGCCTCGAGCAGGGTCTCGACCACGCCCTTGGCGTCGAAGAAGTCCAGCTCGCCCGTCTTCTGGTTCCAGGCGTCGTCCGCCCAGGAGCCGCTCAGCACGCCGGCCACCATGCTGGGCTCGTCGGGCTGGCTCCTGTGCTCGTGGCCGTAGAAGACGCGGCCGACCTCGTACAGGTGGACATTCTTCACGCCGTGGTCGCGGTTGTAGGCGACGGAGCGCAGGAGGGCGGGCAGCATGTCGCGACGCATCTCGCTCTGGTCGGCGACAAGCGGTCGCAGGATGCGCACGGGCACGCCCTTGCCCGTCTCGCCCATGCCCAGGAGCTCGAGCTCCTGGGGGTCGGCGAAGTTGTAGGTGGAGGTCTCGCTCAGGCCGGCGGCGCGCAGGGTCGAGCCGATCTTGCGGAGCGTCCGCTGCTCCTCGGTCAGGCCGCCGGCGTGGTTGCGGGCCGCAGGCAGGGTGGGCTCCACGTCGCCCTCGCCCCAGAGGCGCAGCACCTCCTCCACCAGGTCGACCTCGCGGGTGAGGTCGGGACGGTTGGTGGGGGCCGTCACCTCGAGGGCACCGTCCTCCCCCACCACCACGTCACAGCCGAGCAGGCGCAGGCGAGAGGCCATGAACTCGTCCTCGATGGGCGCACCGCAGAGCGAGCGCACGCGCTCCGGGCGCAGCGTGAGTCGGGACGCGGCCACGGGGGCGGGGTACTCGTCCACCCTGCCCTCGCAGACCTGGGCGCCGCAGCACTCCTCGAAGAGGGCGGCGGCCACGTCGGAGACGCGGGCACAGCCAGCACCGTCCACCTGGCGCTCGTAGCGGATCGACGCCTCGCTCATGAGGTCGAGGTTGCGGCTCGTGCGGCTGATGTGGCCCTTCTCGAACACGGCGCTCTCGAGAAGGACGTCCACCGTGCCCTCGTCGATGTCGGAGTCGAGACCGCCCATGACGCCAGCCAAGGCCACGGGGGCCTTGCCGTCGTCCGTGATCACGATCATGTCGCTGGTGAGCTCGCGCTCCACGCCGTCCAGGGTCACGACCTTCTCGCCATCGGCCGCCGCGCGCACCACGACGTGGCGCTTGCCGTCGCGTTCGGTGAGCTTGCCCAGGTCGAAGGCGTGCAGGGGCTGCCCGGTGAGGTACATGACGTAGTTGGTCACGTCCACCACGTTGTTGATGGGACGACTGCCGGCGGCGATGACGCGACGGGCCAGCCACTCGGGGCTGGGACCGATCTTCACGTTGCGCACCACGCGCGCGGTGTAGCGACCGCAGAGCTCGTTGTCGTCGATGCGCACGTCCACCAGGTCGGAGCTGCGACCGAAGTCGGCGCTCTCGTGCCTGATCTGGGGAAGCTCGACGTGGGTCGGCTCGTCCAGCATGGCGCTGACCTCAGAGGCCATGCCCAGCATGGAGAGGCAGTCGGGACGGTTGGGCGTGATCTCGCAGTCGATCACCGTGTCGCTGAGCCCCATGTACTCGGTGAAGTCCACGCCCACGGGCGTGTCCGCAGGCAGGATCATGATGCCCCTGTGGTCGCCATCCAGGCCCAGCTCACGGCTGGAGCAGTTCATGCCACGCGACTCGACGCCGCGCAGCTTGCCCTTCTTGATGGTGACGCCACCAGGGAGCGTGGCACCCACGAGGGCGGTCACGGTCTTGTCTCCCTGTTCGAAGTTCTGGGCGCCACAGACCACCTGCAGGGGTTCGGGCTTGCCGTCGGCGCCCAGGTTATGCGCGCCCACGTCCATCTTGCACACGTACATGTGGTCAGAATCGGGATGGGGGACCTTCTCGAGCACCTGGGAGGTGACCACCTTGGTGATGTCGGCGCCGACGCGCTCGACGGCCTCGACCTCGGTGCCGGTGCGGACGAACTCGCGCACCAGCTCCTGGGGGTCGTCGGGCAGGTCGACCATGGTCTTGAGCCATTCGTAAGAGACGCGCATGGAATTCTCCTTCTTGGTCGCGCGGAAGTCTTGGTGGCGCGGGGTCTGCGGACTTAGAACTGCCTCAAGAAGCGCATGTCGCCGGTCATGAGCATGCGCAGGTCGGGCAGGTCGTAGCGCAGCGCGGCCACGCGCTCCACGCCGATGCCGAAAGCGAAGCCCGAGTACCTCTCGGGGTCGATGCCCACGTAGTCGAAGACGTTGGGGTCGACCATGCCGCAGCCCAGGATCTCGAGCCAGCCGGTGTTCTTGCAGAAGCGGCAGCCCTTGCCGTGACAGACACCGCAGGACACGTCCACCTCGCAGCTGGGCTCGGTGAAGGGGAAGAAGTGCGGGCGGTAGCGGGTCGCGCGGTCCTTGCCGAAGATCTCGCGGCAGAAGTAGTCCAGCGTGCCCTTGAGGTCGCCGAAGGTGATGCCCTCGTCCACGACCAGGCCCTCCACCTGGGTGAACTGTGGCAGGTGGTTGGCGTCGGCGGTGTCGGGGCGGAACACCGTGCCCGGGCAGATCATGTAGATGGGAGGCTTCTTCTCCTCCATCACATGCACCTGGACGCCGGAGGTCTGGGTGCGCAGGAGGACGTCCGACTCCCCCAGGACGTGCTGGGCCTTGCCCTCGGGCGCGCGGTCCTCCACGTAGAAGGTGTCCTTGGCCGAGCGGCTGGGGTGGTCCTCGGGGGCGTTGAGCGCCGTGAAGTTGTAGTAGGTGGTCTCCACGAAGGGACCGTCCTCGACGGTGTAGCCGAGCCCCACGAAGATGTCCTCGATCTCCTCGCGGATCTGGCTGATGAGGTGCTGGGTGCCCGGGGTCAGGCGGCGGCCCGGCAGGGTCACGTCCACGGCCTCGGCCTGGATGCGCGCGTCGAGCACGGCCCGGGCCAGCTGCTCTTTGCGACCGGCGATGGCGGCGTCAACGTTGGCGCGCACGGTGTTGGCGAGCTTGCCCATGGCGGGGCGCTCCTCGGGGGGGACCTTGCCCATCATGTGCATGAGCGCGGTCAGGGAACCCTTCTTGCCCAGGGCGGCGATGCGAATCTGCTCCAGGGCGTCGAGGGTGGTGGCCTCCTTGAGCCCCTCCTCCACCTGATCCTGGATGGCCCTCAGGTCGTCGGACATTGCCATGTTTGGAAACCCCTCTCGTCGCCGCCGGCAGGCTGCCGGCGCCCTCCTGCCCAAGAACGAAAAACCGTCCTCGGGCCCACAAGCCCAAGGACGGAATGATTCCGCGGTACCACCTTGATTGGCGTCGCGTTTTCTCTCGCGAGCGCCCGCTCTTCCGCCCCGTGCCGTGGGGCCTACGGCTTCCCTACTTGCGGCGGCGAGCGCTGCGTTGAGGTCGCGGCTGGTGGAGTGAACTTCGCAGCCCAGCCTTGGAGGCACCTCTCAGCCGGTGGGTGCCCTCTCTTCTCCGCTGGCGACGCGGGCTGCGAACCTCTCCGTCATTGCCTTCGGCGTATGGTAGCACATCGGGGGGGCGAGAGGAACGGCTATACCAGGTCGCCACCATTCTGCAACGCCCGGGACCGCGCCATGCGACCCCGGGCGTCACTGAAGCATCGGACAATTCGACGGAGAGACCTAGAGGGTCGGGTCCTCGTCCTTGGTCTCGTCGGAGGCCATGCCGGCACCCGTATCGGAGTCCGCGTCGGAATCCTCGTCGGAATCCTCGTCGGAATCCTCGTCCGCGTCCTCGACAGCAGGCTCGTCGGGCGTCGTCCCAGCAACCTCGCCGGTCACGCCGTCCGCCGGCATCGTCGGCGCTGCAACCGTCGGCGCGTCCGCGGCGAGCTCTTCGACCACAGGAGCCGCCTCGTCCGCGGCATCCGTGGCCTCCACGGATGCCGTCCCGTCCACGTCCTCCGTGACCTCCGTGGCAACCGCCGCAGCTGGCACGTCCAGAGGCGTGACGACCTCAGCGGCAGAGTCGGCGGTGTCGACCGGCGTGGCGTCCACGACACTGCCGTCGCCTGCGGTCGGGTCCACCGGAACGACGGGGTCCGCCGTGGCGCCGGGCAGCATCAGGTCCTGAGGCAGGGGGTCTCCGCTCGCGCCCCATGCAGGGACGTTGAACTGCCTCATCCACAAACCAACCGCCGCGTACTCCACGAGGCTTGCGAACGAGGTCGCGACCGACCCCAGATAGCCAATCACCAGCAGCACCGGGATCATGCCCATAAGTGTCGAGATGATCTCGCTGTAGACGTAGTACGAGTCACCCGCGTACGACGAATAGGCATGAGCGCTGGTGTAGGCGGCCATACTGACCAGCTTCGTAATCAGGGGAATGAACGCGACGAGCGCAATCAGGTACATGGCCAGCGTGATGATCAGCGAGATCAGGATGCAGAGGCCCGCGATCCTGGCGATGCCGCCGAAGTCCCTCTTGAGCATCTCGAAGATGCGGTCGGCCCTGTAGCCCGCTTTGAAGTTCTGGTAGATGGCCGCCCTCACGCAGCAGACCGCCAGAATCGTGCCGCCGAACACCCCGATGACGAGCGACAGGAGGAACGGCACCACGCCGCCGTGGCTAACGCTCGCGACCAGCGACATGATGATTCCCAGCAGCACGCCCCAGCCAATCGTGGACGCGAAGCCACGCCATCCGCTCTTGATGCACTCGCCCACCCTGACGCCGTGTCGCTTCGGCGCGGCATCGGCACCCCAGGCAATCAATCGCGACCACTCGAGCACGTAGCCCGAGGTCCCGAGCGGACCTGCGATGGGGACGAAGTTGGCGATGCCCATGACGAGCGGCACCTTGTACCAGCCGGGCTCCTTGCCTATGAGCGCCCAGGAGCGCGAGAAATATCCCTTGCCTTCTGCCATTTGCAAATCCTTTCGTAGATGTGTCGGACGCATGCCACCCGTCTGCCGCAGCTGTGGCGTTCGGGCGCGCGATGCGACGGCCTTCCTAGTCGAGCAGGCTCGAACCCTTGGTCAGGTCGCTCAGGTCAATACCAGTGTAAGAGCTCAGGGGCTCCAGGGAGGCGACAGCGGCGTCGCGGGCGGACTGGTAGTCGGCCGCAAGGCTCTTGTCCTCGTCCGTCACCAGCAGGTCCGCGAGGTCAGAGAGCTCCTCCGTCTTCCCCATGGCGTCGATGAGGTCGTTCTTGTCCGAGTTGAACGTCTGCGCAATTGAGTTGACGGAGGACGTGTCACCGGACGAGATGGCACCGGAGAGCTGGCTCAGGAGGTCTGCCAGCGCGACGCTCTTGTCCACGACGTCCTGGAACTTGGAGAAGTCCGCAGACGGGACGGCCGCCTTTGCGGCGCTGACGTCGGCGGAGAGGGAGCTCGCATGCTGCTTCGCGCCCTCGACGTCGGTCGAGAAGCGAGCCGAGTCTATCGATGCGACATCGGACGCGGCGTTGACCACGCTGATCGCGTCGCCGACGCTGGTCTGGAAGTTGCTGAGGTCGGAGTAGTAGGAAGTGATGCTGCTGCTCGCGGTGTAGGCGCCACCGAGGGAGTCGACGACCTTGCGGCCCGTCTCGACCATGTTCCTGCGCGCGTCGACGGAGCTCTGCAGAGCGGCGATCGCGTCCTTGTCGGCGCCGTCGAGCGCCCATTCGCTGGACTTCGCCTCGCCGAGCTCCTTCTGCGCCGCGTCGAGGGAGTCCGTCGCGGACGAGAAGGTGTCGTCGGCGTCGGAGGGATCGCTCAACGCGAGGGAGAAGTATTCGAGGTCGGCATACCGGTCAAGGTCGACGAGCTCCTGGTCTGCGGAGACGATCTTCTCGGCAGACTCGTGGATGGCGAGACGACCCGCGTTCGCAGCCTGACCTCGCGCGAAGAGGAAGGCGCCTACGCCGACGAGCACGACTGCCGCGGCGACGATGCCAATCACAACCTTCTTGTTCACTGGCTTCTTGGGTGCGGACTCATCAGGCGTGGATGCGCTGGCGCCAGAGGCGGTGGAGGCCACGGCCTCCCCCAGCCCCTCCGGCGGCACGGGGGCACCGGTACGCGCGGGCGCCTCCTGGGTGGGTGCGGCGGGCCTGACGGCCGTCGCGGTGACTTCTGTTACGGCTTCCGATGCCTCGACAGACGAAGGCTCGGAGGCGTCCTTGTCCTCCAGTGTCATGCGTTCCTCCTTGTTGGTACGGGAATCAATACATCGGCCGGAATCGGGGCACGGCCGCGAATGGAGTCAGCTTATCCGAACTCGTGCCCGACGGACCAGCGCAGCACAAATGGGTAATGGTTACGAAACCCTCCTGCAGCCCACCGTGAGGTCCACGTTAAGTAGGCCAGGCGGTGGCCAGGTCGCGACGAAACCTAGCCACCGCCACAAATCAACGAACTGCCCTACATGCTGGACGGAGCACCGAACAACCCCCTACTCCCAAACGTCCCTGCGCCTCATCGTGAACGCCATCAGAACGGCGCCGAGGGCGGCAATCGCAAGGCCCACGAAAAGGAAGTCGCGCGGCGTTGCGCCGGCAAACGGAAGGTCGGGGGCCTTGCTGTTCTTCACCGTCATAGAGACCTTATGGTTCAGGATGCTCACATTCTGCTGAGCAGCACCCTCGTAGAATAGTGCTTGTGTGCCATCGTTGTTGATCTGTATTCGAATGTCGTTCCCCAGCTTCTGATAACCCGCAGGAGCCTTGGTCTCTGAGAGCCAGTAGGTGCCCGCCGTAAGGTTCCGGATGACAATCTTTCCGCTGGAATTTGTCATGAACTCGTAAGCGCTTCCGCTCAGAGATCCATCTGCCTGGACATACTTCCCACCCTCAGTGCTCACCGTAAAGCAGGCTCCCTGAAGAGCCGTGCTGCTCGCTCCGTCCGTCTTCAAGACCTCGAGCTCCGTCTTGACCTTTGTGTTCTTGAGGACATACTGGCCTATGCTGTCAGAAGCCTGGACACTTGCGCCAGACGGATCGAGGAATTGCTTCACCTGCGCACCCTTTATCTGAACCTTCCAGAATCCCCCGGGAAGCGCATAGGTGGAGTTGGCAGAACCCCTCTCCTCTTCGAGCACGTAGTAGCCATCATTGATGGATGCGAAAATCGCACCGCCATCGATGTCCGTGGTCTGACTCGAGATCTTCTCTCCCTTTGACCAGCTCGCATTGGACCTGTAGAGCGTGAACGTGACTCCGTTCATAGCCTCATTCGTGTCCGCATCCTGCTTGAGAATCGCAATCTGAGTCTTGAGCGGCTTGTTTGCGATGACAGTGTGTCCAGCAATGGTGGTCTTCCTTTGGGTCGCACTTGTCTCATGCTCCGTGAGGAACTGGACGCCGCCATCGGAAGCGTTGCCGTTCTCGACCCATGGGTCGCCATCCGGCACCGTCTGCACGGTCGTGGAGGAGCCGCCGAGGGTGGTTCCCCTCATCTGCAGGTCGATATATCCATGCCTGTTGAAACCATTGAGCCAGGTGAGCATTGCATAGTGGTTCTGTGCGGTACGCTTCACGCCCGCGGGCACAAGAATGGTCTGGGTCTGCCCCTTGTGGCTTGCCACATAGCTCTCGTCGAATTGGATGGTGAACTGGTCACCAGTGACGGTCGTCGTGTAGCCCGCCCCCACGGCGCTCTCACTCAGTCGCACCACCCTTCCATCTTGCTGGAAAATGTGGAAGTCATTCCCATGCACGGCACCCATCACCTTGAAGGTCTTGGCATTCTCGGGTATGGCGAAGGTAACAGGAACAAGATCACGCGTGCTCCACCAGAAGTCATTGAGCCCACCGCTTTCTCCACCTACCCCCTTCTGTGCAAAGGGGTCAATGATTCCGTCATCGAGCTCGCCTGTGAGATAGGTTCCGATGTATCGATGGAGGATGCCTCCGACTCGTCCGTAATGCAGCCTGTAGCTCAAAGAGTTGACGATCTGCTGAGAAGCGCCGCCCCCTGGAGTCGGGACCACTTCAGTCTTGTAGTTTTGCTTGAGCTCGTCAACTGTGTATGTGGTCGAGACGCGCTGATAGGGTTGGCCGGCATCAGCAGCGTCTGCCTTCGCAGCGTAAATCACATCTGAGGGTGTAAAGGTAGACCCATCGTAGGTCCCTTCGCGGACGATATACTTTACGTCCTCTCCTTCTTCGACGATATCGAACTCTCCCCGCCAGCTATTGGATGCCTTGAGCTCGATGGGGCTGCCCACAGCCGTCGCCTGATCCTCACTGGGGAACGAGCCTCCTGACTTGCGAAGCTTGTAGAGCTGAACCCATACGGAATCGTTTTCATACGAGGCGGGGTCGGGAGCATTCCCCGAGTCATCCCTCCACTGCTTCTCGACCGTCAGCTTCATGCTCGGCTTGTTTGTGATGACTGCGGTGCCAATCTGGGGATCCTCGTTACCGTTGTGGAATGCTGCACCGAAGGTCGAGGGATCGTCTGGACGATATGTCTCCACCTTGGGATCGGCACCATGGGCTCCCTTCGCATACCGATACTCGATCTTGTCGAGCGTATACACCTTGCCACTGGTTTGTATCCCCGCCTCTTTGGGGACGAACGCGCCTCCCTCGAGCGTCCCCTCCTCCACCGTGTACTTAATCTCGTGGTTGAGCTCGTCACGCACCGGCAGGTTGTCGAAGGTGTGGCGGAAGGGGCCGATGCCGTACTTGTCCTTCGAGTCCTTATCCAGCTTTACGGGTTCATCAACGGCCTCGCGCTCGCCACCGTCAACCTGACGGTACAGCTGGACATACACGGAGTCGTCGCTGTCAGTGTGGAGCCTGTCGCCGTCCGCCCAATCCTTATCGACGGTCAGCTCGGTTGCCTTAGTGAACGCGAGGTTCATGGCAAGCATGCAGTTCGAGTCCACGCCACCGCGTTCCAGATAGAAGAACTTGATGGTGTGCGTGGAATACGGACTACTATCGAACGTCTTGCCTGCTTTTTCAAACGCCTGCGCTATGGAGCTGTTCTTGCCAAGAGTAGTCCCGGCACCAGCATCATATACATCTTCCGTATACGCAGTGCGACCGAGGAAACGGTCACCGCCCATGGTCGTCTCGCCCGTATGAAAGTTTATCGTACCCTGCGCGGGCTGATGGATGCCACCTATGTCGAGCACGAGCACGCCATCGATATACACCCAGACGTCGTCGTCTCCCGAAAAGGAGAAAAGCATATCGCTCTTGGTACCGTCAGCATTTGACACCTGGCCATCAGGCGGGAGGGTAAAGGTAGCGCTCATCGTCACGCCGTTGTGGTGGTTGAGAGGGTTCGGGTTGCTGTGCGGATCCCAACTGCCTACGTTGTTTCTTGAGGAATCATAGTTATCGAAGGGGAAGAAACCAATCATGTAGGACGAGGCGCCGGCCTTTGGGTACGTGTCATCGTAGAGAGTGACATAGCCACCATTGCCCTGTTCCTTGTTGTAATAGGCATAGGTCTCGTTGCTGTTGTATCCGTAGTAGCTGCCGTTCTCATCACGGATGAACTGGTTGTTTGCAGGGTCGATGCGACCCTTCTGGATGAAGCCGTCAAGACCCATATAGGACTTCTTGCCAGCTTGGACCGACCCATCAAACAGGTAACTGAGGCTCTCGGTTCCGTCAGTCCGGTCATCCGTGTCATACTTCCAGCGCAATCCAGGAGCAAGGACCGGGTAGCCGTCCTCGCCAAGCTTGTTCTGGACGATCCCCTGCAGAGCCGAGGAACGTTGGATGGCGTCTTCGCCAGTATCGGAGAGCGGAGTAGCGCCATAAGTGTAGTTGTTGATGGAAATATTGTGGTTAATGTTATTTGGGTCGTCCTTTTTGACGCTTCCGTATCCATAGAACTGAAGGCGATGACCATTGGAGTTGATACCTGTGGTGTTGGGCTTCGCAAACCTATTGGCACCGCTATCGAATGGATTGCCATTCACAACATCACCGTAGTAGTCGAAGAAGTCTGTCTGGATGCCCAGGTCACGCGCGCTGAAGCCTGTATTCAGCGGCTGGTCGCGACGTAGGAGTTTCGCGCCGCGTACCACTGCATAGGTCCCCGCTCCGGTGACATTGAACTTGACCGAGTCATTCGAATCAGAAAACTTGGCGCCATCGAGTTCCTCAGCGCTCTCGGCTCCTGCACTTGATTCTTTCTCGGTGTTGCCTATCGAATAAACCTTGAGTTTTGCATTCTCACCATCAGGCAACTTGTCTGAGCCGACACCAACCTCGACCTCACCCTTCAGGAGGTTTGCGTCCATGGCTGTACCCGCCTCGTCGTAGAGGGCAAGGTTGAGGGAGGCAATCGTGACGGATTTCGAGTCATCCTTCAAGGGGTCCGTCTCGCCGTCACTGGCATACTCCTTGGCACGCCGCTCCTCGTCCTCCTGCGTGAGGCCGACGGCGGAGTCGTCGACTCCCTCGATTTTGTCGGTGATGTCATCAACGTAAGCCTTTGCCTCGGCGTCCGCGGGAAGCTCGCCCGTGATGGTGACCTTGGGTGCGTCCTCAAGGGGCCTGCTCAGGGACTCGTCCTCGAAGACGGCCACGTCGAGGGTCCGCCTCTCGACGCGTGAGTCAGCCGCACTATCTGACCCATCCTCACCCGCGCCCGTGCTCGCTGACGGGGCAGACGTGTCGCCCGCGACTGCGACTTCTTCCCCGCTCTCTGCGGCGAAGGCGCGGCTCATGGCCCAGACTCCATCGGAGGGAACGGCCATAGACAATGCCAGCAACAGCACGAGCACCCTGCCAAGCATTGATGAGTTCAATTTCTTCACGACACCCTCCAACCAACGAAGTCTTGCTCAGGGGCACCGGCCCGACCGATGCCATCAATCACCAGAACCACCAGCCCGGGCAGGGGGACGACCCTTGCCCATCCCTTTGGCATGCCCATTGCCGCGGGCGTGCCCAGCAAGGACCTTTCCACGTCTGCCGCGCAAGCTGCTGCCGACTAGGACGACGACTCCTGCAGTCACCATCACAAGCATCATCAGAAGGCCTCCCACGCGAATCCAACGCTCCATCACGAGGTCGGGAGAGTCGCTGGGATTGGCAGCCTGGACGACGAGCCTTGCAATGCCCCTGGGCACCTCCTGCGTACCCCCCTCTTGCACGCGCTCGCAGATGACAAGATAGCGCTGGTAGTTATGCCTGTAGGGGTGACAGGTGAACAGGGTGACCAGATCGCGTCCGGCCTGGGGACGCAGCGCGTCGGCATCGTCGGAAGATATGACCTTCGTCTCGACGACCCGATACGTGAGACTGTCCCACAGAGTGTCGATGGTGAGCAGGTCACCCAGTTCCATGTCCTCTATGTCACGGAACATCCGCAGCCCATGCCATACGCTCCTGTGCGCAGCTATGACGCAGTTGTCCCCCTGTCCGCCAAGGGGGGCCGAGGTGCCCGAAATAACAGTGGCACCCACTGCCATGTGGTCCGTCGTTGCGTTCAGCAGGAGCGGAAGGGTCTCGTCCAGGCGAGGAATGGTTATGGACCCGATGACGTCCTCTTCCAGCCCCATTCCCTCGAGGCCGGAGACGTCGACGCCTATGCCCCAGGGGTCGTTGATGGCTCCCCCGTTCCCGTTCCTTACCTTCTCGTTGTAATGCAAGAGGTACCTGTAGGCAGGATCGCCACTCTTGGCACGCCCGTTGCCTTCCGTCGCCTGCGCGTCAGCATCCCTGGCATCCTTTGCCATAGCATCGCTCACCATTTCGCTGGCCGATCTCTGTGCGACGCAGGAGTCGATTTCGGGGTACAGAAGCACGGCAGATCCGAGAAGAAACACGGCAACACCAAGGGCGGTCGATGCGACTTTCCTCTTTCCATTCGCCATGTTTGCCTCCTCTCGGATACGTCGTGACCTGTCCTACCGTGCGTTGTGCCTCACGTGGAAACACCGTGCATCCCGTACTGCCGCCGAGCTAGCTTCTGAAGTGACGTCCCCTTCGTCCGTCATCTACCACCTTGCTGGCAACGTCACCTGAGGTGCCCTTGCGGCGTCTAAGAACAAAGATGCCTATTCCCACTCCAACAGTAACCGCAAGCCCCATGAGCGAATAGACGAGGAGCGAGTTCTCCTGCACGTTGCGTATCAGGCCGTTCAGCGAGGCCGGTCTGGACTGGAGGTCGATCCATTCCTGGGGGACGTCGCAGCGCTCCGCATGCACGAGGAGCCGATGGGTGTTGACTCCGTAGGGAGTGCAGGTGACCAGGGTGCAGAGGTCGCGACCTGGCTCTATCACAAGCGAGCTAGTCTCCTCGGGCAGCACTGTCTCGACCGAATAGACCCGGTAGGCATGATCCTCGCCCAACACCTGAATCACGAAGTAGTCCCCGACCGCAAGCCTGTCCAGGCCATCAAAAATCCTGACCGATGGCAATCCCGTATGCCCTGCCAGGACACTATGCGAAGAATCACCTCCTATAGGCAGTGACGTACCCTGCAAGTGACCGGCACCCTTCTGAAGAACCTCGTCGTCGGTCCCGTGATATATGGGAACTCTATCGAGACCGAGCTTTGGAATGGAGATGGAGCCCATCATGCCATCACCCAGCACGTTGAGAAGGGAACCGTACTCCCCCTCGCTGACAGCCTTTTGGGAGGGGTCAAAGGGGTCTGTGACCACGGTCTTGCCAGCAAGGAGACGATCGTTGTAGTCGTAGGCGTCCTGTTTCTGCGTGCTGAGGTCCTCTTGGTGGAGGGACGAAACGGCTTGGTCCTGATTCCAACTCACCTGGGCCTGAGCCCGCTTATAGAAGAAGTCGCTTACATAGGGATAGGCAACGAGGGAGGCACCGCCCACGAAAATCAGGACGGCAAGGACCATGATTGGCCTTTTCCTCACGGTCCCTCCCAATGCAGCTCCCATCACCTGTTGTTGGAGCGAGAAGGACAGACCTTCTCGCGCAATCACATTCCCGATTGCCTCGCGGGAACCGCCTCAGATAAGGCGGTTCCCGGAGAGGCGAACGCATCCTAGGAAACGAGCACCTACGCCTCGTTCTTGCGGCTGCGAGCAACGATCACACCAGCGGCGGCCATCAGGCCAACGCCAACGACCGTCAGAGCCACGGTGCCAGCGCCACCCGTGACGGGCAGTCCAGGCTGGGGAACGTTGACGATGCTGCCGGCGTCGTAGAAGTTGAGGTACTCGCCGGTACCCTCATGCTCGATGGTGATGGTGTAGCCGCCACCGGGGTTCGAGGTCTTGGTTGCCTTGAAGGTGACGGTTTTGATATCACTGGAGGGAGTATAGCCAGCGGGAGCCTTGGTCTCCTTGACATAGAAGGTGCCCTCGCCGAAGCCCTTGGCGGTGCCGATGCCCTGAGCGTTGGTGGTCAGCTTGATGACGCTACCGTTCTCGTCGACCATCGGATGCTCGCAGGCCGAATCGGTGTACACGGTGAACTCGGCACCCTGGAGGGGCTTGGGCGAGGCGGTATCGTTGTCCACCTTGACGAGCTTGAGTCCGAAGGTGCTGTTGTCGACGTGATCCGTGACCGTGTCGTTGGAATGCTCGTCATAGGGGTTGTTGGCGAACTCGAGCGTGATGGTGTTCACGTCGGGGGTGTTCACCACGGCGCTGGAGTTGATCTTGCCGCCATACTTGATGGTCAGCTTCTGACCAGCATTGTAGGTCGAGAAGAACGCTGCGGCTGCATCGGACTTGATCTCAGCGACGAAACCATCTGCATTATGCGTGATATCGAAGCTCCCGGAAACATCGGTCGAGCCAACCATGATGGAGAAGCCCACGGCCTTCATGTAGGTGAGGCCCGCGGTCATGGTATCGGTAACCTTGAACTTCCTGTTGGTGGCGTTGCTGGGATACTGAGGGATGGTCACCTCAGCGGTATAGGGGATGACCTGACCCACGGAGTACTGGGAGGTGTTGTGGGTGTCGGCGTCCTCGCCGGTAGCCTTCTTGTCGATGGTGACCGGGGTGTTCTTCACGGCGATGCTGCCGTCGTTCAGCTTGTACGAGACACCGCCGGTCTCAGCCGTGTACTCGAGCTTGGCGATGGACCACTGATAAACGACCTTGCCGCTGGCAGGGGTGACCTTCACCAGGTACTCGCCCGCGGAAAGGCCGGTGAACTCGACGGAAGTGCCGGTCGCGGTCTTCTGGGGCTGGGCCACCGCACCGAGATTGGCGCTCGAACCGATGGTCTCGGCCGCCTTCTTCATCTCCACGCTGTCGGAGGCATAGACCTTGTAAGCGTCGAATGAGATGCCATAGTCGGCGGCGAACTCGTGCTTGAGGGTATTGTCTCCCTGGATGGTGGTGTTGACGATCTTGTAGATGTCAACCTTGTCTCCATCCGTCAGACCGGTGACGGTGAGCTTGCCGGTTGCCGTACCCTGGTTGGCGGCAGTCACACCCGTCGTCTCTGCAAGCGCTGCAGACGGGAAGAAGACGCCCAGAGCAAGCACCATCGCAAACAGCGTGGATAGCAATGCCTTGAACCGTCCCTCCATAGAAATACCGTGCATCATATGGTGCTCCTCTCTATTGCCACGTACTACCTTCGCTCCCTATTCATCCGGCTGACGCCGGCTTTGGGATAATTGGTGTGCCGTCCTCCCAGCTATGTGTGCTCGTCCGACGACTTCGCGCAAAAAACAGCCGGCTGCCCCCCTTGCGGAGAATGCAGCTGGCTACCAGTTAAGGCCCTATAGCTTTGCGTCGCTGCCTTTCGGCAGGTTTGCCAAGTTTAATTTTTTGCTTAAGGCGATTTTAAAGGAAGAGTAGGGATAGCTTCAAGCTGAATTTCAAAATAGAGAGGATCAGAAGGTGCGACCTGTTGACCCGCAGCTTCCGACCCCGTGTCCGGCAGCTCTTGCGCTCGTTCGTCGAGACCATCGTTTTTCAGAGTATCCAGCAAAGCCGCATCGTGCAAAAATAAGGGAGCTAGTTCGTTGAAGTAGGTACAGATGAACAATGGGATGGGATACGACATAAGCATCGAGAGTGTAGGTGGGCCCCACCCGCTATCTGTCAGAGAGGTGCTGCAGGTCTCTTTCGGGTTCAGGCGACAAACCCCCTTCGAGAGGAGCTTCATCACCAACGCCAACCTGAACTATGGCGCCATCCTGTCCTCGATCGTGGCCGTGCTGGAATGCTACATGCTGCAGAACAGCGCCAGGATGTCTAGCAACCCCCAAGTGGTCGAAAAAATGGGAATGAGCTGGATCGCCCAGCACAGCGCTGCTTATGCCATCCAGATGCTGAGCGCCCTGTTCCTCATTGCCTGTACCCTCGCCGTACGTAATTGCAGAAAAAGGCCGTGCAACGAGCTACTCTCGCGTGCCGCTATCATCCAGTTCATCGTAATATGCATCGCGTTCGGGATTTACATCTCACTCGGAGACATCGCGCGCAGCAACGGCATGTACGCGTTTCTCACCCAGATGGTCAGCATCGTCTGCATCTTTGTCGTCAAGCCTTTCATCTTTATCCCAATACTGTTCGGCACCTTCAGCTTCATGCTCCACGCCGCAAATGAAGCGGGCGCACTGACCCATGGTAGCACCGTCAATCTGCAGATACTCTGCCTCACACTTATGACCTCCTGCTGCATTAAGCACTACAAGTACGTGCGGGGGGCGCAAACGCGCGAGCGGCTGGCGCGTTACTCGTATCACGACGAGCTCACGGGGCTGCACAACACCCGAGCACTGCAGCAGGACCACGCGAGGTGGGTGGGAAAGCGGATCGCCTTCGCGATCATCGACATCGACAACTTCAAGCACTACAACGACGCCTTCGGACACCTCATGGGAGACCGCATCCTGTCCCTTCTTGCCTCGGGGATGTCCATCAACCTCGACGAGCACACCCGCATCTACCGCATGGGAGGGGACGAGTTCGCGCTGGTCTCGTCGAGCCTGGGAAAAGAGGGACTTCGTGCGTACATCGAGCATGGCAGGGCATCGTTCCAGACGAGGGCGAGCCAGAATGGCCTCGAAGCGCAGGGTCACCCCCTGGGCTTCTCCATCGGCATCGCCGAGGACCTGGTCAGCAGCACCGAGGACGTGCAGCGCCTCATGCGCGAAGCCGACAGGGCGATGTACGAGGAGAAGCGGAAGCGTCACGCGCGACGTGACTCCGTGGAGGTCGAACTCGGGGGCTAGCAGGGCGTTGAGCGCTCGCGCCAAGCCCAACAGCAACGACCCCAGTCAGTAGATCCGCCTGCCTTTGCCCGCAAGGCGCCCGCTCTTCGAACAGCGAAATGATGGCGATGGACCAAGTCTCGCGCTGGCGAAGTGACCCATGTCAGACCGTCAGCCATCCCCATGCAAAATGATCAATGCGACCCATGCAATAGTGCAGCGGTGCCGCAGACACTGCCAGAGGCACCACCGGGAAAGTGGTCGTTAAGGATACATACTTTGCATTTTTTTACAAGTTATGTATCCTTAAACGAGCATTTTTCAAGGAGGCAAGATCCATGGCGGAACTCTTCAGACGTGAGCTGTACCTCGAACGGCTAAGGCCTTTCTACGACACTGACCTCATCAAGGTCGTGACGGGCATGAGACGCTGCGGCAAGTCCTGCCTCATGCAGACCGTGATGGAGGAGCTGCGCGAGCGTGGGGTCGGCGAGGACCGCATCACCTACCTCGACCTCGACGCGAGGAGGTACCGGCGCGTGAGGGATCCCGACACCTTTGACAAGGCCATCGAGGCGGCCATAGGGGAGGACCCGCGCGGCAGCTACCTTTTCGTCGACGAGGTCCAGAATGTGGAGGGCTTCGAGGAAGTCGTCGAAGCATGGAGGCTCGAAGGCGTCTCGATTTTCATCACGGGCTCCAACTCCTACCTCCTCTCTGGGGAGCTCGCCACAAAGCTCACTGGGCGCTACGTCGAGCTTGAGCTCTTTACCTTGGCATTCCCCGAGTGGCTCGGCATGAGGGAGGCACTCGGCGAAGAGATCGGCCCTACGGCAGCGGAGTTCGAGCGATATCTGCGCGAAGGCGGCATGCCCGGCGCCGTGCGGCTCCCCAACCCTGCGGCACGCTCCGCTTACGTAGCGGACGTCATCGCCCAGGTCATCGAGAAGGACGTCAGCAGACGCGCCGGCAAGGTCCGCAATGCCGAAGCGTTCCGACGCGTCATGACATACATGGTCTCCAACTACGCGGCACCTACGAACTTCGCCAACATCGCCGAGGAGCTCCGCGAGGCTCAAGGGACGCCCGTCCTCGCGAGGACGGTCTCACGCTACGCAGGCTACCTGGAGGCCGCCAAGGTGCTCTATCGCTGCCCCACGTTCGACCTCAAGAGCAGGAGGAGCCTTCACGGAGGCGAGAAGCACTACCTCGCTGACCTCTCTCTTTACTACGCGCTCAACACGGACAACCAGGTCAGCTACGGCCCAGCCCTCGAGAACGTGGTCTACCAATATCTGAGGCGCCACGGATGGACGGTCAGCGTGGGACGCGTTGGCAGGTTGGAGGTGGATTTCATCGCACGGAAGGACCAGCGCTACGTTTATGTTCAGGTGTCGATGAGCATCGTCGACCAGAATGTGGAGGAACGGGAGTTCCGTCCGTTCTCGCTAATCAGGGATGGGTGGCCGCGCTACCTGCTCACCCTAGACCCCCTCCCCACGACGCGGGACGGCGTCACGCACCTCAACATCGCGGAGCTGATGGCTTCGGACGCCGACCTCTAGCAGGGCCTCTTGCGAGGCCTAACAAGGCCTAGCGAGGCATCTCTCCCCTGACGAGGGCGTCGACGGCGTCGGCCACCGCCTCGTCCTCCACGCGGCCCAGCTGCCGGCTCGCCGCTGCCTTCGCCTCCGGCGCCGCGCCCTCAACCGCGAACGAGAGCGGCACGTGCTCGAGCATGCTCACGTCGTTGCCACCGTCGCCGAACACCGCGACCTGGTCGAGGCCGACCCCCAGCCGCTCGCAGAGCACGTCGATGGCCGGGCCCTTGCCCCAGCCCGCCGTCATCACGTTGATCCAGCCCGGCTGCGGCACGTCGAAGGCCAGCTCGGGCAGCTCGGAGGCCAGGCGGTCCGCAAGCTCGTGCATGGCGGCGAGGTCTCCGTCGAGGAAGACGTTCGCCTTGACCGCGGAGGCCACCGGGACGTCGTCCACCACGCGGCAGCGCGCGGCGTACGAGGGAAAGCAGGCCTCGAGGTCGTCGAGCGAGCCCTGGACCAGCAGCGGCGTCGCGTCGTCGAAGACCACCGCGCCGGCTCCCTTGATGTCCCCCACCGCGCGCGCGAGCCGACGGAGCGGCCCCTGGGTCAGGAGTTCCTCGTGCACGAGCTCCCCGTCCAGGTAGACCTGCATGCCGTTGGAGGCCAGCGCCGTGGCGCAGCAGGCCTCGTCCCCGCCGAGCAGGGGGGCGATCCACTGGTGGCCTCGGCCGCTGGCGGGCCCGATGCGCAGGCCCGCGTCCAGCGCGCGGTGGAAGGCGGCGAGCGTGCGTCGTCCCACGACCTTCTGTCCGTAGGGCAGGATCGTGCCGTCGATGTCGGTCAGAATGAGTCGCACGTCGGTGGCCATGGGCCTTCTCCCCTGCCTCTGGGCTTCCTCGATTCGCGTGATGGGCGGACGGCTCGTGTGGCGCACGGGTGACTTCCGTCGTCGCATGCGGTCCGTCCGCGAACGCGCGGTTCGTCCACGAGTATAGTTGCGGAGGCTTTCCCGCGCCGCGAGGGGCCTGCCCGCGCTGAGAGGGGCCTGCCTACGTTGCGAGGGGCCTGCCCGCGCCGAAACGAACGGAGCTCCCATGAGATTCACCCACGTCGCCTTCGACCTGGACGGCACCCTCATCGACACCGACCCGCCTTTGCTCAGGACCTGGCAGCGCACGGCCCATGGCTATGGGCTCGACCTGCCGCTCGACAACTTCCGCGTCGCCTTTGGCATCACGACCGTGGACGCGCTCGGGCACCTGGGGCTGGACGTCGACCCCGACGAGTTCGTCCGGCGCTGGAACGACGACTACGCCGCCTTCGCCGACGAGACGGAGTACTTCCCCGGCGCTCGCGAGCTCCTGCGCGACCTGCGCGGCCACGGGCTGGGCCTGGGCGCCGTCACCTCCCGCGAGAGAGACGAGTACGGGATGTACTTTGGCAGGTTCGGGCTTGAAGGCCTGATGGACCACGTCGTCCTCGCCGACGCGACCGAGCGCCACAAGCCCGAGCCCGACCCCCTTCTGCACTTCGCCCGGCTCGCCGGCGCCGACCCCACGCGCTGCGCCTACGTGGGGGATCAGCCCACGGACGTCCAGGCCGCCCGCGCTGCGGGGTTCGCGTCGTGCCTCGTGGACTGGGATGGCACGCGACCCGCAGACGCTGGCGCGGACTTCGTCGCACGGGACTTCCGCGAGCTCGAGGACTTCCTGCTCGCGGGGTAGGCAGCTGTCCCACCCGTCACGACGCCGATGCGGCAACGTGCGGACGTCACTCTCCCCCGATTCCTTCCCCCGCCCAATGGAGGCACACATGCGCGTGTTTGACCTGCACTGCGACACGATCGACGCCCTCGCCCTGCGCGAGGTGGACGCCATAGGCAGCGTCCTCGGCCCCCTCGAAGACGATGACCTGCTGCACAACCGCCTCGCCCTGGACCTTACGCGCATGCGACAGGTCGCGGGCGACGGCTGGTGCCAGTGCTTCGCCATCTGGGTGCCCGAGGTCCTGGAGGGGACGCCCTTCTCGCCTCGTGCCGCCTATGAGCAGGCCCGGGACTACTTCGAAGAGCAGGTCCGACTGCACGCGGACCTCGTGGCGCAGACGCGCAACATGGGCGAGGCAGACGCCGTCGTCGCCTCCGGGCGCGTGGCAGCCTTCCTGACCCTCGAGGGCGCCTCCCCCATGGAAGGGGAGCTCGGCTACCTCGAGCGGCTACACGAGGACGGGGTGCGCATGGTCACCCTCTGCTGGAACGGCAGGAATGCCCTGGCCAGCGGGCACGAGACCTGCGACGGCCTGAGCGCGCTTGGCCGCCAGGCAGTTCGGCGCATGGGGGAGCTGGGGATGGTCGTGGACGCGAGCCACCTCAACGACGAGGGCTTCGCCGACCTGCTCGCGTGTTCTGACGCCCCGTTCGTGGCGTCGCACTCCAACAGCCGCGCCGTCTGTGGGCACCCCCGCAACCTGACCGATGACCAGTTCCGCGCGATCGTGGAACGCGGGGGCCTCGTGGGCCTCAACTACTTCCGCGCCTTCGTCACCGAGCGGGCGGAGGCCGAGGGCGCGATGGCGGCGGGCCATCCCACGCCCGAGGTGAGCTTCGACGAGCTCGCGGCCCACGTCGAGCACTTCCTCGACCTGGGCGGGGAGGACGCCGTCGCCCTGGGCAGCGACTACGACGGCTCGGAGGTGCCGGATTGGCTTGACGGCTGCCAGAGGCTTCCGGCCTTCCACGAGCGCATGGCCACCCGCTTTGGCGACGAGCTATGCGAGAAGGTCTTCTTCGCCAACGCCCACGCGTTCTTCCTGCGCACGCTGGGCTGAGCCCGCGGGGAGCAAGGGGCGCGTCGCCCGTCGTCGAAGGCAAGCAAAGACAGCAAATCTCACGAAATGCTGTCGATTTTCACGTTTGGCCTGTTGGTGGGAATCGAAGACAGCAATTCTCACAAAATGCTGTCGGCCTCCCCGGGGATGGCATCATTACCCCCGGCAGCGCCACCTTGCCCCTACGGATGCTCGAACAGCAGCGTAGAGAGAAGCTTCTCTCGCCTTGCCCGCAACCCTTCGTCCGCAAGGGCTTGCCGTGGCAGCATGAGGCTCTGGCGGGTCGACCTCTCCAGCAAGATTATCAGCTGCTGCGCAAGCAGGTCCATGGCCCCGCGCTCGAGCAGGTCCTCCTTGGTCACCACGAGGGTCGCCCGGCCGCTCGCAGCCAGATCCCTCTCGCGGCGCCGGTCATCCACGTACTTTCGCCTCAGCTGCAGCCTGAGGGACCGAAGGCTGCGATCCAGACCGGCGTCTCCGGGACGGGATCCGAGGTCCATTGCCGCCGATTCTAGGCCACGCAGGTCAAGGTGTCCCTCCCCGTCATAATTCAAGCAGACGGGTGCCTGCCTGAACTCGATGTCGGGAACCCTCGACGTGCGAGTCATGGGCAAGCCAGCCCCAGCCTGCACGCGTCTGTTGAGCATGATGGGACCCAGGTCGTAGCCGCCCTCCCCGCCGGGAAGCGCAAGGAGCGTCGCAAGCACGGCCTCGAGGGGCGACCAGGCGTTCGGACCCGAAAGCCCCAGGGCACGCCCCACGCGTGACGTGGCACTGGAGGAAGGAAGCCGAGCGAGCTCCCAAAGCAGCTCGTCCGTCTCCGCGAAGGGGGCAAGCCCAAAAGCCACCTCCCCCCTGACGGGGTCGACCGGGTCGCGCGCGAACGTCCCCTCCAGCTCGGATGCGACGCTTGACAGCAGGCCAAGCTCGAGCGAGGAAGAGAGCTGCATGAGCGTGAGGGCGGCACTGCAGGCGTAGACTCCTTCTCCCAAACACAAGAATGCAGGGAACTCGGGCTCGCCCGCGTATGCCTTCCCCTTGAGGAACGCATTGCTCGAACGCCTTGTATCGGGATGGCAGAGGCAGTCGAGCTTGCCCCACTTTGCCAGGTAGGCCTCTCCGTCAATGCCAAGGACGCGCAGCCGGGACATAAGGTCCTGCCTCTTGATCCGTTCTCCAGCACCCCGCTTCAGGGGGAAGGGACACGGCCGCGGACGGTCGTGTGTCGGATGGCTCCGGCGCCAAGCGCGGATGAGCGCAAGTGAGGTCCTATGCGAGAAGACAATGTCCATGGACGGATTGTAGCGAGGGCAAAAATACCGCGCGTGCAGCTAGCTGCCAGTGATGTGCGCCTTGACCAGTCGGCCACAATTCCGCCCGGGGCGTCGGCTGCCAAGACGGCCATGGCAAAAAACAGCATTCTGTGAGATTTGCTGTCAAATTTTGCGTTTGACCTGTTGGCAGAGAAAAACGACAGCATTTTGTGAGAAATGCTGTCGACTCCAGCCCCGTATGACCCCAAGCCCCGCCCGACTCCGTGATCGTACGACTCCGGGGTCGTACGATCACGACCCCGTCCAATCCTCGGGCCCATCGCAGCAGGAAGCGGGCCTAGCGCAGCAGGGAGGCGAGCTTCTTCCCGGCGAGGATGACCAGCAGCAGGGCCACCGCCATGAGCACGATGGTGCCGCCCGGCTTGAGCCCGAAGTAGTACGAGACGACCAGCCCGCCCACCGTGGTCACGACGCCCACTATGCTGGAGATGACGCAGGTCTGCCTCCAGCTCCGAGCCAGCTGCAGCGCGCAGGCCACGGGCACCACCATCATCGACGAGACGATCAGCGAGCCGACCGTCCTCGACGCCACGGCCACGACCAGCGCGACCACGACCACGAAGGCGAAGTTCGCGGCCGAGACGGGCACCCCCACGGCGCGCGCGTGGCGCTCGTCGAAGGACATCAGGAAGAGCTCCCGGCGCATGAGCAGGCAGACGAGCACGGCCAGCGCGCTGATGACGGCGATGGTCGCGGTCTCCTCCGCGCTCACGGTGAGGATGCTGCCAAACATGAAGCTGTTGAAGCTCGAGGCGTTGGGCACGAAGCCCGAGAGCACGCCGGCGAGCCCGATCCCGGCCGCCATGACCACGGCCACGGCGAGCTCGGACTGGTCGCGGAAGCGCCGGCGGATTCCCTCGATGCAGAGGGCTCCCGTCAGGCAGGCGAGAATGGCGCCGCCCACCGGGCTGAGGCCGCCGACCAGGCCCGCGGCCACGCCGGCAAGCGAGGTGTGCGAGAGCGCGTCGCCGATCATCGAGAGGCGCTTGAGGACGACCGTGACCCCCACCAGGGGGATCACGATTCCCAGGAGAACGCCCACTGCCAGGCCGCGCTGCATGAATACGTAAGCGAGCATCAGGCCGCACCTCCCGAACGTCCGGCGACGTCGCCGCCAGCCCCACCGCGCCCGTCTCCCCCGCCGCGCTCGACGGCCACGCCGTCGGCGATCTCCACCACGCGGCAGCCCAGCTCGCCGAGCGGGGCCAGGTCGTGGGTCACGAGCAGGACCGCGAGGCCCCTCTCGTCGTGGGCGTCCGCCACCAGCTGGTAGAAGATGCTGCGACTCTCCCTGTCCAGGCCGTTGGTGGGCTCGTCCAGCACCAGCAGACGCGGGTCCCCCACCAGGGCGCAGGCCAGCCTCACGCGCTGGAGCTGCCCGCCAGAGAGCTCGCGGATGATCCGCCTCCCGTAGGCGGCGAGGCCCACGCGGGCCAGTGCCTCCTCGCTCCGGGCACGCCGCTCGCGTCCGCTCGCGCGACGTCCCAGCGAGTACTGACTCGCGTCCACCAGCTCGAGCACACTGGCCGGGAAGCGCGAGATTGCCTCCGGGGGGAGCTGCGGCACGTAGCCCACCAGCCCCCAGTCGCGGAAGCGCGCCGGGCTCTGGCCGAAGAGCCGCACCGAACCGGAGTCCGGCGCGAGCTCGCCCACGACCAGGCGCGCGATCGTGGACTTGCCCGCACCGTTGTCCCCCACGAGGGCACAGATCTGCCCGTCGTCGAGCTCGAGGTCGACCCCCCGCAGCACCTCGGTGCCCCGGTACGAGAAGCGGACGTCCTGCAGCGTGACCGGCCTCGAGCCCGCGCTCATCAGGCCAGCGCCTTCTTGAGCGCCTCGAGGTTCTTGCGCATGGTCGAGAAGTAGTCCGCGCCTGCAGCCAGCTCCTCGTCGGAGAGCCCCTCGAGCGGGTTGAGCTCCTCCACCTGGGCGCCGGAGGCCTCGGCGATGGCCTGCGCCACCTTGGGACTCACCAGCTCCTCGCTGAAGATGTACTTCACGTCGTGCTGCTTCACGAACTCGACGATCTTTGCCATGGTCTGGGCGTCGGGCTCGGCGTCGGCCTCGATGCCCTCGATGGCCATCTGGTTGAGGCCGTACTGGTGGCAGAGGTAGCCGAAGGCCTCGTGGCTCACCACGATGTCGCGCTTGGGCAGCTTCTCGATCGCCTGCGAGAACTCGCCGTCGAGCTTGGCGGCCTCGGCCGACCACTTGTCGTAGTTGGCCTCGTAGGCGTCCTTGCCGTCGGGGTCGGCAGAGATCAGGCCGTCCGCGATGGCGCGCATCTGGATCGCCGCGTTTGTGGGCGAGAGCCAGCAGTGCGGGTCGGTGGTCGAGACCTCGCTCGGGTCCTCGCCGTGCTCCGCATGCTCGGCCTTCTCCTCCTCGAGCGCCTCGGCGCTGAGCTCGAGCAGGTCGACGTCCTTGCTGGCCTCGACCGTGACCAGCTTGGAGTTCGAGAGGCTCTTCAGGGTGTCGTCCACCCAGTGCTCCATGCCGGCTCCGTTGTACACCAGCACGTCAGCCTCCTCGAGGCTGCGCAGGTCGGCGGTGGAGGGCTCCCAGTCGTGGGGCTCGGTGCCGGCGGGCACGAGGCAGCTGACCTCGGCGCGGTCGCCGGCGACCTTCTTGGCGAAGTCGTACATGGCATAGAAGCTCGCGACGACCTTGAGCTTGCCGGAGTCGGCGGGCACGGTGGCAGTGCCGTCCTGGCCCGCGGGCTTCGAGCAGCCGGCGAGCAGCGTGCCCGCGCCGATTGCGGCAGCGGCGAGCAGGCCGCGGCGCGTCAGGTTGGTGCCGAAGTTCTTGCTGATGGACTGGTTCATGCTTGTTCCTCCTGTGGTTCGTCTCCGCTTCGTGGGCTCGTTCTGGCACGGTGCTCAGATGTCGAGGCGGACCCCCAGGTCGATGGGCGTCTTCCGGGCGAGAGTGACGCAGCACGCCACGATCGCGAGGACGCTCGCGGGAGCGGGTAGCCCCACAGGTCGCGGCGCGGGGCCGGCCGGCAGCGCTCCCCTGCCGGCGACGCGCGCCACCTGGGCCATGGTGCGGCAGATGGGGCAGCCCTCGCCCTGGCACTCGTGGTGAGACTCGCGCGCAAGCCACAGGGCGGAGAGGCCCAGCTGCAGGGCGAGCACGAGGCAGAGCGCGAACGCGGCGATGCGGCCTGCGCCGTGCCTGGCGTCGCGCCACGAGGCGAAAGGCGCGCGGCCGTGCGGGACGGGCCGCGACGCGGTGCTAGGCATGGGCGCCACTCTCCCCCGCGGAAGCCGCGTCGGCGGACGAGGCACCGGGATGGGCCGCCTGGCAGTCGTCGCAGTAGCCATAGAGCACGGTGCGCGAGAACTCGATCGCGAAGCCGTGGTCGCTACGCACGTGCTCGTGCAGGTCGTCCAGCATGTGGCAGTCCAGGGTGAGCACCTTGCCGCAGCCCAGGCACACCAGCTGGCCCTCGTCGGGACGCTCGGGGTCAATCAGGCGATAGCGCGACTCTCCCCCGCCCGGCGAGACGACCTTGGCAACGGCCCCGTCGCGCGCGAGCGCCTCGAGCGTGCGGTAGGCGGTAGTGCGGCCCACCTTGGAGCCCTCCTCGCGCAGGCTCCCGAAGACGTCGTCCACGCTGAGGTAGTGGTCGGCGTGGCGCGAGAGGAAGTCGAAGACCGCCTGCCTCTGCCTGGTGTTGTAGCCGTGCCTGACCGCTGGCATCCGCTCTCGCCTCCCGTCGCCGCCCGACCCCGTCGCCTTGCGGGTCTCGCCTCACCGCACGCTGGCGGCATCGCTCGTCTCCCCTTGCGAATCCGACATTTGGATTCGGATTTCATTTTAGAAAGCGAGAAGGACGATGGAGCAGCGGCCGGGACATCTGTCGCATCCACACGCTTTCGTCACATCCGGGCGGGGCTCGACGACGGGCGGGCGGCCGCGTAGCGGGATCGATGCAGCCAGGCCCGGGCCTACAGGTTGTGCTTGGCCATCTTCTGCTCGAAGATTCCGTTCACGATGGCGCTGAGCTGCTCCTTGGCCTCCCCGGTCAGCGGACCGTCCTGCTCGGCGATGGCATAGAGCTCGGGATGCTCGGCCGCGATCTTCTCGATGGTCTTGCCAGTCGCGTGCGCGCGGACAAACGCGGGGATGCGCTTGACGTACTCCTCAGGAACCAGGTCCAGGATCTTCTTCGCCGCGTCCTTGTTGACTGCCATGGTCGTTTCCTCTCTGTGGCGGGGCGTTGCGGCTGGGTCGCTTACGTCCCTCTCCCCTGCTTGCGCATCGCATCTTAGGTCCGCCTCGACATTTTATAGTGCGCTATTTAATCGCGCACATAGAATCGTCACAGCAAGTGGATCGTGTGTCTAGTCACCCCGTGCGAACGGTATACAAGCAGCATCGCAAAGCGTGCGACGTCGGCGACCTGTAGGTCCACACCTCTGGGGCCCGCCGACGACGCCATAAGAAGGAGGCAGGCATGGACAGGCATGCAACCAACGTGGTGAAGGGATTCAGGACCATCGACGGCGGCGGGGTGAGCCTCGTCCGCGTGCTGGGCAACCAGACCGCCGACGCCTTCGACCCCTTCCTGATGCTCGACTCGTTTGACAGCACGACCCCGACGACTACACCGCCGGCTTCCCCTTCCACCCGCACCGCGGCATCGAGACCATCACCTACGTCCGCCAGGGCGGCATGCACCACCGCGACAGCATGGGCTACGAGGACACGGTGAGCGACGGCGGCGTGCAGTGGATGTGCGCGGGCTCCGGCGTGATGCACGAGGAGACCATCCCCGCCGCGAAGCGCCTCTTGGGCGTGCAGCTCTGGCTCAACATGCCCGCCGCCGAGAAGATGACTCGACCGCACTACCACGCCATCAGGGGCGCCGACATAGAGACCATCAGGATCGAGGGCGGGGAGCTGCGCCTGCTCGCCGGCCGCTACGTCGACGCCGAGGGCAGGCTCCACGTGGGCTACCAGGGCGAGCACCTTCCCCTCGACTACTACGATCTGGGCGTGGAGCCCGGCAAGACCGTGGCGATCGACGTGGACGAGGACCGCTCGGTGCTGGCCTTCACCCTGGAGGGCTCCGCGCGCGTCGGCGGACTGCCCGTGGGCCCCAAGACGGCCGTGCGTCTGGAGGGCGGCGACCGCGTCGTGATCGAGGGCAAGGACGAACGGGCGCAGGTCCTGCTCATGAGCTCCAAGAGGCTCGACGAGCCCGTGGCCTGGGGCGGACCCATCGTGATGAGCACCCGCGAGGAGCTCATGGACGCGTTCCGCGAGCTCGAGGACGGGAGCTTCCTCAAGGAGGGCTCGCTCAGGGACTAGGCGCAAGTGGCTCCGGTTCCAGCACGGCGAAGGCCGCGGCCCGTCTCCCCAGGGAAGCGAGTCGCGGCCTTCTTGCTGCAGTTGCGCTCGCGCCGGCCGAGGCCCCGAGGCCTTCTTGCTACGCTGGCACCGGCCGGGGCCCGCGACCTCCCTACCTCACCAGCACGCCGCCCACGTAGGTCGCCTCGAGCTCGAGGTCGGCGCCCATCACGTTGAAGTCGGCCGCACGGCACGCCTGGATCACGCCGCAGCAGTCGTCGACGCCGGACATGCGCGCGGGAATCTCGCTCGCCATGCGGATGGCCTGCTCGGCCGTCGCGGCGTTCCAGTCGACGACGTTTTTGACCGCACGGGCCAGCGTGAGCACGGAGCCGGCGATGTTGCCCATGCTGCCGTCGGCGTCCAGCAGGTGCGCCACGCCGTCCTGCAGGCGGATCGGGAAGTCCCCCAGCTCGTAGTCGCCGTCGGGCATGCCCCCGCAGCGCAGGCAGTCGGACACCAGCGCCACGTGCTGCCAGCCCTTGGCGTTGATCATCGCGCGCGCGGCGGGCGCCTGCACGTGGATGCCGTCGCAGATGAGCTCGGCGTAGGTCTCGCTCGTGGTCATGGCCGCGCCCACCAGGCCAGGCGCGCGGTGGCCCAGGCCGGTCATCGCGTTGTACGTGTGCACGAAGGAGGTCGCGCCCGAGCCCACGGCGGCGATGCCCTCCTCGTAGCTGGCATTGGAGTGGCCGAGCGCGGTCGCGACGCCCATCAGCGACATCTCAGCGCAGAACTCGGCACTGCCCGGGCGCTCGGGCGCCAGGGACGCCCTGCAGATGAGACCGTGCGCCTCGTCCTGCCAGGCGCAGACCTGCTCCACGGAGGGGTCGCTCATGTGCGCGGGATTCTGCGCGCCAGCGTGCTCGGCGGTGAAGAAGGGACCCTCCAGGAATATGCCCTCGATGCGTGCGCCCACAAAGTCGTCGCCGCGCAGCTGGTCCGCCTGCCAGATGCTCGCGCAGGCCTCGCCGATCTGCTCGGCAGGCTGGGTCAGCGTGGTGGGCGTCCACGAGGTCGTGCCGTGGCGCGCGAGCTCGATGCTCGCGGCGTTGATGCCTTCGGGGTCGCAGTCCATCACGTCGTGTCCCAAAAAGCCGTGGATGTGCGTGTCCACAAAGCCCGGCGTCACCCACTTGCCCGTGCAGTCCAGGACCTCTGCCCCCTCGGGCAGCTCCTGCACTACGGGCCTGAACGCGCCGTCCGCCACGGGCAGGTAGCCCGAAGCCACGACGCCGCCCGCCAGCACGATGTGGTCGGACTTGACGAAGAAGCCGTTCTGGTCCATGGTTCCTCCTCTTGGGCGGGAGCGACGGCCCCGGACGCGGGGTCGCTCTCCCCTTGGTTTCTCCCTGAGTATAGGCTGGGGGAGAAAGGCCACCAACACAGCTGCGACAGAAGGCCGGCAAGATGCACATCAGCGAAGGATACCTGCCCTTCTTGGGCCACCAGACCCATTGGCGCGTCGTCGAGCCAGACGAGGAGCTGCCCGGCCGTGCGCCGCTCGTGCTCCTGCACGGCGGACCGGGGTCGACGCACAACTACTTCGAGGTGCTGGACGGCCTGGCCGACCTCGACGGCAGGAGGCTGGTCATGTACGACCAGCTGGGCTGCGGTCTCTCGTGGGACGACGGGCTGGCGGGACATGACGAGCTCTGGCGCGCGAACACCTGGCTGGACGAGCTCGACGCCCTGCGCGCGGGGCTTGGGCTGGAGCGCATCCACCTCCTGGGGCAGTCATGGGGCGGGATGCTGGCGCTCATGCACCTCCTGGACCGCGGGGGCGTGGGCGTGAGGTCGATGGTGCTCAGCAGCACGCTGGCATCGGCGAGCCTCTGGGGCAGCGAGGGACACCGGCGGCTTCGCTACCTGGGCGCGGACGAGCGCAGGGCCATGGAGGAGGCGGAGAGGGGTGGGCGCTTCGACACGCCGGAGTTTCGCGCCGCCGAGGCCCGCTACCTGGAGCTCTTCTGCGCCGGAGAGCCGGACGAGTCGAGCCCGGAGTGCCTGAGGAGGCCCAAGCGCACCGGCCGCGAGTCCTACCTCGCGGCGTGGGGAGACAACGAGCTCATGCCGAGTGGCACACTCGCCGGCTTCGAGTACGCGGGGCGCCTGAAAGAGGTGCGCTGCCCCGCACTGGTGGTGAGCGGGACCCAGGACCTCTGCTCCCCGCTGGTCGCCAAGCAGCTCGCGGACGGCATCCCCGGGGCGCGTTGGGAGCTCTTCGAGGGCTGCCGGCACGCCTGCTTCGTGGAGGACACGCCGCGCTACCTGGCCATGCTTCGGGAGTGGCTGGACGAGAACGACTAGCTGGCGGCGGCAGGCGCGGTGGGCGACGACGAGCGCGACGGCTGCCCCGAGGCCGTCGCGTCGCGCACGCACAGGCGAACGCCGTTCTCGTCCAATGCGCACATCCCGCACGCGCAAACGCACGCACCTCTCGCCTTGCACGCGTAAGCGCACACGCTTTTCATCCTGCACGCGCAAGCGCACATCAGGCTTCGCGTTTCCGCAGATGGCGAGGGGGGCCGTTGTGCGCAACCGCGTGTTCGATGCCAGAGCTGTGCGCAATGGCGTGCAAGGCGTTCGCACGCGTGCGCTTCAGCGTGCACGGCATCCGCACGCGTGCGTTGCCGCTTGCTCGACGCCCGTGGGCGCGCGCTATCGCGTGCTCGGTGCAGCGCAATCGCGGCGGAGAAGCACGTCGCCGGCAGTCACGCGAACCGGCCACGAGCCGTCGCCGGAGGAGCCGTCGCTGGAAGAGCCGTTGCCATCCGCTGGAAGCACCTCGAGCGATCCGTCCGCGCGCACGTCCCCCGCGACGCCCTCCACCCTGCGACCTGCGGCAAGCTCGACCGTGACGGGATGCCCGCGAAGGACGTTCTCCACGTTCACGCGAGAGACGAGCTCGTCCCGCGCTGTCTCGCCGCCAAACGCGAGCGCGCCCATCTGCCGGCGCAGGCCACGCGCGATGCCGGCACACAGGCGGTCGCGCAGCTCGGCGAAGGGCGGCAGCCCGTCGAAGTGCAGCTGAAGCGACGTGGAGAGGGGCGTAGGCAGCCGGTCGGCCGCGACGAGGAGGTTGGCCCCGACGCCGACGACCACCCCCACGTCGTCCGCATCCGAGAACGCCACCTCCGAGAGGATGCCAGCAAGCTTGCGTCCGGCCAGGTAGACGTCATTGGGCCACTTGAGTCCGAGCAGCTGGGCGGGTCTAGCGGCGACCGCGGTTCCGGCACCATCGACAGCGTGCGCTGCGCCACCGGCATTGCCCGCGACACCGAGATCACCCGCGACACCGAGGCCACCAGCACCGACGACCACATCGCGCAGGGCGTCGAGCACGGCAAGGCCCGCGGCAAGGGTGAGCAGTCCCGAGTCCGAGCCCCGCATGAGGGAGGCGGGGAGCGCGAGCACGAAGGATGCCGTGAGCGAATCGCCCACGCCGCTCCGCCACGAGCGGCCAAGTCTGCCTCTGCCCTGGGTCTGCTCGTCGGCGACCACGAGGCAGGCGGGAACGCGGTCTACTCCTCGCCAGGGACGACCGCGCCACCCGTCCGCAGCGTCTCCAAAACCCGCGGACACGGGCAGGCTCCCCAGGCTGGGATAGAGCCTTCGCGCAAGATCGTTGGTCGACCCGCAGGTGGCGACATGCACCAGCTCGTCGCAGGCCTGTCGGGAGAGGGGGAGGTCATCACGACCTGCGTCACGACCTGCGTCACGACCCGCGTCGCGTCCCGCGTCGCGGCCAAGTCCTCCGTCGACGTTGACGACCGTCGCAGCAGAGGTGTCCTCAACGGCCGCCAAGGCCATCCGCCCCGCCCGCGCCGGAACCGTCTGCCGCCACGTCGACGCCATTGGCCACGTCGGCGCCACCCGTCGCCTCGCCACCGCCCGACGCTTCGCCACCCGCCACGCCAGAACCGCCACCCGACGCGTCGGCCCAGCCTAGGGCCAGCGACCCGACCCCCAGCCTCGACGTGAGCACGGGCCCACCGTCCTTCACGAGCACCCTCGCCTTGGGGCGACGGCGACGCAGCTCGACGAGGGCGAAGCGCGCCAGCTCGTCGGCATGCCCGAAGTGGGACACGATGACCGTCCCCACGTCCGCGGGAACGGGCCCCACGAGCTCGCGCGCGGCAGAGATCCCCCCGCGGACGACCTCGACCGTCTCGATGGCGCCCTCACGCAGGCAGAAGACCGGGTAGCGCCCCAGCATCCCCGCCACGGAGCGCCGCGTCGCCCCGAGCCGGCCGCTGCGGCGCAGGGGCCTCATGTCCGGGACGGCAAAGCGTATGCCCACGCGTCCGCGGAACTCGCGCACGCCGTCCGCGACCTCCGTGAGCGAGAGGCCCGCGTCCGCGAGGGCCCGGGCCTGACGCACGACGAGCTCGAGCCCCGAGGCCGTGGCCCACGAGTCAACGACCTGCACGCGCCCGCCGACGCCGGTCCACTCCCGGTCAAGGGCCGCAGCCGCCTCGCGGGCGGCGCGGTGCGCGCCAGACAGCCTCGCCGACATCGTCACGCACAGCACGTCCCGGCCCGAGTCGAGCAACCGCTCGAAGGCCCGCGCGAAGTCGCGCTGGTAGACCGACTCGGTCCCCACGAAGGGGTCCTCGCGCAGGATCGCCTCGTAGTCGCCGTTCTCACCTTGGGGCAGCTCCGGCCGGCGCTCGCCGCGTGCGACGTAGGTCATGGGCAGCACGGTGCACCCCAGCTCACGCGCCTCCTGGCGCGTGAGGCAGCAGGTGGAGTCCGTGACGATGGCTATTCCCGGCATAGCGCGTCTCCTCCCATGCGGCGGAAGCGGTCGTAGCGGCGCTCGAGCAACTCGTCCACGTCCAGACCAGCCAGGGCGTCGACCTCCTCGGCGAGCCGCGCGGAGAGGGACCGGGCGAACCCCTCGCCGCCCAGGCCCGCGTCGTCCACCACGTCGTCCACGATTCCCAGCTCGACGAGGTCGCGCGCCGTGACGCGCAGGGCCTCCGCCGCCTCCGCGGCGCGCGACGTGTCCTTCCAGAGGATGGACGCAGCGCCCTCCGGGCTCACGACCGAGTACACGGCACCCGAGAGCATGAGCGTCCGGTCGCCTGCGGCCAGGGCGAGCGCCCCACCAGAACCGCCCTCGCCCACGATGACCGAGACGACGGGCACCCTGAGCCCGCCCATCTCCACCAGACTCGAAGCGATGGCCTCGCCCTGGCCGCGCTCCTCCGCGCCGACCCCGCAGTAGGCGCCCGAGGTGTCGACGAGGCATACCACGGGACGGCCGAACTTCTCGGCCTCGCGCATGAGGCGCTGGGCCTTGCGATAGCCCTCGGGGTTGGCCGAGCCGAAGTTGCGCGCGATGCGTTCCTTGGTGTCGCGGCCGCGCTCGGTGCCTATCACCGTCACGGGCCGGTTCCCCAGCAGCGCGATGCCGCCCACGATGGCCGCGTCGTCGCCGAAGAGCCGATCCCCGTGCAGCTCGAGGAAGCCGTCGAAGACCTGCTCCATCAGGGGGAGGACCGTCCCGCGCTCGCCGCCGCGCACGCGCGAGAGCAGCTCGTACGCCGAGGGAGCGGGCGTGGCCGATGGTGAGCCCTTGGTCGGCGCCACGCCTTCCCGTCCGACATCAGGCGAGAGAGGCGTGCCCTCCTGGCCTCGCGAGCCCTCGCGAGCCGCACCGACGCCTTCGGTGGAGAGACGCACGCGTTTGCCCTTCTGGTCCCGCGCGGCCTCGCGAACCGCACCGCCCCCGTCCCCGCCAGCCGACAGCGCGACGCCCGAGGCGCCGTCGCCGCCGTCCGCACCCGCGCTTACGGCGCCGGAAGGCTCCCCCAGCACGTCGGCCGCGGCGCGGACCTCGGGCACGTCGGCCCCGTCGGGCGCGCGGTAGGCGCCGCCCTCGTGCAGGGCCAGCAGCCTGCCCAGCATCGAGGGGAGGTCCCTGCGCTCCACGATGCGGTCCACGAAGCCGTGCTCCAGGAGGAACTCGGAGCGCTGGAACCCCGCGGGCAGGCGCTTGTGGGTGGTCTGCTCCACCACGCGCGGCCCGGCGAAGGCAACGAGCGCCCCAGGCTCGGCCAGGGTGACGTCGCCCTCCATCGCGAAGCTCGCCGTGACGCCGCCCGAGGTCGGGTCCGTCAGCACCACCACGTAGAGCAGCCCCGCCTCGGAGTGCCTGCGCACCGCAGCGGAGACCTTGGCCATCTGCACGAGCGACGTGGTCCCCTCCTGCATGCGCGCCCCGCCCGACACGGTGAAGCCCACCACGGGGATGCGCAGCTCGAGGGCCCTCTCGAAGAGGCGGCAGAGCTTCTCGCCCACCACGGCGCCCATGGAACCCATCATGAACTCGCCGTCCATCACGAAGACGCCGGTGGGGCAGCCGCCGATGGAGGCCACGCCGGTGAGGACGGCGTCGTTCTCGCCCGTGCGCAGGCGGGCGCTGCGGAGCTTCTCCTCGTATCCCGGGAAGCGGAGAAAGTCCCTCACCCTGAGCTCGGCGTCCATCTCCTCGAAGCTCCCCGCGTCCACCGTCATCGCGAGGCGGCGGCGGGCCCCCAGCCGCATGGGATGGCCGCAGCGCGGGCACACGTCCAGGTTGTCGGCCAGGACGTCGGCGTCCGTCACGCGACGGCAGCTGGGGCACTTCACGAACACGTGGCGCGACGGCAGCTCGACGGGGACCTCGGTCACGGCCCCCTCGAGCACGTTCACGCTCTTGGTCTTCTTCCTATTCGTCGCCATAGAGGTGCTCCATGAGGTCGGTGTGGTAGACGCCCGAGACGAACTCGGGGTTCGAGAGTATGTCGAGCTGCAGCTCGGAGTTCTCCGCCACCCCCTCGATCACCAGCTCGCCCAGGGCGGAGCGCATCTTGCGTATGGCCTCCTCGCGCGAGGGGGACGAGATGACGAGCTTGCCCAGCATCGAGTCGTAGTAGGGAGGCACGGACACCCCCTGGAAGAGGGCCGTGTCGAAGCGGACCCAGGGGCCGCCCGGGACGTGCAGCATGGACACCGTGCCGCACGAGGGGAGGAACTCGGGGGTCTCGGCGTTGATGCGGCACTCGATGGCGTGGCCGTCCACGCGGACGTCGTCCTG
Organism: Olsenella sp. DNF00959; assembly: GCF_001553055.1. NCBI lineage: Bacteria > Bacillati > Actinomycetota > Coriobacteriia > Coriobacteriales > Atopobiaceae > Olsenella > Olsenella sp. DNF00959. Next base: position 157,239 of record NZ_KQ960127.1, on the reverse strand, counting down.
GGAGAAGGGCAGCTCCACCCCGGACGCCACGCGCAGCTGCCACTTCACCAGGTCCACTCCCGTGACCATCTCGGTCACGGGATGCTCCACCTGCAGGCGGGTATTCATCTCCATGAAGGCGAAGGTGCCGTCGTCGGAGTAGAGGTACTCGATGGTGCCCACGCCCACGTAGCCCACGGCCCGGGCGAGGTCGCGCGCGGCGGCGTGCATGCGCTCGCGGACCTCGGGCGTGACCGAGGGGCTGGGGCTCTCCTCCAGGAGCTTCTGGTTGTGGCGCTGCACCGAGCACTCGCGCTCGCCCAGCGAGACCACGTTGCCCCGCGCGTCCGCCAGGACCTGGACCTCCACGTGGTGGGCGGGATGGATGAAGCGCTCCATGTAGCAGCCGCCGTCGCCGAAGGCCGCCTGGGCCTCGGAGCTCGCGGCCAGGAAGGCCGAAGCGACGCCCTCGGGGCCCGTCACCTTGCGGATGCCCCTGCCGCCGCCACCGGCACGTGCCTTGACCAGGAGCGGGAAGCCTATGCGGCGGGCCTGCTCCTGCGCGTCCGCCTCGTCGCGCAGGAGGTCCGAGCCCTCCACCACGGGCACCCCCGCCGCGCGCGCCGTCCGGCGGGCCTCGTCCTTGTCGCCCATGCGCTCGATCACCTCGGGAGAGGGACCGACGAACACGATGCCGCAGTCGCGGCACTCGCGCGCGAAGGGGGCGGACTCCGAGAGGAAGCCGTAGCCGGGATGGATGGCCGTGGCCCCGCTCTCCAGAGCGACGGTGAGGATGGCATCGGCGTTGAGGTAGCTCTCCTGCGGGCGCGGCCCGCCTATGCAGTAGGCCTCGTCGGCAATCTGGGCGTGGAAGGCGCCGGCGTCGGCCGTGGAGTAGACGGCGACGGTCTTCACGCCCATCTCCTTGCAGGCGCGTATCACGCGGACGGCGACCTCGCCACGGTTGGCGACGAGGATCTTCTCGAACACCTAGCGCCCCCCGTCGGCCACGCCGGCGGCTGGCACCAGGGCGAACGACATGTCCGCGCTACAGCAGGGCATGTCCCCCACGAGCGCCTCGCCGTGGGCGAAGTGGAAGGCCCCGTGCTCGCGCGTGATGCGGCAGCGCAGCTCCACGGTGTCGCCCGGCCTCACGGGGTGCCTGAAGCGCACCTTGTCCAGGCTCGTGTAGAGGGGGACCCTCCCCTCGCCCGACATCGCCTCACCCAGGAGGACGCAGCAGTTCTGCGCGAGCATCTCGCACAGGATCACGCCGGGCACTACGGGGTCGCCGGGGAAGTGCCCCCGCACGAAGAACTCGTCGCCCGTGACCGTCACGTGCCCCACGGCCTCGTCCCCGACGACCTCGGCGTCGTCCAGGAGCAGCATGGGCTCGCGATGGGGCAGCAGCCCCTTGATCTCTTCCCTGTTCATGGCTCGTCTCCCTCGCAGGCCCGTCGGCCGTCCGCGTCAGCTGCCGCCTAGCACAGCTTCATGAGCGTGCAGCCGAACTCCACCAGCTCGCCGTCGCCCACGCACACGTCGATGACCTCGCCGTCGCGCTCGGCCACGACCTCGTTCATGAGCTTCATCGCCTCGATGACACAGAGCGTGTCGCCCTTGCGCACCTTGGATCCCACGTGCACGAAGGGCTCCGCCCCGGGCGAGGGGGCAGCATAGAACACGCCCACCATGGGGGCGGTCACCGTGGCCACCTTGGAGAGGTCGAGCGGCCGCTGGTCCGGGTCCAGGCCGTCCTCGCCCGGAATCGTAGCCGCCATCGCGCCCTCGTCCGCAGGCGAGAGGGCCACCGCATCCGCGACGGAGGGTGCCCCCGGCAACGTGGCATCAGCAACGCCCGCCACGCCCGCCGGCAATGGCGCGGAGGCGGACGTCGCCGCGACGACGGGCGCGCACTCGAGCTCTATGACCTCGCCAGCCTCCTCGAGGCGCAGGCGCGTGAGCCCGTTGGACCTGAGCACCCGAGCCAGGTCGTCGACCCTCTTCGCATCGATCATCACGACCACCTATCCCTCGAAGGAGCGCAGCACCAGGGCCGCGTTGTGTCCGCCGAAGCCGAGCGAGGTGGAGAGCGCCCAGCGCGCCCGGAACTCGGCGGCCACCAGCGGCGTGTAGTCGAGGTCGCAGTCCGGGTCGGGGTCGGTGAGCCCCATCGTGGGCGGCACGACCCCCTCCTCCAGGGCCTTCGCGCAGGCCAGGGCCTCGATGGCCCCCGCGGCCCCCAGCATGTGCCCCGTCATCGACTTGGTCGACGACACCTTGGCCGAGCGCGCCGCCCCCTCGCCGAGCGCGGCCTTGAGCCCGCGCGTCTCCGAGAGGTCGTTGAGCTTGGTCGAGGTGCCGTGCGCGTTGACGTAGAGGCCCTCGGCGGCGTCCAGGCCCGCCTCCGCAGCCGCCTGCCCAATGGCGCGCGAGATGCCCGAGGCCTCCGGGTCGGGGCTCGTCATGTGGTAGGCGTCGCAGGTGTTGCCATAGCCCATGACCTCGGCGTAGACGTGGGCCCCGCGGGCCAGGGCGTGGTCGAGCTCCTCGAGCACGAGGACCGCGGCTCCCTCCCCCATCACGAAGCCGTCGCGCCCGCGGTCGAAGGGCCGGCAGGCGGTCACGGGGTCGGGGTTGCGCGTGAGGGCCTTGGCGTTGGCGAAGCCGGCCACGGCGAGCTCCATGATGGCCGCCTCCGAGCCGCCGGCCAGGATGGCGTCGGCGTAGCCGTGCCTGATGGCGCGGAACGCCTCGCCGATGGCGTGGGACGAGGTGGCGCAGGCCGTCACCACGGGAAGCGTGGGGCCGTAGCACCTGTGCCTGATGGCCACCTGCCCCGATGCCATGTTGGCGATCATCGCCGGCACCAGGAAGGGAGAGACCCTGCCGGGGCCCGAGCCCCTCAGCACGTCCTCGTTCGCCACGGTGGTCTGGATCCCACCGATGCCCGAGCCCACGTAGACGCCCAGGCGCTCGTGGTCCACGGCGCCCTCGCGGTCGAGGCCGGAGTCCGCCATGGCCTGGTCCGCCGCGACGAGCGCATAGAGCACGAAGGGGTCGCTCCGGCGGGCCTCAGCCACGCCGAAGGCCTCGCGGGCGTCGAAGCTCTTGACCTCCGCGGCGACCTTGACCTTGCTGCCGCTCGCATCGAACTTGCTTATGGGACCGATGCCCACGCGTCCCGCCCTGAGGGAGTCCCAGGTCTCGGCCGCGGTGTTGCCCACGGGCGAGATGGCCCCCAGGCCGGTGATGGCTACCCTGTGCTCCATGTGCGAACTCACGCTCCCCATTCTCTACATGCCCATTCCGCCGTCGACGGGCAGGACGGCCCCGGTGACGTAGGCCGCCGCGTCGCTCGCGAGGAAGGCGATGGCCTCCGCCACGTCCTCCGGCTCGCACAGGTGGCCCAGGGGAATCTGCCCCTCGTACCTCTCCCTCACCGCATCCGGCAGCTTCGCCGTCATGTCCGTCCGAACGAAGCCGGGAGCCACGGCGTTGCAGGTGACACCACGGCCCGCCAGCTCGCGCGCCACGGACTTGGTGAGGCCGATGAGGCCCGCCTTCGAGGCTGCGTAGTTGGCCTGGCCCGCGTTGCCCATGACGCCCACGACGGAGCTCACGTTGACGATGCGGCCCCCGCGCTGGCGCATGAGGGTGCGGCAGAGGGCGCGCGTCATGTGGAAGGCGCCCTTGAGGTTCACGGAGAGGACCGTGTCGAAGTCCTCGTCGGACATGCGCGCCAGGAGCCCGTCACGGGTGACGCCCGCGTTGTTCACGAGGGCCCAGACGGAGCCGAAGTCGGCCAGGACCCGCTTCACGCAAGCGGTCGCCTCGTCCCCGTCGGCCACGTCGCAGCGGTAGCTCCGCGCCGTGGCGCCCAGGGACTCGAGCTCCGCCACCGTCCTGCAGGCCGCCTCGTCGTTTCCGGCGTAGACCACGGCAACGTCGAACCCGTCCCTCGCGAGGGCGATCGACGTCGCCCTGCCGATCCCGCGCGAGCCGCCCGTGACGAGGGCCACCCTGCGCACGGGGGCCTCGGCTGGTCCCGTGGACACTCCGGCCGCGGACGTGCCTGCAATCGCGTCGCTCATGACTCTCTCCCCTCGAGATGTGCCAGCACGGCGTCGAGCTGCTCGGGCGTCTCGCAGGGGAGTGCGGTGGCCCCCCGCGCGATCCTGCCCACGAGCTTGGTGAGCGTGCTGCCCGAACCGACCTCGACGAAGGTGTCGACCCCGAGGCCCACCAGACCCTCCACGGTCTGCTGCCAGCGCACGGGACTCGACGCCTGCCGCGCCAGGAGCTCAGCCATGGCGACGGGGTCGTCGGGGTAGGGCCGCGCCGTGGCGTTGGCCCACACGGGGACGGTCGTGGGGACGGGAAGCGTGCGCGCCAGCCACTCCCGCAGCCCGTCGGAGGCGGGTGCCATGAGCGGGCTGTGGAAGGCGCCCGAGACCGCCAGGCGCATGCAGCGCCCGCCCGCCTCGCGCACCAGGGCGTCAAGCCGCCCGAGGGCCTCCTCGGTCCCCGCCACCACGGTCTGTTCCACGCTGTTGTAGTTGACGGGCCAGGCGTCGCCGGCCTTTGCGGCGAGGGCCTCCACGCGCCCGGCCGGAAGCCTCAGCACGGCCCTCATGCCCCCGGGATTCCTCCCCGAGGCGGAGTCCATGAGCTCGGCGCGACGTAGCACCAGGTCGAAGGCGTCCTCGGGCGAGAAGGCCCCCGCAAACGCTAGTGCGGACAGCTCCCCGAGCGAGAAGCCCGCCACGGCGTCGGGCCGCACGCCATGCGAGGCGAGCGCGCGGGCGGCCGCCAGGTCGCAGGCGAAGACGGCGGGCTGCGTGTTGCGCGTCTGCACGAGCTCCTCACGGGAGCCCTCGCGGCAGAGCCTGCCCAGGCCGGGCATGCGGGCCTCGAGCAGCTCGAAGGTCTGCCGTGCGGCGGGCTCGCGCGCGACGAGGTCGTCGGCCATGCCGGGGTGCTGGGCGCCCTGGCCTGCGAAGAGGAAGGCTACCTTACCCATCTCGTCGCCTCCCGGAGCACTTCCTCCGCATCGCGGAGCAGGTCGTCGACGATGTCGGCCGCGGGCTGGCACCTGGTCACCAGGCCGGCGGACTGGCCGGCCATGAAGCTGCCCTCCTCGTAGTTGCCGTCCACGGCGGCCTTGCGCAGGGAGCCGCGGCCCAGCTCGGCGAGCTCCTCCTTGGAGGCGCCCTCCCGCTCGAGCTTCGCGTACCTGCGCGAGAAGGGCGTCTTGAGGCAGCGCACGGCGCCGTCGTCCCTGCGGCCCGTCACCATGGTGGCGATGTCGTTGGCCTTGAGGATGCGCTCCTTGTACTCCTCGCTCACCGTGCACTCGTCGGCCACGAGGAAGCGCGTGCCCACCTGGACGCCCACGGCGCCCAGCATGAGGGCCGCGGCCACCCCCCTGCCGTCGGCGATCCCGCCGGCGGCGACCACGGGGACGTCCACCGCGTCGACCACCTGCGGCACCAGCGTCATGGTGGTGAGGTCGCCCACGTGCCCGCCCGACTCGCCGCCCTCGGCGACCACGGCCACGGCGCCGGCCCGCTCCACGAGGCGCGCGAGCGCCACGGAAGCGACCACGGGGATCACCTTGATGCCGGCGGGTACCCACGACTTCATGTACTTGTTGGGCGTGCCCGCCCCCGTAATGACGACGGGGACGTGCTCGTCGACGACCACCTGGGCGACCTCGTCCACGAAGGGGCTCTGGAGCATGATGTTCACGCCGAACGGCCTGTCCGTGAGCTCGCGGCAGGCGCGAATCTGACCGCGGAGCCACTCCGCGTCGGCGTTCATCGCCGAGATGACGCCCAGGCCGCCTGCGTTCGAGACGGCCGAGGCGAGGGAGGCATCGGCAATCCAGGCCATGCCACCCTGGAAGACGGGCTTCTCGATGCCGACGACGTCGCAAATGGGTGTGCGGATCATCTGGTGCTAGCCCTTCTGGGCGACGAGGCCGTCGACCAGCGAGACGAACTCGCCGATCGTCTTGGGGTTGGCCTCGGCGTCGATCTCGATGTCGAAGTCGCCCTCGCAGGCCATGACCGCCTCCACGATGGAGAGCGAGTCGAGGCCGATCTCCTCGAAGCTCGTCTCGGGCGTGAGCTCGCCGGTGATGCCGTCCTGCTCGCGGAGGATGTCGCAGATGTGCTCGAACGTGGTCTCCTTGGCCATGATGGCCCTCCTTCTGTCCGTCTTGACCTGTTCTTCCCTTGTCCTTGCGGGGCGATGGCCCCTATGGTCACGGGCGAGCCTCCGCCCGGTGATGCCCTGGTTCGCCCGCCGTCGCTCCCGACGGCGGCTCGTGGCCCCTCTCGGCGGTCACGTCAGTGGTGCCCTGGCGGCCGCGTGCGGAAGGGCCGGGCCCGTCCCGGCGGCCCCCTCCTCCCACCTGATCAGGCAGGAGCCCACGGAGAGCCCCGCCCCGAAGCCCACGATCGCGACGGTCTGCCCTGCCGCCAGGCCGCCCGACCTCACGAGGTGGTCGAGCGCGTGGGGAATGCAGGCGCTGGAGAGGTTGCCCGTCTCGGCCAGCGTCCGCACGACGCGCGAGGCGTCGATGCCCAGGCGCGACGCAGCCGAGTCGAGGATGCGACCGTTGGCCTGGTGGAACACGAAGTGGTCGATGTCCGCCACCTCCATGCCCGCGTCTGCCGCGAGGGCGCGCACCTCTCGTTCGATGGAAGTGACGCCGAACTTGAAGATCTCGCGGCCGCGCATGGAGAGCAGTTGCGGGCCGCGGACGGTCTTGTCGAAGGGGCTGCTCCCCGGGATGCCGGGGAGGTCCAGGGCGCCCGTGTCAGGCTGGGTCGACAGCCTGAGGGAGAGGAGCCCCTCCCCCTCCGCACCGAGCACCGCCGCCGCGGCACCGTCGCCGAAGAGCACGCAGGTGGCGCGGTCGGTCCAGTCGAGGTAGCGCGTGCATCTCTCGGCCGAGACCACGAGCACGCGCCGCGCCCTGTCCCGCGCGAAGAGGCCGTCCGCCACGTCGAGGGCGAAGACGAAGCCCGCGCAGGCTGCGGCGAGGTCGAACGAGGGGCAGGAGGCCCCGATGCGCCCCTGCACGACGCTCGCCTCGGCGGGCATCACGTGGTCGGGGGAGGTGGTGGTGCAGATGACGGCGCCGAGCTCGGACGCGTCGACGCCCGCGGACTCCAGGGCGCGCCGCGACGCCTGGGTCGCCAGGTCGTCGAGGGTCTCGGTGGTGCACACCCGGCGGGCGCGGATGCCCGTGCGCTGGCTGATCCACTCGTCGGAGGTGTCGAGGAAGCCCGACAGCTCCTCGTTGGTGACGCGCCTGGCAGGGAGGGCGCTGCCCGTCCCGAGGATGCGAAGGCCCATGCTACTTCTCCTCCTCTGCCCTGTAGAAGGCGGCGAGGCGCTCTATGCCCGCATGGAACTTCTCCATGTCCTCGAGGGACATGCCCTCCATGATCGCGGCGGCCATGCGCATGTGGAAGATCGTGTGGAGGCGGTAGACCTCCTCGCCCTTCCTGGTGAGGGCCACGTTGACGCGTCGGCCGTCGCTCTCGTCGCGCTCCTTGATGAGGAAGCCACGGTCGACCAGGCGGTTGACTCCCGCGGTCATCGAGGGGATCCTGACCATCGCCTCGGTGGCGATCTGGCTCACGCTTATCTGCCTGTCGGTGTGGAAGGTCTCGTCCCCCACGATCTGGATGATGCGCGCCTCGCTCATGGTCACGCCCAGGCCGCGGACCCGCTTGAACATCTTGCTCTCGACCGTGTCGACCGAGTTGTAGATGGAGACGAGGAGCTCGCTGATCTCGACGGTGATGCGCTCGGCGGCCTTGGCGTCGGGAGTGGGGGTGACGGGCTGGCCGTCGGCCGTCGCGCCCGCGGCGGGGGCGACGTCAAAGGTGGTCCGACCATCGGCCGCAGGGCCGTCAGCGGGCGCCATGCCAGTCTTGCCGCCGCCTCTGAGCTCGTCAAACGCGTCCACCAAGCCACCGCCGATCCAAGTCCGGGCCATGTTGGGTGACTTTCCTTCCCCCACATGGCGTGAAATTTAGTTAGTTAGACTAACTAACTAATCTGGAAATGGTGGGAGCGCGAGAAAAGCGTCACACGACTGACACATGGGACCTGGACGCGCAGAATTGCGCCCGCATCTCTCGCCCGCCATATGCCCAGCACGCGCGAGCGCACGCGCTTTTCGTCCACCACGCGCGAACGCACGACGCAGCTCGCGTTTGCCCAGTTAATGGGGGCCGCCGATGTGCGCAACCGCGTGCCCGCCGCCAGGGGCGTGCGCAACAGCGTGCTCGCAGCCAAGACCGTGCCCGCCGCACGCACGTGCCGAACCAGAAGGTGCCGCGCAGCCCCTCGGCCACGCGGCGCCAACTCCCAACTCGCAGGTGATCCCGGCCACCTACTGCGCGGCCAGCTCCCCCTCTCCCGCAGCAGAGCCCTTGCGGCTCAGCAGCTTGGAGGCGACAGACTGCCCGGGCTTGCGCAGGCCGCGGGCGTCAGGCATGTTGATGCCCAGGCCCAGGATGGTGTTGGCGAGCCACACGAAGAACAGCAGCGTGACGATGGGAATCACGCAGCAGGTCACCACCATGACGGCAAAGGCCTCGATCATGCGGTTGAGGACGTTCTTCGCGGACTCGATGAACGACTTCGCGCCATCCGTCACCGCTTGGACGGCGTTGCCGGCGGCATCCACGACGTTGGTCGCGACGGTGGTCGCGTCGTTCGCCCGGTCCTGTACCCAGCTTATGAAGTTATCCAGGACGTTCCTGTCCTCCTGGGTCTGCTCGCTCGCCTCGGGCTCCGGGGCCGCCTCCTCCACCTGGGGCTCCTCGATGGGAGACTCCTCCGGCGCGGACGTCACGGCCGCGGTCACCGACTCGACGTCCGCCTTGTACGTCGCCTGCACGACATCGGACACCATCACGCTCGCCGGGACCACCAGGAATCCCGCGACCGCAAAGACGGCCAGACGCAGGGCGAAGCTGCGGAACAGCGTCTGCAGCCCGGCGTTCTGGCTCCAGCGCAGGCGTCCGCTCGTGACCACGGCGGCGACGGCGAGAGCGCAGCTCAGTGGGATGAGCAGCCTGAACGCTGCCAGGCTGAAGATGGTGAGAAGGTACTTCTCAAGGTAGATGGCAGCAAGGACGATGCCCAGGTCGACGCTGAGCTCGACGAGCTTCTCCGCGATGGGCGCACCGAAGTCCCCCGGGATGAGCGAGATGCCGGCCGAGAGTGCCATGGCCACCGTGACCAGTCCGGTCGCCGTCTCGGCGCGGGCATTGAGGGAGGCAATCTGCGAAGTCCAGGCGTCGGGACTCGAGAAGTGGTCGGCCAGCACCGTCGCCGAGACGATGGCGGCAACCAGTGCGGCAGCGACCATAAGCAGGCCACCGAGCTCCATGCCCAGGACGCGCCGGCTCAGGTGGCCGGACTTGGCGGGGACGACGGCCGCCACGGAGCCGTCGGCGGCGGCGAGTGCCTCGGGCGAAGGAGCCCCCGCGGCCGGGGTCGCCCCCGCGATGGCGGACGGAACCTCCCCTGGCGCGAGGCTCGAAGCCGGCTCGAATCCCTCTTCCCTCTCGTTCATCAGACTTCCCCTTCGTTCGGTTGCAGGAGCGCGGGCGTCGGCCCGCAAGCTACATCTTGCAAGCTCGGGAAGGGCATGTCGTTAGCTGGCAGCTAACTAGTCGGGGGGGTAGCAAGTCGTCTGTAAGAGAGCTGACGCAGGGCGGGGTGGGGTGGGGCGGATGCGGGGCGACGCAAACGCGCGCATTCTAAATCTGAAATGCGCGCCAACGCTGCAAAACCCCTGGTCAGCGAAGAGAGGCGCGCAATCCAGAATTGAAATGCGCGCCCACCGTCAGTTCCGGGCGAGAGGAACGCTCCGTTCTCGCCTGCCACGCGTCCAGCACGCGCTTGCGCACACCGCTCTCATCCAGCACGCGCTTGCGCACAGATGGCTTCGCGTTTCCGCTGTTGGCGAGAGGGGCCGCTGTGCGCAACCGCGTGCTCGCCGCCAGGGACGTGCGCAACCGCGTGCTCGCTGCTATCGCCCGACACGGGGAACGCGCCCGACTCGGGGAACGCGCCCACCGCCCGCTCCCCCACCACCTGCGCCCAGCGCAAGCCACCGGCAGCCCGCGCGGCCCGTGCGCCTCCCCTAGAATGGGTGCACGCGCCGAGCCGTCGCTCGCCCACGGGACCGGCTCGCCTACCACCCACCCCCCACGCACGCAGGAGGCCCCATGCAAAAGCTGTCCGAGCTGCCGTTCCGCGCATACCTGGGCCATCCCGTCATCGTCAACCTCACGATCAAGCCCCAGGACCTCAGGGGCCTGGCGCAGCAGATCGCGGCAGCCCCCGAGCAGCAGCTCCCTCCCGAGGCACTGGAGGCCCTGCCCGGACACTGGGACTTCTCGTCCGACGCAACCCTGGCCTGGCCGCGCGTGGACCACGACGACGGCATCTGCCTCTATCCCCTCTGCCCATGCAAGACTGCCACGCACCAGATCCAGACCGAGCACGACCTATTCAACGCCTTCGGCCTGACGCTCGAGCGCGTCGTGGACCACGACGCCCCGGACGTCGAGCTCGTCGACATCCTGGACTGGGACAGCATGCCCGAGCCGCTCAAGGCCCACACGCAGTGGCTCGGCAGGCTCTTCGTGGAGATGCCGGGCGTGGCCGAGGCGAGGGCGGACGAGCGGCTCGACCCCTGGCGCGACCCCCTGTACCCCGACATCGTGAGCGCCGTCCTCTTCCCGGCGGAGCAGGCGGACGGCACCCGTCCGCAGCGCGTCTTCGCGCGGGTCGAGCGCTGCGCGCTGGACCCGGACGAGCCGGAGGTCCCCTACTGGGAGGCGACGCTCGCGGCGGTGATCCCCGACGGGGAGGTCGCACCCGGCGCGCCCGTCTCGCCCGCCGCGCCCGGCACGCCCGGCACGTCCGTCACGCCCGGCGCGCCCGTCACATCCCCTGCCGCCCCGACCCTCCAGCCGGGAAGCAGGCTCTGGCTGGGCGTCGCCCGCGACGAGGAGTCCGGCGAGGTCATCGGCATCTACGCGACCGCCGCGCCGACCATCGGCGTGGAGGACTACCGTCCCGAGCTCGACGCCAAGGAGGACGGGGGCCTCTCCCTTGCCATCGGGGAGCGCTACTACCAGGAGGGCATGGTCAGCGAGGGCACCCATCGCACGAGCTGCTTCGAGCTGGCCGAGCACTTCTACCAGGTCTCCGCCGAGCGCGGAAACGTCCGGGCCATATGCGACCTGGGCTACGTCTACTCCTACGGCCGCCTGGGCGAGAGGGACTACGACACCGCGGCGAAGTGGTTCCGCAAGGCAGCCGTGCTGGGCAGCGCAGAGGCGGCCTACAAGTACGGCGACCTGCTGTGGCGGGGCCATGGCGTGCAGAGGGACGACGGGCAGGCCCGCTTCTACTACCAGATGGCCTACAAGCGCGCGAGGGACGAGGGAGACAGCGCCACCTGGGGCAACGCCGCACTGGCCTTGGCCGGATGTCACGAGTACGGCCGGGGGTGCGAGAGGGACCACGTCCGCGCCCGCGAGCTCTACCTCGAGGCCGAGGCGGAACTCCAGAGGGCCGAGCAGGACGAGCCCTGGCACAGGGGCCAGCTGGCCCGGGCCCGCGAGGGCCTGAGGCGGCTGGAGGCGGAGTAGCAGGCGGAGCGCAGGGACCGACGGAAGGCGGCGGGACACGAGCGAAGGCAGCTGATAATCGCTCAGAACTCGGTCGAGTTGACGAATTCCTGTCATCTCGACCGAGTTCTGCATCGGCACCCCTGCCGGCGCTCCGCCGCCCCCGCCGCCATGCAGGACGCCCCCAGGCCGGCCGCCGCGAAGCGGGACGCCCTCCCGCGCACCGGCGACCCCGCCGGCCCCGCCGTCCCCGGCGCGCTTGCCGCGGCCGGCGCCGCGTGCGTCGCGCTGGCGGTTGTCCTGACGAGAGGCCCGGGCATCAACGCCCCCATCGACGAGACCTGCGTCGATGGGGGCTCGAATCTCAGGACAGCGCAAAGAGGCGCTGCGAACCCATCGTACGAACAAGCGTGTGGACGTCGTAGTGGTCGCGTCTGCGCTTGTTGGCTATCCCTCGCGACACCACGGGCTCGAACTTCTCGGCAAGCAACGTCTTGGGAGGATGCGACTGCACTCGCACGAAGCCCTCCTCGAGCATGAGCAGCGGCACTCGATATGGCCTGGGGCTATTTTGTCTCCCGTGGCGATGTCCGTCTTTACCGGGCGTCAATCTTCCCGTATCCAACGCGAAGCGCCCAAGTGCGCTCGCCAGTTTGCGCAATCGTCATCCGTGCGAATGGGCTCAATTCGCTCGAATGCGTATTCCATCCCACCGCCGACATCATTGTTATAACAAAAGACACGGCCCCGCCGTCAGGGCAGGTGCGTCAGGGCAGGTGCTAATGTTGGGCCAACGGATGGGACTCCGAAGGGCAGATGCGCCACGACGGGGAAGGAAGCTCATGAGCGACTACAGGCTGCGTCCGGAGGTCAAGGTAGGCGCTGCCAGCGCTGCCGTCTGCGGCTGGGCGGGTGTCCTGGACGCCGTCAGACAGAGGCTGAGCAAGATTGCGGGCGAGAGGGGCGGCAGGCTCGTGCTGGCCATCGAGTGCTATCCGGGAACCAACGTGGACGAGCTGCGCGAGGGGCTCGTGGAGCCGCTCGGTGCCGACGTTACCCTCCTGGCCGACGACTTCGCGTGGGACGCATCGCGCGTGCAGGGGCGCATCGCCGACACGATCACCGACGACCGCGTGTTTGGCATCCTCTCGCACTACACCGAGGACGAGTTCTTCGACGCCGATCGCGTGGGACGGGCCCGGGCCGACGTCTTGTCTGCGTCGGGGCTCGCCGTGGTCTACGGCGTCGGCGCCACCGTCATCTGCCCCGACCCCGACCTCCTGCTGTACGCAGACCTCACCCGCTGGGAGATCCAGCTGCGCCTGCGCGCCGGCATGCCCAACTGGAAGGCGAACAACGCCGGCGAGGACGCCCTGCGCAAGTTCAAGCGCGGCTACTTCTTCGAGTGGCGCATGGCCGACCTCACCAAGCGGGCGCTCTTCGACCGCGTGGACTTCGAGCTCGAGACCAACGTGCCCGGCGAGCCCAAGATGGTGCCGGGCGACGCCTACCGCGCGGGCCTCGCCCAGGTCGCGCGCCAGCCCTTCCGCCTGGTGCCCTACTTCGATACGAGCGTCTGGGGCGGCCACTGGATGCAGGAACGCTTCGGGCTCGACCCCGACGCACCCAACTTTGGCTGGGCCTTCGACGGCGTGCCCGAGGAGAACAGCGTGATTCTCGACTACGATGGCGTGCGCCTGGAAATCCCCGCCATCAACATAGTGCTGCGCGAGCCGGACGCACTCCTGGGACCCAAGGTCCACGCCCGCTTCGGGGCCGAGTTCCCCATTCGCTTCGACTACCTCGACACCATGGGCGGCCAGAACCTGTCCCTGCAGGTTCATCCGCTGGTGGAGTATGCGCAGGACAAGTTTGGCATCCACTACACGCAGGACGAGAGCTACTACATCCTCGACGCGAGTGAGGACTCCTGCGTGTACCTGGGCGTGAAACCCGGCGTGAGCCGCGACGAGATGGTGGCAGACCTCAAGCGCGCCGAACGTGGCGAGGATCGCTTCCACGACGAGAGCTTCGTGAACCGCTTCCCCGTGAGGAAGCACGACCACGTGATGATTCCCGCCGGCACCGTGCACTGCGCCGGCCCTGACACCGTGGTGCTCGAGATCAGCGCGACGCCCTACATCTTCACCTTCAAGCTGTGGGACTGGGGCCGCGTGGGGCTCGACGGCATCCCCCGCCCCCTGCACATCGACCACGGCGCGCCCAACATCAGGCTCGACCGCGACACCGACTATGCCCTCTCGCAGCTGCTCGACCGCGCGGATGACCCACACCAGAATCTCTCTGACCAGGAGGGCGTGGTGGTCGAGAGAACCGGCCTCCACGAGCTCGAGTTCATCGAGACGCACCGCCACTGGTTCACGGATGCCGCCACGGTCGACTGCCACCAGAGCGTCAACATGCTCAACCTCGTGGAGGGCACGAGCACCCGCGTCGTAAGCTTGGACGGCGGCTTCGAGCCCTTCGACGTCTACTACGGCGAGACCTTCATCGTGCCCGAGAGCGTGGAACGCTACCGCATCGAGAACACCGGCGACCGCACGCGGCGCATCGGCGTCATCCAGGCCTTCGTCCGGAACCTTTAGGCGATGGCCTAGTCCCCAGCCAGGAATGACCAGGCCCCAGCCGGCAGGTCCCTTGCCCGTCCACAACGGCGGAAGGAAGAGCCCCATGCAGCCCCTCAAGCTCTTCCCCTGTACGACAGGACCATCCTAGGCTCGTGACAGCCGGCCGGTCGTGCCGGTCGGTCGTGCAGAACTCGCCCGAGTTGACGAATCCCCGCCATCTCGGACGAGCTGTGAATCCGCCCCCTCCTGACCCTGCCGCCCCCGTCCCTCCATGCCTTCTCTATGCCGTTTCCTGACCCTGCCGCCCCCGTCCCCCGTTCTCTATGCCGTTTCCTGAAGCCGAGATTCCCTGACCTGGCCTTTTGCCGGGCCGGTTTCAGAGAACGACATAGAGAACGAGCAGGGCGGCACAGCGCCGGGAGCGCATGCGTGCAATGGGGAAGAAGCGGAGACGCAAGAGCCGACATTCGCCGGTCTATCTGCATTAGTATCCTTTTGTTGCCTACAGCATTTTATAGTGCTTACTTCCATAAGGATCTCATAGGACATAGATTGTGGGTCAGCAAGATGAAGCCGACGCGGGAGAGGCCCGCGCAAAGAGAAAGGACATCATCATGAAGATCGCAGTAATCGCAGCGAACGGCAAGGCCGGCCAGCTCATCGTCAAGGAGGCAGTCACGCGCGGCCACGACGTCACCGCAGTCGTTCGCGGCGAGAACAAGACCGTCACGCAGTCCACCCTCGCCAAGGACCTCTTCGACCTCAACGCAGAGGACCTCGCTGGCTTCGATGCCGTCATCGACGCGTTCGGCGCCTGGGCACCCGAGGTCCTTCCCCAGCACTCCACCAGCCTCGCGCACCTGTGCGACGCCCTCTCCGGCACGGGCGTGCGCCTGCTCGTCGTCGGTGGCGCAGGCAGCCTCTTCGTGGACGCAGACCATACCACCACCCTCAACCAGACGCCCGACTTCCCCGCAGACTTCCAGCCGCTGGCCGCCGCCATGCAGAAGGCGCTCGACGAGCTTCGCCAGCGCGACGACGTCAGGTGGACCTACCTCTCCCCCGCCGCGGACTTCCAGGCAGGGGGTGAGAAGACCGGCACCTACCAGCTGGGCGGGGAGGAGCTCATGGTCGGCTCCCAGGGACCCGTCATCTCCTACGCCGACTACGCCATCGCGATGGTCGACCTCGCCGAGTCCGGCGAGCACGTCGGCGAGCGCGTAAGCGTCGTGCACCCGTAGCGAGAAGGACAAGCCGGCGATGGCGCAGGAGCCCCCAGAAGCCTGGAGGGCTCCTCTCATATCCCAAATTGCACGTGACCTGGCTATCCCAGTTTTCGAAATGCTGTGCAGGATGTGTAACGTCACCCAAAAGTCGTTAGAGCCACTCGGGTCGCTCTAACGACTTTTTTTGACCGAAAAACGTCGTTAGAGCCTATTTGAGAGACCATCCACCCCTTTTTGGATGGCAACGGCAGGCTCGGAAGGCTGCTCCTTACGCTCTCCCTGCTTAACGATGGAGTGCTGACAGGTGCCGTGTTCTATCCCTCGTATTACCTGAAGCTAAACAGGTCCGAGTACTACACAAGACTCATGAATGTGAGGCAGAGGGGAGCCCATGAAGAGTGGGTCGCATTCTTATGCAAGTGCCTCACCAAAAGCGCCGATGACGCCATCGAATCGCTGAATCGGCTCGTCGAGCTTCGCCGACGCAACCTAGAGAGGCTGGGCAAGGCAACGGGGGCGTCTGTACAGAATGGTCAGCGTCTGCTGGGCCTCCTCGAGGCAAGTCCCTTCATGGGCATCAGCGACGTCACCGAAAAGCTGGACATCGCCCGAACCACTGCCAGCAAGCTAGTGGAGGGATTCGAAAGGCTCGGGATTCTCGTGCAGCGTGAGGCTGGCAGGCGCCGCTATCGCACGTTCCAGTACGAGGAGTATCTCAGCATCCTGAGACAAGGGAGCGAGCCACTATAGGGCCTTGCGCGCATTGATGCGCATGCAAGAAACACAGGCGAACGCGTGGGACGCGGCATCCAGGACCCAGAGCCAACGGCTACGGCGCTTCAGTGCAAACGAGCAGGATACACAGTCGTACTCCGAAGCCGTCGTCGTGACGTGCTGGAGCAATCCGTCGAGCCGCTTGCACGGTCAAGGTCTGGCTCAAGCGGGCGGACCTCCTCTTCCAAGCCGAGCACGCGCAGCAGGTCGCAGCGGAGTTCCCCGAGAAGACCTTGTCAGCGAATGCGTCCGTCCGCCACATATCGGCGCATGTCCATTGCCGTTGCTCCAAACCGGCACATCGTTCGTCTTTGCGGGCGATGGCACGCACCCCGCGCATGCGAAGGACATGCACGGGGCGTTCTGGGGTCAATTGTTCCAGAGAGAAGTGGCGCGTCAACAACGCCTGCGTCCCCATAGACCGCTCGTGTTATACACTTGGACAGAAGAAATTTCTTCTGATTGGAGAAGGGCATGCCCCAGATAGTCCCCGTGAGCGACTTCAGGTCCGACATTCGCTCCGTGTCCCGCTACACCGACGAGGGCGAGGTCGTCGTTCTCACCCAGAACGGCCGCCCCCGCTGGGCCATGGTCGACTACGACGAGTGGAATGCGGCGGCCTCCTCGCAGGAGCGCTCCGTCGCGCGTGCCCTAGCCGAGGCTGAGGATCTTGAGCGCGCCGGCAAGCTCACGTTCGTGTCGGAGGACGAGTACGAGAGACGCCGTCAGGCGCGCAAGGACGCCCGCCGCCCCGGGTCGGCCGCGCTATGAGGTTCAGGCTCACCGAACTCGCGGACAACGATCTCTGCGGCATCGAGGACTGGGTCGCGGAGACGCGCGGGGCCGGCGCCGCCGACGAGGTGTCGGACGACATAGACGCAAAGATACGCGAGATCGCTGAGCACCCCCTGTGGTTCCCCGTCTACCAGTTCGACGGGGAGCACGGTCTCGTGCACGAGTACCGCAGCGCGAACTCCGGCCGGTTCAAGGTCTTCTACTGGGTGAACGACGCCGAGGGTTTCGTCGAGATCTGGCGCGTCCGTCACGTTTCGTCCGACTTCACGCGCATGGGCTGGTAACGCCGGGAGGCAGCCGACTGCCCGAGGATGGCGAATATGCGTTTGCCCGCACGCCCTGAGATCAGCAATATCGACGCGCGTCCTTGCCTCGCCGCGCGCTTTCGCACTTGTCGGTAAGATGTCGGTAGCGATGTCAGTCACGTATCGGTCACGTGTCGGTCAAAAAAATTCCCGGCCTGTTTCCGCAGGTCGGAAACGTGTTTTTGGTCGCGGGGGCTGGATTTGAACCAACGACCTCCGGGTTATGAGCGAGTCAAGCTGGAGGTTCCGTAAATTCTCCCTCGTCTACCTCGTCTGGACGCATTGCGCTGGGCAGGCGTTTTGTGTTTTTTCGCGTCTCCAACGTTCTGTAGGAATCTGCTTCTTCTGCATCTCCAACCTCGTTTTGGCGGTCATTTGGCGGTCATTTGGCGGTCACAATGTCGGTCAGAAACGGCTGTTGGAAACCGAGTGGAAGGAAGTGGAGATGCAGAACCTTACCTACACCAGCCGTGGCCTGAGGAGACG
>NZ_KQ960127.1:61134-139308 GCF_001553055.1 Olsenella sp. DNF00959 | reverse complement strand
AAACAGCGACCGATGGGAGGCGGTCCTCTCGCACACCGACCCCGTGACAGGCGAGGTCGTGAGGACGTTCCATACGGTCGAGGGAAAGACGCGCCGGCAGGCAGAGCGCGCACGCGACGCGCTCATCTTGGAGCTCGAGCGCAAGGGAGGAGCCGTCGGCTCCTCGATGAGCGTGCGCGAGTTCATGGAGCAGTTCCTCACCTACAAGGAGGGCTCGGGCACCATAGAGCCCTCGACGGCGCGCGGCTACCGCGCCGAGGCGCGCCAGATAGACTCCTACATCGGGAACGTCCGCCTGGCGGGCCTCTCAGTGGAGGACGTGTCCGGCTGGATGCGCGACATAAGCGCCGACGGCTACGCGCCGAAGAGCGTGTCGAAGCCCTTCCGCCTGCTCAAGCAGGCGCTCAAGTGGGGCATGGCGCAGGACCTCATCACCAAGAACCCCTGCGACTTCTGCAAGCCGCCCAAGCGCGTGAAGACGCCCATCAACGCCCTGCCGCGCGAGGAGCGCACCCGCATGCTGGAGCTGGCGAGGCGCGCGCAGCCGGCGCCCCTGGGCATAGCCATAGAGCTCGCCCTCACCACGGGCATGAGGCGCGGCGAGGTCTGCGCGCTCAAGTGGTCTGACCTCTCCGATGACGGCACCATAACCGTGAGCCACGCCCTGGGAAACGGCGACGGCGGCTTCTACGTGAAGGAGCCCAAGACCTCGAGCTCCCTGAGGACAATCCCCCTCACCCGGCGCACCTTCGACATGCTGCGCCTGGTGAGGGCGGACGCCGTGCGCATCGCCAACGAGTTCGCTCTTCCCTTCGGCGACCCCTACATACTGGGCACGCAGGAGGAGAAGAGCAGGCCCTACAACCCCACGCAGCTCGGGAAGGACTTCTCGGCCTTCTGCAAGATGAACGGCTTCAAGTGCACCTTCCACGACCTCAGGCACACCTTCGCCACCATGATGATCGCGGGAGGCTGCGACGTGCGGACCGTGGCGAGCTACCTGGGGCACGCGAGCGTGTCGATGACGCTGGACATCTACGCGGACGTGGACCCGGAGGCCAAGCGCGCCGCCGTGAGCAAGGTCGAGGAGAGCTTCGACGCAAAGATGAGCGGCTACGGCGACGCCATCATGGACAACGTCCTCGGCGCGCCCAAGCGTCGCAAGCGCGCGCTCAGCTTCTCGGTTGACCAGCTCAAGGCGATGCTCGCCGCAGCAGAGGAGAAGGAGGCGGGTCATGGGCGTCTTTAGGCTCGTCTGGCGCTTCGTGCGCTGGCTCTTCCGCGCCGTATCGCGATGGATGTGAGCGCGCGCTTGATAAAATTGCATCAACGGCTCGCGCAGAAAGGCCACGGCTATGCCCGATAAAGAACCCGCCAAGACGGAGGCATCAATTGCTCTCTCAGATGACATGCAGATCAGGAACATGATCTATACCGTGAGAGGCCAGCAGGTCATGCTCGACAGCGATCTCGCCGAGCTGTATGGCGTTGAGACTAAGGTGCTCAATCAGGCAGTAAGTAGGAACTCCAGGCGTTTCCCGGAGAGATTCTGCTTCCGCATCACGCGGGAAGAAGCAGAAGATCTAAGGTCACAAATTGTGACCTTACGCCCTGAGCTGGGCAACCAGGACACATGGTGGCGCTATATGCCGCGTGTCTTCACTGAGCAGGGCGTGTCGATGCTCTCTGCAGTGCTGCGCAGCGACACAGCAATCGACGTGAGTATCAAAATCATGAATGCCTTCGTCGAGATGCACCACTTCATCGCGGACAATGCCCACATGTTCGAGCAGATCCGCACGGTTGAGCTCAGGCAGCTGGAATACCAGAAAGCCACCGACGAGCGCTTCGAGCGCGTCTTCGACTACATGGAGACCCACGAGGAGCCGAACCAGAAGGTCTTCTTCGAGGGACAGGTCTACGATGCGTTCGAGCTGCTAATTTCGCTCGTGCAAAGAGCAAAGCGCGAGATTGTCCTGGTCGACGGCTATGTGGACACGGGCACGCTCAACATTCTCGCCAAGAAGCGGCCAGGCATCTCCGCCACCGTGTGGACGCATCCCAAGACCTGCCTTACCGAACGCGACATTGCCACCTTCAACGCGCAGTACCCGACGCTCGAAGTCAGGCACACGGCCTCGTTCCACGACCGCTTCCTCATCCTGGACGGAGCCGAGGGCTACCTGATTGGAGCATCGCTGAAGGACGCAGGCAAGAAGAGCTTCGCCATCACCAAGCTCGAAGGCTCGAGCATCATTGAATCGATTATCGCCGCGCTCGGCGAGTAAGAGATTAAAACGTGTAACATCTTTGAGGTCGCAGTTTGCGACCTTAGAGCTACGCAGCAATAGGCGTAGTGAGTACAGTTTATGCTCACTTCCATGCCTATATATCAGTAGAATGCCCCACCCCGAGCCCGAAGGCAGAGACAGCGGCATGGACCGACCTCCCGTCGAGATGATCTACGCGGTAGCGGAGCAACCCTCTCAACCCGTCACCAGACGCAATGCCACAGCGGACGCCGAGACCCCACACATCCCAACGGGCACACCAACGCACGAAGAGCCCGGGACACCTCACGGGCATGGCCACCGCACACTGCACGGCATCCACGCAGGCACCCCATCGCACAGACACGCAACGCCTCGCGGCAACCGCATCGCCGCAATCCCACGGGCAGCCTCCGCGCACGCCCCACCCCGCCTCGCCTTGGGAGCGAAGACTCGCCCACGGTCGCTCTAGAGCAAGGGGCGCGAAAACTTTTCCGAGAGGCACAAGGCGCCCCTCGGAAAACTCGGGCGCATCCGCGTTTCGCTTTTGCCCCTTGCGCTGCCGCTTTCCCGCAGGCGCCATCCGCACCACAAGGCGCGCCAAGGGGGCGGGCCCCAACACGAGGAGGCAGACAGCCATGGGAAAGAGCATCGACGAGAGGCCGCACGCGGCAATCCGCGCGTACCTGAGGCACAGGGGCGTCGAGGTCCTGGAGGAGGGCTGGGCGCGCGACTCGGGCAGCATCGACCCCATCGCCATGGACGACGAGGAGCTCGTCTTCGTGGACACCGCCACCAAGTGCGGGGGCTACGACATGCCCCGTGAGGAGCCCGACCAGGGGCGCTTCGAGCGCATCGCGGCGGCCTACCTCGCCGAGGCCGAGGTGGAGGTTACGACATCGTGAGCCTCTTGGTGACGGGCTCCGAGAAGGCCCTCCTGCGCCACCACAAGAACGTCCTCAGCGACGGGAGGTAGGCCCCAAAGCGGCTGCCCCGGGCCTCCGGGCATAGCGCGGGGCGACTACTTCGGCATCAGTGGGGCCTGAAAAACCTGGACCTTCCTCATGACCCTCGTGGGCATAGCCGAGGTCTTTTCCGGGTCAGTCGGGATCGCGGCAGACCATATCCTCCATCGAGCGCGGTGACTACAACCCCACAATCAGGCTCTGCCGCGCCATCTGCAAGGCCCTCGACCGAACGCTGGACGAGCTCTTCTGGGAGGACTAGCCGTTTTTGGCCGGGAAGTCGGTGACATGTCCCACTATGCATCGACTAAGGCCGAGGTGACTTCCTCGTAAACGGTCTCGGTCTGCGCCGTGTCGCTCGCGCCCAGAAGGTAGGTTGTGCCGCTCCTCGTCCGCACGAGGAGCCAGGGGCCGACCTCGGGGTCCAGGCACACCTTGAGCGATCCGTACGCGTCACTTGAGAAGTTACCTTCGAGGAAGGTTTCACTCGCGCCGCCAAACGTGCGCGTCATCTGGGGAAGTTGGTCAACCAGCTCCACAGACACCACGTCGTCCATGTCAATCTCATAGGTTGTGAGCGAGTGGTGTGCCCGAATCGTCTGCTCGCTCAGCTCAAGCGTCACAGGAGCTCCAAATTCCTCCGCCATGAACGCTCCCGCCACGGGCAGGCAGAGCAGCAAGCAAGCGAGGGCCACTACAATCGCCTTTCCCGCCGGCCGTGCCAGGTTGATCGACGTGTTGATGCCCACGCGCTCGTTCACTATGAGCTTGGCATCGTCGGGGTTATAGTAGAAGATGCCAAAGATCCAGTGATCGTCCTCGTCCACGTAGAGGCCCTCGCCGCTGGCCTTTGTAAGACGCTCCTGCAGGCTGCGCACGCGCATCTCGGTTGCAAACGCCACGATTCCGAGGACCGTGCAGGGAAGCATCATACCGATAAAGTACAGATTGGCTGAACCCTGGAAGAGGAGCTGCGCCCAGCTCATGAATGCAAAAGACGCCGCCGCGACGAGGAACACCCTCGCCCAGGCGCGCCGGCGTATGCGCGTGAGCGTCTGCGTGAGGGCGGTGTTGTCGTCCACCACCTCGCTGCGATTGCGGTAGCACCAACGGAAGATTGCCCACATCATGAGCACGCATGCGGCAAACAGCAGGTAGATTACTAAGTTGTCACGATCGAGCAGGGCGGGGACCAGGCTCGTCGCGCAGATGAGGACAAACCATATGCTCGAGACGCGCGGGTACGACTGCGCGGCCGCCCCGATATCGGCCACCGTCACGCGCTGGGTCGCGGCGCCTCTGGTCCGCCAGCCTCGCTCGTCCTTCAGGGCCGCGAGCCTGCGGTTGGTGAGCGCGTAGATCACCTCGGGCACGATACAGACCACAAGTATCCAGACGCTCCAGCAGAACATGCTCAACCCGGCCCACGCTCGTACCGTTCCTGTCGCCGCACCGCCAAGTGCCGCAGCCACGAGCACGATAGCGCACGCAAGCTGTAGGCGACGGTAGCTGGTAAGAAGCGCCTTTACCTGCACGTCTTCCCGCGCCTCGCGCGGGAAGGTGACGCCGATGACAATGTTCTTCTTGAAGCGCGCGCTGTTCCTGAGCGTCCACCATATGAGGAGTGGAATCCAGCTGCAGGAGAGCCATAGGATAGTCGCAGTGCTCATCATAAACTTCCTTACTTCTAGCGATACGCAATCTCATCCAGCAGGCGCTCGCAGAGCGCGAGAACCTCTTTGCCTGACATCCCACCGGCCACCAGCTCAGCCAGGCGCATCCGCAGCGCGTCCACGATGCCGGGATCGGGGTCTGAGCTGCCATCGGGCTCGCACACGAAGGTGCCACCCCTCCGGTCGCCGCGCACGTGTCCCTCCTGCTTGAGGAGCTGGTAGGCCTTGCTCACCGTCATGGCGTTGACGCCGCACTCCGATGCGAGCGCCCGCACGGTCGGCAGGCGCTCACCAGGCGCAAGCTCGCCTTCGGCGATGCCCCGCACGATCTGATCGCGGATCTGCTGGTAGATGGGTGTCGCGGTTGAGAAGTCCAGCTGCAGGAGCATGGTGTGAGCCTCCAACGATGTCTGTATCGTATGTATTACTCACAATAATACATAACAGACAAAGCTGCAAGCGCAGAGGAAAGCACAGTCCAAGCCGCTTCCGTCATCGCATCATTTTCCATTGTATGATCTGTACCTACAGCAGATCTGCCTTGGAGGAATCGGGGTCCGGCCATGTCCTCCCATTAAGAGCTCGTCTTCAACACGAGCGCTCAACTCCTCGGCGCAGGAGTTGACCGGATAGTGAGAAGCAAACCCGCGATTTGGTCGAGCATACGTCCCGCAAGAGAATTCTTTCCGGACCATCGTCAAGGGCCCCTTTTCGTGCGCTCAAACGCTGCTCCCGCGATGCGCCCGGCGGGACTTCTCAATTTTTTCACCAAGGGGCGCACATCTTGAGCGAATCATTCGTTGTATTGGATAGAGGAGGTGATCGAGCTTGCCATGGAATGAAGCGAGCAGCCTATCTTGTGCGCACAACGCACGAGATAGCGCTTGTCGGCACCGGGGGCCGCGCCCATCGCGCTGCCGCTTCGATGGCGCGTCACCCCACCCGGATGCCGAGCGACGGGAGCACGCGCGCGTGCGCACGCGATACGCTCCCCTGCGGGGGATGCCCCGCGCCCCTGGGAAGCCCGGACGGATGCCCGGGCAAGACGCGCCGCCTCTCGGCGCCTAGGGGGGACCATGGAGAGATTCGACAGGCGCCTGCACGTGCGCGTGAGTGCGTCAGACATCGAACGCGCGCAGACGCTCGCGGGCACACTGGACATCACCACATCCGCGCTCGTGAGGCTACTCCTGCAGCTGCCGGCGAAGGACGTCGCGGCACGCCGCCACGTGGTGCTCGACCTCGCTTGCGCCAACCGCCTCTACCGCGAGCTCAACCAGTGGGGCTACCAGCAGAACCAGGCAGCCCACGCCCTGAACCGCATCGCCTACTACCTCAGACGCGAGGCCATGGACGCATCCGACGTCCTGGAGGAGCTCGCCTCGGTGGAGCGGCAGCTGGAGCGCCTGCGCGAGAGAGCGGATGAGATCGCCGTTCCCGTGCGCAAGGTGGCAGAGTCGCGCCTGCTCTTCTTATAGGCGGATGTCCATGCCACTACTCAAGCCCATATCCGGTCACACGTCCTGCCGGGGCGTCTACCGCTACCTCACCAAGAACGAACGGGCCCTCGCCGCCGACTACCTGAACCTCGATGTCCCCGAGCGCGAGGACACCGCCTTCGACTGGGCGACAGCAATGGACGGCACACGCGCTAGCTGGCGAAACGACACGCCCTGGGGAGGCAGACCCTGCCGCACCTACAAGCACTACGTGCTCTCGCCGGACCCCAAGGACCACGTGGGGCTGGACGCCCTCCGCGAGCTCACGGTCGCCTGGGCGCGCGAGCACTTCGTCGACTACGAGGTCGCCATCGTCTACCACGACGACAACGCCGGGCGCATCCCGCACGCCCACGTGGTCGTGAACAACACCAACATCGCCACGGGACGCCGCCTTCAGGACCCCGACCCCGAGGAGCTCAAGCATTCCCTGCAACGCATGGCCAAGGAACGCGGGCTCTCGGACTTCGACAGCGCCGAGGAGAGGGCTTCCACACGCGGGCGCGTGCGTCCCCGCACGCTGCAGGCCGAGCACGTGCGCCGCGCGGAGCGTGAGATCGCCGAGAAGGGTGGCTACTCCTGGGTGGCGGACATCCGCGCCCGCATCCGCATTGCACGCTCCGTCACGAGGAGCGAAGACGAGTTCGGGGGGCTCCTCAAGAGCCTGGGCGTGGAGGTCGAGGACAACTCCGCCAAGGCACGCCGGCGCGACTGGGTGTTCTCGCTTTCCGGGCACCCCACCTGGCGCGTCTCGGGCGAGAGCCTGGGTCTCGGCTACGGGCGCGAGTCGCTCATGCGCAGCTTCTCGCTGGGAGCGGCAGGGCACATCGCGGACGCAGGCGAGCGCAGGGCTGCAGAGCTCGCGCGTTCCGCCGTTGAGCTTGGCGACCTCTCGGAGCTCGAAAGGCTCTCCGAGGCGCTCGCGTGGCTCAAGGACAACCGCATCCGCACGACAGCGGACCTCGCCACCAAGGGCGCAGGCAACCCCGATATGGCCGCCTACGTGCAAAGCCTCGGCATTCTCAAGGAGGGCGGCGCTATGCGTCGAGACCGTCGAAGCCCTTCTCCCGCGCCCAAGGCGCAAGCGCGCAACGTGGTAACGCCCCAGAACACGCAAGCGAACACCAGCGCGCACGCCAGCGTGATGACGGAAGGGAAAGCCAGCGATGATCGTGAAGACCTACTACCAGGACGGGCGCATGGATGCGTTCGACACCGCCAACCTCACCGACGCGAGCATGTACCGCGGGAACGTCGCTACAAACTGGTCGCTCGACCTATCCGGAGCCATGCGCGATGGCGGCATGCTGCTCCTCTCCATGCGTTGGTACCCCGCGCCGGGCCAGGACGCACCCGCCGGGCCGGAGGGCCTCCCCATAGCCCGCAGGCTCGACGGGCTCTGCGTCGTCGTGGCGGACAGCGAGGACGTGCCGCAGCTGTCCATGGTGACGGTGGACGGCGAGTTCGCGCTCCTGCGCGTGGGGGACGGCCTCGTGGACTGCAACCGCCTCGCATGGGCCTCGCGCATCGCCGACGGCCTGCCCGCCCAGGCGGTCTCGGCGCACCAAACGCTCAGCATGCTTGTAGGCGATGGTGCAGACGGCATCGACGTGGAAGCCGAGGTCTGCCGACAGATGGGCTTCGACCCTGCGACGTATGCGCTTGTGGAGGGGATGCATGAGATGACGTGTGCCAATCAAGAAAATACTGATGAGAGATTCAGCAAGGGTCCGCTTACCTAGAAAATACGCATAGCTCAACCCTGCAGATGCAATAATCCTCTTAAGGCAAAGCACGTTATTAGCCAGGTGAAAAATGAAAATTCATTACTTCCAACGCTACCAGCAAAAAGAAAACGTTGCGACTGCGAACACGATGCTGTTACTATCGCGCCTATACCAGTATTCCCCCGATAAGTTCTTCCGCTTTCTAAAGGCAGAATCCGATGCTTTTGAACCGGAGGTTACTTTTACCCTGCAGGAGAAGAACGAGTCCAGCGTTCCCGACGCGACGATTACCCAAGAAAGCTTCAAGGTCGTCGTGGAGACAAAACGGTCCGATAAGTTCGATCTGAATCAGTTAGTGAATCACCTTGCTGCATTCGACGATCAAAAATACAAGCGGCTAGTTACGCTTGCACCTATTCCAATGAGTGAAAGCATGAAGAAGCTCGTCGAGGCTGAGATATCAAAGCACAAAAAAGCCTCGGGCGAAAAATTTGGCATCGTTCATGTAAACATGACATTCAAAGAGTTGGCAGATGCGGTTCAGGACGTCCTCGATGACCATGATTACGATATGCAGGAGGTGCTCGACGATTACATCGACTACTGCCGCCATGACAATCTGATTGTCGAGCAGGACTCTTGGAAGTACCTGCGCATGCGGCTATGCGGCACCACCTTTGACTTCAATAAGAAGAGCGGTCTGTACTACGACAAAGCCGAACATGGATTTAGACCACATGACTATCTCGGCTTGTACAAAAACAAGAGTATCCGGGCGATCGGGAAAATCTGCGCGCGCATTGTAGCGTGGGAAGAATCTGGGAAAATGCGGTATCAGCCTGAATTCGGGGAGTGCACAAAAGAACACATGGACACAATCGTTGAGGCGATAAAGGACGGGAAAAATTACGGCTATGATTTGGCCGCAGAAAAGCATCGATACTTTTTCGTGGACCAATTTGTTGAGACTGATTTCAGAAAAGTCACCCCGTACGCTCCAATGGGAGCAAGGATCTTCGACCTCACTGATGTTTTAGGCGCTGACAGTCTCCCTGACGTACAAGAAATCGCAAAAGCACTTAGCACGAAAACATGGAGCTAAGTGCCTGGAAGCTGTTTTTCTGACAATAGGGCAAACACCGAACTGATAGCAGAATGCGCCTCGGATGACCGGGGTGCATTTCGTTCACATTCTCTCTCGTATTCTTATCGCTCCCGTTCCTCCGCCCGCGACGCTGCGCCGGACGCCCTACAACAGGCGTAGGCGGCGAGCGTCACGAAGCCGGAGAGGAAGCCGGCTATGCAGGCGACGATGCTCCATCCTCTCCCTCGTCCTCCTCGCGGCGCGGGCCGATGCTGCGCGCGATGCCGATGACGGTGGCGGCACAACCCGCCGCAGCCAGGGCGCAGATGCCCACTATCGGCAGCTCGTCTCCCGTCTACGGGAGCTTGCCGCCGGGCGCCGGCGCCTCGCGGGTCTCGGGCGGCACGAGCTCCACGGTCTGCCCCTCGTCGTTCACGTCGGCATGCGAAGCGACCTCCTGGCCGTCCAGGGTGAGCGACTCGAAGGCCACGACCGCGTGCCCTGAGAGCTCCGCGCCGTCGAAGGTGAAGGCGACCTCCTGCGTGCCGTCCGCCGCGTCGGGCACGAAGGCCACGGTGGAGGTGGCGGCCTTGCCGTCCGAGCGGACGGGCTCGCCGGTCTCTTTGTCCACGAGCGTGCCGGTGAGCGTGTACTCCTCGCCGGGCGTGAGCCCCGTGCAGGAGACGGTGTCCATGATTGTCACCGAGTCGTCGGCCACGGCCTCGTGGTCGCCGTCGTCCGCGTCGGTCGCCTCGGTCTGCACGCCGGACGCGGGAGGCGTCTGCGTGGGCGGCGCATCGTTGGTGAGCGTGCCCAGATCCACGGTCACGCCATCGCGGTGGACCGAGACGTCGAAGGCCGGGATGAGCGCGCGGTCGGCATTGGCCTCTGAGGGCTGCTCCTCGACCGTGTAGTCGTCGTAGGGCAGCGCGCCCTTGGCGTCGTCGGGGTCGGAGCCTCCGAACCACACGCCGGAGTCCGCCGTGCCGCCATTGGTGTCCTTGGTGTGGGCGTTCCAGCTGGCAGCCGTGGAGGCCTGGCCGTTGCCGTCGGTCACGATCATGTGGCTCTCGCCCGTGGTCTTGCTGGTGATCTTGAAGGGCACGCCCGCGAGTCGCTGCTGGTGCCGTCCGCCACCTTCACGAGCGCGAGGTCGTCGCGCACCACCTGCTCGGTGAACTCGCCTTCGGGCGTGAGCTCGAAGACCGCGGAGCCGTGTGGCCCGCATCCTCATTGGCGGGACGGCACGCCAGACCTTCCTGCACCACCTGACCTGCGTGAGGTGCGCCGGGACCGACAGGCGCCAGCTCGAGAGGCGGGTAAAGGAAGGAGCGCGCAAGGGCAGGTGGGCCGCCACCGTGCGCGCCCTCTCCTGCGTCAGGAGCATAGACGAGATAAGCGCGTTCTGCCTGGCCGCGGAGGCTGGCTGCCTCTCGGGGTTCCCCGCCGCACCGGAGTATGCGAGCTGGTGCGGACTCGTCCCCTCCGAGCACTCGTCAGGCGAGAGGGAGGAGACGGGGCACATCGCCAAAGCGGGCAACTCCGCGTCGAGGAGGACGCCCGTCGAGAGCGCCTGGCACCATGCGAGCTGCTCGGCAAGGCCCAAGCGGCTCCCCGGCGAGTGGGGCGCGCCCACTGCCGCCATACGCCCGCGCGGCAACGCCTGCGCCCGCGAGCTCGCCTGCTGGGTCTGGGAGATAGGCCGTGGGGCGGAAGGCACCTATCACAGATAGTTCCCCCGTATCCCATGGGCATCTCTGCCAGGAGGGCCTGCGGCCCTCGACGCACCGCCGGGAGCCGCTCGCGACTCCTTTTTTGGACAACCGCAAGGCTGCGTCCGCCACAAAGACTGACGTTCGCACGAGGCTCCCAGGCGAAGAATCGAACTGCGGCACCACGCCTCCCTACCAATTGCTGGGCCCTATGACCGGCAGGGGCGCGGGCACAAGCCCGCGAACATTAGCTTGCCAGGCAAGCGTCGACCAAGAGATGCGTGCCCCCAGGCCCACGCCTGGCTGGAAGTGACGGCAGGCCGCTTGACAACGCTTCTCTCGCATTATAAGAAAGGCCAGGGGTTTTCGCCGCTGACCTCCAGTTTTATGGTCGCGGTGGCAGAATTTGAACCTGTGACCTCCGGGTTATGAGCGACCCAGAGGGCGTTTCATACCAGTTCCAGCGATTCCAGAATTGCAGCGAACGGTACCTGAACTGTGGTTTTCCCATTCTCCACGTTCTGTGCGCTCTGGGTTTCCTGTCCTTCCGACATCCGTTTGTCGGTCATTTGTTGGTTCTGATGTCGGTGAGAATGTCGGTTAACAAATGGCTGTGGAAAACGGACGTTTGGAGGACCGATGGAGTACGCGAGCAGGGGGCCTGAGGAGGCGCGGCGACACCGACCAGTGGGAGGTGACGCTCTCCCGCAGGAATCCGATAACCGGGGAGCCCGAGAGGCTCTACTGCATCGCGAGGGGCAGGACGAGGCGGGCAGCCGAGAAGGCGCGCGACGAACTCATAGCATAGTGCAGCTCGAGCTGGAGGGCGGCACCGCGGCGTCCAACGTGTGCGTTCGCGACTTCATGGACGCGTTCCTGCGCTACAAGGAGGGCTCCAAGACGATAGAGCCCTCCACGGTACGCAGCTACCGCGCCGAGACAAAGCAGATCTGCCACTACCTGGGCGACGTGAGACTCTCGGCGCTCACCGTGGCCGACGTCAACGGCTGGATGGCCCGCATGACCGCCGACGGCTACGCGCCGAAGTCGGTGGCCAAGCCCTTCCGCCTGCTGAAGCAGGCCTCAAGTGGGCGATGTCGCAGGACCTGGTGCGCAAGAATGTCTGCGAGTTCTGCAAGCCGCCCAAGTGGGTGAAGACGCCCATAAACGCGCTCGATCGCGCCGAGCGCACGCGCATGCTGAGGCTCGCCGTCGCGGCCGAGGCAACGAGCCCGCTGGGCCTGGCCATAGAGCTCGCGCTCACCACCGGCATGAGGCGCGGCGAGGTGTGCGCGCTGCGCTGGAGCGACGTGGGGGGCGACGGCACCGTGACCGTCTCCCACGCGCTGGGCAACGGCGAGGGCGGCTTCTACCTGAAGGAACCCAAGACCGGAAGCTCCGCGCGCACCATACCGCTCACGGCGCACACGGCGGCGACCCTCAGGGCCAAGCGCGCCGACTCCCGGCGCGTGCTGGCCAAGATGGGAGTCCCCGCCGGCGACCCCTTCGTACTGGGGACACAGGAGCCCGAGAGCAGGCCCTACAACCCCACGCAGCTGGGGAAGGACTTTCTCGGCGTTCTGCAAGATGAACGGCTTCGACTGCACGTTCCACGACCTTCGGCACATCTTCGCCACCATGATGATCGGGAACGGCTGCGACGTGCGCACCGTGGCGAGCTACCTGGGGCACGCGAGCGTGAACATGACGCTCGACATCTACGCGGACGTGGACCCGGAGGCAAAGAGGGCCGCCGTGGGCAAGGTGGACGAGAGCTTCGACCTGGACATGAGCTCGCCGGCGCTCTGGGAGCCGCAGGTCGCACAGCCAGCCGCCGAGTCGGAGGGCCTCACGTTCACCGTGGGACAGCTAGAGGCCATGCTCGCCGAGGCCAAGCGGAGGGAGGCCGGCCATGAGGGCGCTTAGGGCACTACTGCGGTTGCTGAAGGCCGTCGCGCGCATCGCGCTGCGCTGGATGTAGCCGCGCCGCTAGAGCCTACTCGAACCCGAGGTTCGACCTCCACGGGCCCCTTTACCTGTGAGGCCCTCGGACGGGCCGGCGTTACTCGAACCTACTCGAACCTACTTGGACCCATGCAGGGAATAGTACTGCGACGGGTCGTGGGCGCTGTTGCCGTGCCAGTCCAGAATCCCCTTCTTTACCAGGGACTTGAGGGCTGGTCGCGAGACCTTTACGCTGCGGCCGAGGTGGTCGGCGAGCTCTCTGGCGGTCACCCGCCCCCTCCCGTACACGTACTGGAGGGCGGCGAGCTCGTACTCGCCCAGGGCGCCAAGCGCGTCCTTGCCGATGTCACTCGCGATCGTGTCGCCCCGGCGCAGGACGCGCGAGGTCGCGCTGTTCTCGAGCGTGAGCCTCACCGAGGCGCCGTTCGGCTCCGAGAAGGTGGGCTCCCTCAGGAAGAAGCTCACCATCTCGTCGTATATGCGCTGCACGCCCTCGTTGAGCTCCCTGACCCAGCCGAACTCGACCAGGGTGCGCGCGATCGTAGGGTTGCGCGACCAGCGGGTGTACTTCATGTTCTCGAGCGTCACGATGTTGGGGAGCTTGCCCGGGCTCGTTATCTCGAGGCGGTCGTCGTACATCATCACGCGGATGTGGTCGCCGCTCATCGCGTAGTCGCGGTGTGTGACCGCGTTAACGAGCCCCTCGAACCAGGCGAACTCCGGGTACTCCGGTATGACCTTGAACCTGCCGTCGTCCCCGAGGTACTGGAACTCCCTCAGCTGGCTCGAGATGAACTCCTTCGCGCCATCGATGGTCTTGGGGAGCGGCCCGTCGAAGGTCCTGTCCTTGACTATGTTGAGCCTGCGCCCCGTCTCCATCTTGCTGCCGTCGAGGCGGATGACGCGCACCCGCGCCCACGGCATGAATCTGGCGGGGCTCTCCGAGAAGAGGAGGACTCCCGCGTTGGTGAGGTGGCCGTCCTGGAGGAAGCCGCGGCTCCGGAGGACCTGCTCGTCGCTCGCCTCCGTGCCGAGCTCGGCCTTGTAGCGGGCCATCACCTCGGGGTCCACGTCCCCTATCGAGGAGCGCTCCTGCACCTCGTCCTCGTAGCGGCGCTGGTTCTTGTCGTACTCGAGCGCCAACACCTGGTCGCGCTCGAGCTCGACGCTGCTGTCCTTCTAGCGCAGGAAGACCGCCTTGTCGCTGCGCCTGGATATGACGTGACCCGACGAGGGGCTTATTTCGAGCACGAGGATGCGGTCGTCCTCTCCTCGCGAGTTGGTTACGGGGATTCGCGCGGGATGGACCTCCGGCACGGGCTCGCACCCCGCGAGCGCCGCCTGTTCGAACTCCTCGATGCTGCGCGCTCCGCCCCTCTTGAACCCGGTCACCGTGCCGTCATCCTCTATCCCGATGACCAGCTTGCCGCCCGACGCGTTGGCGAAGGCGCAGATGTGCCGGGCCGTCTCTTTGGGATTGAGCCGGGCACTCTTCCGGTCGAAGTACTGGTTCTCGTCCGCCTCGGCGAAGAAGCCAGGGTCGTTGTTGTCCAATGGCAGCTGCATGCGCGTCTCCTAAAAATCAGAAAGGGTGCAGTCCCGTCCCCTCTGGCTAGCCGAGCAGGGCGTTGAATACCTCCGAAGAGCTGGGATGCGTGTAGATGCCCTGCCCAAGCTCGGTTGCGCTCACGCCGTGCGCCATGCAGACGGCGACGGTGTTGATGAGCTCCTGCGCGTCCGTGCAGAGCAGGGCCGCCCCGAGGATGAGGTCAGTCTCCGTGTCCACGATGAACTTCGCCATGCCTTCGCTCTCGCCGAGGATCTTGGGGCGCGGCATCACCGCTAGGCTCGCGATCGGCGCCTTCCGCACCGCATACGGCCTGCCAGAAGCCGCAGCCTGCTCCTCGGAGACGCCCACCGTCGCGAGCGGGGGCTCCAGGAAGGTGGTCGTGGGCACCGTGCGTCCAGCGGTGCTGCGACCCGCCAGGCCGGGGTAGGTCTCGGGCCAGGCGTCGGCGAGAATCACGCGGTGGTCGTCGAAGGAGACGTAGGTGAACTGCGGGCCGCCGTTCACGTCGCCGGCAGCCCAGACGCCCTCGACGGAGGTCCTCAGGTGCTCGTCCACCTTGATGGCGCCCCGCTCCGTGAGCTCGATGCCCGCCGCAGCGACATCGAGCGCAGCGACTTCCGGGCGACGACCCACGGCCACGAGGGCCGCATCGGCAACGACGCTGCGGCCGTCCTCCAGGACCACCCGCACGGTGCCGTCCACGTCCTCGAATCGCTGCGTCCGCGCCTGACAGACGAACTCGACGCCCCGGGCCCGCAGGATGTCCGCGGCACAGGAGGCGACATCCTCGTCGAAGCGGGAGAGGGGCCGCGCGGCCGTCTCGAGCAGGGTCACCTTGGTGCCATACGCCGAGAACAGCGTGGCGAACTCGAGGCCGATGGGACCACCGCCGACGATGGCGAGCTGCGCAGGCAGATGCTCGATGTGCTGGATAGAGGTGGAGTCGAAGACGCGGGGCGAGTCGATGCCCGGGAGGTCGGGCCTAAAGGCGGCAGACCCGGTGTTGACCACGATGCGCGGGGCGCTCATGCGCACGACGCCCTCCGCCGTATCGACGGCGACCTCATGAGGACCTACGAAATGGGCCTCTCCCACCACGACCTCAACGCCCGCATCGGCCACCATCTTGAGATTGGCGGCGTTGAGCGTGGCGATGAAGCCGTCACGGTGCTCCTGGGAGCGCGCGAACGCGGCGGCTGCCTCGGCGGGGTCTGCGGCGCCAACGCTGGCGCGCCTATGACGGTCGGCATCCACCAGCAGTGTCTTGGTCGGGATGCAGGCGATGTTGATGCAGGTGCCGCCATACATCTGAGGGTCTCTCTCAATTAGGGCAACTGAATCGCCGGCCTTGGCCCGCTTCATCGCAATAGTCTTGCCCGCCTTGCCGAAGCCGATAACCAACAAATCATAGGTATGAGCCATAGCAACCACCCCAGTCTCCTCTACCGAGCGGCACTGCCAGCATGCACGTATGTGCAAAGCTTATAGCAAAATTCCGCACAATCCAGGCAAGGAAAACCAATGCGCACCCGGTCCTAGGGCCTAGGGCCTAGGGTCAAGAGCGTGGCACGGGCACGACAGTCAGGGCGAGCACAGCCGCAACGCTAACGCACACGCCTCCGGCGCACAGTCACGCCGCAGCTACGCCGTTTTCTGAGCGGCTTCTAACCTGCCAGAAAAAATCTTTGGCGGTCAAATGTTGGTCACATGGTGGTCAAAAGAAAACCCCGACCTGTCTTCGCAAGCCGGGATTGTGTTTCTGGTCGCGGGGGCAGGATTTGAACCTGCGACCTCCGGGTTATGAGCGAGTCAAGCTGGAGGTTCCGCAAATTCTCCCTCGTCTACCTC
This sequence comes from Olsenella sp. DNF00959, assembly GCF_001553055.1. Lineage (NCBI taxonomy): Bacteria > Bacillati > Actinomycetota > Coriobacteriia > Coriobacteriales > Atopobiaceae > Olsenella > Olsenella sp. DNF00959. The sequence continues at coordinate 122,995 of NZ_KQ960127.1, read as the reverse complement.
GTCTGGACGCACTGCGCCGAGCAGGCGTTTTGTGTCTCTTCGCGTCTCCGACGGTCTGCAGGATTCTGCTTCTCTTGCATCTCCAGCCTCGTTTTGGCGGACACAGTGCCGGTCAGAAACGGCTGTCGAAAACCGAGTGGAAGGAAGTGGAGATGCAGGACCTTACCTACACCAGCCGTGGCCTGAGGAGACGGAGAAACAGCGACCGATGGGAGGCGGTCCTCTCGCACGCCGACCCCGTGACGGGCGAGGTCGTGAGGACGTTCCACACGGTCGAGGGCAAGACGCGCCGGCAGGCGGAGCGCGCACGCGACGCGCTCATCCTCGAGCTCGTGCGTGCAGGGAACGGCCTAGTGAACTGCAACAGGCTCGATCACGTAGCCGATTTGACAGACCACATTGTCCCGTGCGCCGCGCAGACGATGGAGTTCCTAGAGGCCGCTAAAGATGCTTTGGCCGAAGAAGACGAGTGAAAGGAGGGCGCAGACGCTCTTGGCATAAGCGAGAATAGCTATAGGTTTCTCAGCGATGCCATAGCTGCCATGTCGGGGGCGGCTGACGGCCCATCTGCAAACAGGTTTATTTTGAGTGACGGTCCCGCACGAGGGATATACGACTACTTTTCCTCATCCTCGGCCGCACTCTCGGTATTCCTCTTCTTGAGAAAGCGGATGCCTTGTTCGTCAACGAGAATTGAGTCAGCCTTGTTGTAGGCGAAGTCTAAGCGGTCGATGACCCTTGTCTCAGCGTCTGCGATGTCCTTTACGGGACTCTCTTTGGAGACGGCCTCGTGGAGGTCCTTTTTCCTCAGCTTCGTCTTCCTTCTTCCCTCGCCAATCACCACGAGGGGCGTAAGGCGGTTTGCCAGAGCGGCAGCATCGTGCACAGCGTCGAAAATAGGATTCTGCCTCTCGTATCCGTCATCGACCTCCTCGGGGATTGCCGCAATATTACCCACCATACGCTCGACCCTGTCATCCAGGGAGACCTGCGCAGCTGAGCGAGCTTTGTTGCACTCTTCGAGGCGCTTGTTCGCCCTCTCTCGTTCCATCTTCAACCGCTCGGGACTGAAGTCCTGCGAGTACTGCACGGCCACCTGCTCGGCCGCAGCACACAGGACATAGGCGGCCGTAGCCTCCCTGTCCCTCAGCCGGAACTCGTCGTCTTTGGCAACCACGGTGCGATCGTCCATGAACTCGCCGTGCAGGCTACCGCCGAAGAGTTCCATAGATTTGACCTGGAACTTCCATCCCTCAAGAGTTCCGACACCGATGTTCTCTATGCCGTTGAGCACCACCTGACGCCTCGCGGGGTCTGCGGCAATCTCGTCGTAGTGCGACGCATACTCCTGTAGCTTCTCGAACTGCGCTTCGAGTTTCGCTTCGCGGTCGGCCCGCATGTCTCTCTGGATGGCTGCAATGCCCTCCTGAATCTCGCCGAGCTGGTCGTTAATCTCCGTCATGTAGGCCTGGCCCACCGCTAGAGCGGCTCCCTGCAGGGCAAGGTTGGCGACAGCAGCGGACTGCAGCTTAGCCTGCCTGACTGCGATCTGCCCCTGGTAGCCGTCCTTCCCCTTTTCGATGCCGGCCCGCATATAGCCCTTGAACTCGGCAGCTTTGCGTGGGCTCATATCGGCCCACCCGTAGTTTTTTCGGAAATTTGACCAGCGCTTAGTTCCACTGTTCCGCTGTGTCTACCGCCGCCCCGGCGAGCGGGACAAGGCCCTTGACCATCGCCTTAGCGCGCTTGGGGTCAAGCGGCAGTGCCACGGCGTCGTATTCGGAGAGCTCGAGGTCGTCTCCGCTCGTCACGGAAATCTCTTTCTCGTCATCAGCGCCGGTCGATAGCGTATCCGAGACTCCGCTCTTCTGGACATTGTCTTTTGGCATGTACGTTCTGCTCCTATTTTGGCCAGACACGGACTGCCATGTCCGCAAGCCTCTTGGCGCGCTCGTGAATCTTTTCCTCATCCCATGCAGCAGCCGATAGGACGCCGTCCATAGTCGTAAGCCCCGCCGCGCAGCCCTCAAGGCCCGGCGCGCCGTTCTTGCCAGCCTTCTTGGTCACCCAGCCGGCATCCCTGATTGATGCATTCAACGCCTGCGTGATAATCGCAAGGTTTCCAAGGGTAAGCAAGGTGGCGTCGCGGTTGCACCCTCCCTCTTCCGTGGCAAGGCGCCCCCAGTTGTTACGCCACTTCTTGGGCATAAGATGCTCCAAGCTGTACCCATCGAAGCCAAGCAGAACCGTGCTGCTATTAGCCAGACGCTCTTTGCTCTCAATCAGATACAGGATCCCCCTGGTCTGCAGATTGATATAGCGTGTCTCGCCTGTGAACGCGCTCTTTACTTCCTCGTCTGTCGGCATCTGCGTGGTCGAGTCCTCTTGGGAGGCGAACTCATCACACAACACATCCGGGTCGAGCACGTTTCCGAGTATCAGGGAGCTGAAGAAGCGGTTGTAATTCTTCGTCGTGGAACGGCACACCACTCTACGCATGACGTAGCTCTCCATCGCTCCATACATTTCGTCCCTGACGGCAGGATCTTTGACGTTCTTCGCAATGTACAGAACGTATGGGATCAGGGTCGAGTTCTTCAAACCGAAAATCACGACGTTTAGACGCCCAATGGAGGAGTCCCTGGGGACGGCCCTTTGCACGCACCCTGGGTCGAACGTCCTCTTGAAAACGTCCGCGTATGGTTTAAGCTCGCGCACGAGGTCGAGCTTTCTATCCTCTCCCCCGTAGTATTTCTCGATGAACTCCTTGTAGGAGGTGAATAGCCAGTCGACGCGCCCAAACGACTTTTTGTCCTCTGTGCTCACGCCGTAATTTTTCTGTTGGGCTTTGATCTGGAGGAAGCTGTCGAAGAACAGGTCGATGAGCGAGCGGCGGATACGGCCTGTCACGATTTCCTGGCTCCAATAGTCTAGGTCGTCTTCGACCTCGAACACAGATTCCCAGCACTTCTGGTAGTCCTCCACAGTCTCTCTGCTGAAGAAGTAGTTCTTAAGCAGCTCGGCGGTAGTGAGACGGACGCCGCGGCTGTTGATGGTGTCGAAGATCTGCTGCTCGTCCTCTCCCTCATCAACCTCTATGCAGACCAGCTGGATGTTCCTTTTTAACGTCATCACGTCAACATCATTGACGTCTATTCGCTCTAGGAAGTAGTTGAATGCTTGGACTATCCGATGGTTGCCTTTGCCTTTGGCCTCCTGCCTAGCTGGTTCCTGGAGTTCCATGATTCGGCTGAAGTCGTCGGTATCGTTTTTGCTTGGTGCAAGCGCTGGCTTTCCGCTTTCGAGGAGGAAGCCCCCGAACTTTTCCGGTTGCCCGTTCTTAAGAGTGAGGGCCTTGAAGTAGATCATGATCGTAGTAAGGCGCTGCTGACCATCTAACGACCAGAGCTCAACCTCATCGGTTATGATTTTCCGGGTCCATCCTCTCCTCGGCCTGCGAGGCGACGCCGCTAGCCTTGCAGCAGGCCAGGGCGCTCGCCGTTGGAGCCGGCCGTCTCCCTGGTCGGGGGTGAGACCAGTTTCACGGTCTGGCCCTCGTCGTCGATGTCGGCGTGGGACGCGACCTCTTCCCCACCCGTGCGCGAGGACGGTGTACGCAACCTCGTCATGGGCGGCCATCTGGTCCGCGCGGCGCCGTCGGCGCTCTCAGGGGAATCAACGCATTGCGGCAGGCCGCGAGAAGGTGTCCCTGGATTTTACTATCGGCCCGGAGTTCCCACGGGCGTCCGCGGACGTCTCGCAATAACGCTCGCGCAAACCAGAGACACACCGGCGTGGACAAGCGGAACTCGGGAAGCTACTTGGGAACTTAGGAAGACCGCGCTTCCCAAGTTCCCAAGTTTCGAGCCAATGAACGGCCAACGAAAACGCGCTTTCGCCCTGCAACAAGGCCGCCTGCTGCGCCTTTCTCGGGATATAATGCAATCTACTTAGGAACTTTACTTCGGAACTTAGGAAGTCTTCCCTTCCCAAGTTCCCAAGTTCGTCGAAGGAGGGCCCATGTACATAGCCAGCGACGAAGACCTTGCCGCCGCGATGGACCGCATGAGGAAGGCCGGCACAGACTTGGCCGAGTACGAGGTCAAGTCCGCCGCGGGCGGGTTCCCCAAGAGCATCCCCGATACGATATCGGCGTTCGCGAACACCTACGGCGGGACCATCGTGCTCGGCGTGTCCGAGAAGGACGGCTTCTCTCCGGTCCCGGACTCCGATACGAAGACGCTTCAGTCGAAGCTCGCGCAGGCGGCCCGCGAGCTCGTCGAGCCCCCGCAGGCCGTCGACCTCCTTGTCCTGCAGCTCGAAGGCCGCCCCGTGGTGGTGGCCAACGTGCGGGAGGCCCCGGTGCGCGAGAAGCCCTGCTTCGTGAGGAAACTCGGGCAGATGGGCGGGTCCTTCGTCCGGACGGGCGATGGGGACCATAGGATGTCGCTCTACGAGATCGACCGCTTCATCGAGAACCAGCACCGCACCGCGCGCAACGACGCCGAGCCGGTTCCTGACGCGACCCTCTCCGACCTCGACGAGGACCTGCTGGAGGGATGGCTCTCCCATGCGCGCGCCACGACGCTCGACCGGTCGAGGGCGGTGGGCGACGAGGAGCTGATGGCCAACCGCCGCGTCGCCGCCGTGGACGGGCATGGCGCCCTCCGCCCCACGCTCGCGGGAATCATGGCCCTCGGCAAGTACCCGCAGAAGTTCTTCCCGCGTCTGGACGTGGTGTTCACCAGATACCCCGGCCCCCGCAAGGGCGAGCTGGACGAGGCGGGCAGGCGCTTCGTGGACTCGGCCAACGTCGACGGCCCCATCCCGCAGATGGTGGTGGAGACCGTGCGCGCCGTGTCGCGGAACATGAAGCACGGGGCAATCGTGAGAGGGGCCCTGCGCGAGAACGTGCCGGACTACCCCCTTCCCGCCGTGCGCGAGGCGGTAGCGAACGCCCTCATGCACCGCGACTACTCCGTCGACGGGCAGGGCACGCCGGTCCTCGTGGACATGTACCCCGACCGGCTGGAGGTATCCAACCCAGGCGGCCTCTTCGGGTCGCTCACGGTGGACAGGCTGGGCGAGAGGGGCGGCACCGCGTCGAGGAACCAGTTCCTGGCCCGCATCCTGGAGGACGTCCCCTACACCGACTACGACGGCAGCACGGGTCGCGTCGTGGAGAACCGGGGCTCCGGCATCCCCACGATCAACCGGGAGCTCGCCGACGCACTCATGGAAAGGCCGATCGTGCGCAGCACGCTCGACGGGTTCGACATCACCTTCAGACACAGGAGGATGACCGAGGCCGAGGGCGCGGGATACTCCAAGGGCAACATGGAGGAAGCGGTGCTCGCATACTTCTCGGAGCACGAGAGCGCGAGCACCTTCGAGGTCGCCAAGGCCTCTGGCACGTCGACGAAGACTGCGCTGCGCTACATCAAAGCGCTCTTAGACGAGGGACTGCTGGAGCCCATCGGGACCAAGAACAGCCCGAAGAGAAGGTACCGGCTGAGCTAACGGGGATGATGCGGCACGGAGCTGCAGGGGCCGCGTCGACAAGGGCACGTGGCTCACTGCGGTCATCACCTACCGGCAGAGCCGCGGGCGCAGGCAACGCTCGTTTTCGGGCGAAAAAAAAATGGTAATGCTCGAATCGATTCGTCGGCAAAATGTCGGTTAAAAGAAACCCCGACCTGCCTTCGCAGGTCGGGGTTGTAGTTTTGGTCGCGGGGGCAGGATTTGAACCTACGACCTCCGGGTTATGAGCCCGGCGAGCTACCAGACTGCTCCACCCCGCAATGTCTGGGCGCAACCTGTGCGCAAAGAGATAATATAGGGACCCGAAGACAGACGGTCAAGCTCCATCGTGACTTCCAACATATCCCTTCACAATTGCGCCACGATTCGTCCGCTCTATGCAATTTCACGCGGATTTGCTCACAAGAGAGGTCTTACATGGACACCACACCCCTCGCCGCTACCCTTGCATCCCTGCTCGTAGGCTATGCCTTCGGCAACTTCCTCACGGCCGATGTCGTGGCCCGCGCCCTCACCCGTAAGAGCGCCTTCCAGACCGGCGTGGGTAACCCAGGAATGGCAAACATAGGTCATGAACTGGGTAAAGGCGCGGCCCTTGTCGTCCTTGCCGGAGACATCCTCAAGGTGGTCGCTGCCTGGGTCCTCTGCCGCACGCTCTTCCCCGGCAGCACCGAACTCGCTGGCAACGCCGCTGCCCTTGCGACCACCCTCGGCCACAACTTCCCCGTCTGGCATCGGTTCCGCGGCGGCAAGGGCGTGACCACCACCTGTTCCGCAATCATCCTTGCCACGCCGGCCATCGGCATCACGAGCTGCCTCTTCGGGCTCGCCGTGGTCATCATCTCCGGGTACCTCTGCTACGGAGCGGTGGCAATCACCCTCGCCTACCTGGTGGGGTCTATCTTTCTGGCGGTAGTGGGCGTCACCTCTCCCCCACTCGTGGCCTTCGCGCTCGTACTCTGCGCGCTCATGTTCGTCGCGCACTGGAGCGCCATCCAGGCGGCACGCAACGGAACCGCCCGCCGGGCGAGCATCTCGACCAAGCTGAGGGAGAGACTGGACCTGAACGGGTAGCGCCGAACGCGTCTGACGCGCCTGTTGATAAGCGTTAGCTGCTATCGAGCACGCTCAACGCGTTCGATTGTCTCGCCAAGACGTCCAGCGCGTCCGAATGCCGCCCTGCAACGTTCGATGCGTCTGAATGTCGCCCTGCAACGTTCGATGCGTCCGAGACTCCCGTCACCACGTCCAACATGCGTGAATTTCTCTCCACTACGTCCAACACGTCTGACGGCATAGCGTTTGCCCAGTTCAGCGATTTCAGAAAAACGCGTTGGACGTTCTCGCAACAAATTCGCACGCATTGGACGTTCTCGTGACGCAGGCACGCGCGATGGACGTTCTCGTGACGCAGGCACGCGCATTGGACGTTCTCGCGACATAGACGCACGCGATGGGCGTTCTCGCAACACAAGCACGCAGGCTCGCACGCGTTGGACGCGCTCGTAGCAGGGCCACACGCGTCAGATGCCCTAGCCGCAGTGGAGAGAAACGCATACGACGTTCTCGCAGCCGCAACCATGCTCTATGCGCTCATGAAATCCGCCGGCTCGTCCGTCCCAGCCACGCGTGCGAGCTCGCGCAGCGCCACGGGCACGCCGTCGTCCAGGCAGGCACCGATGTGCCAGCGCGCCGCCTCGGCGGCCGCGGGCATCGCGTTTGCCACCGCGACGGAGTTCGGCACGCGCCCCATCATCTTGATGTCGTTCTCTCCGTCGCCGAAGAAGGCAACCTCCTCGTCCGAGATGCCCATGGCGGCGATGAGCTCGTCCAGGCCGGACGCCTTGCTTACGCCCTTGGGAAGCACGTCGAACCAGTTGGCGATGGGTGCCACAATGTCGAACTCCGGAGCCAGGCACGCAGCGATGCGTCGCACGTTGTCCATGTTCTCCTTCGAACCGCTGCAGGCCATCGCACCGGCAATGAAGTCGATGTCGGGCAGCTGCTCGCAGGGTATGCCGTTGAAGCGCAGGCGGCTCTCGTAGGCGGCCATCTCTGCCGTTCGGGCGCCAAGCACGTATACCGGGTTGGTGTAGTCGGTCTTGGCGGGGTACGCGCAGAGGAAGACGCCTGGCACGGCAAAGAAGGCGTCCGCGAGTCGCTGGAGCGCCACCTTGTCCATATAGTGTACCGCGACGAGCTCGCCGTCGAGCTTGACCTTCTTGCCGTTGGAGAGGATCCCCGTCTCGAAGCAGGACTCGTCGCCACCAAAGAAGCGCCTGAGCTCCTGCTCGTCGCGGCCGGTCGCGGGGCCAAAGCGCAGGCCAGCCTCGCGCACGAGGGACACCGCCTCGAAGACCGAGTCAGAGACGAGGTCCTGGCCAAAGGGAACCAGCGTGTTATCCATGTCCGTGAGGGCGAGCTTGATCATTGTGACTCCCGTCGGGCGGCGCGCCAAAGGCTGCCGCATGCCAAAAGAGCAGATGGCCCGCCGGGGTGCTCCCTCGAGCCATGCAGCCCAGTCTAGCACGCACGACTCGCAGTCCTCGCAGCGCGGAGGGGCCACCCCTGGGCCGGCTACCGGGACCGCGCCTCTTCCTTGGCGTCGCCTGCTGTAGGACCTGCTACAGGACCTGCTCCAGGCAGATGAACTGGTCCGTCATGCCCATCTTGCGATAGAAGCGCAGCGCGGCGTCGTTCCCTCCCCACACGTGGAGCGTGACGTTGTGGAACCGGTTCCTCCTGGCGTAGTCGAGCACATGCTCGTAGAGCGTCCTCCCCACGTGCATCCCGCGCACGCGCTCGTCGACGCACAGGTCGTCGATGTACAGCGTGCGGGTGCCATGGCGGAGCTCGGACTCCTCCGTGACCTCGACCTGGCAGAAGATGTACCCGAGGAGCGCGTCGTCCTCGTCCACGCAGACGAAGATCGGCTCCTTGTCGTCATCCAGCTTCGCCAAGAGCTCCCGAGCGTCGTACTTGGTGGCAGGTCCCTTGAACAGGTCCGGGCGAATCGCATGGTGGACCATGTTCACCTCGACCAGGAGGCGGAGAATGTCGTCTACGTCTCGCTCCTGCGCCCTTCTCACATGCATCCGCTTGGCTCCCCTCGCAGACGTCATTTGCCGTGGCCGCCTGATTCTACTCGGCGGCACGGCGGGACGAGGCAGGGCGGACGGTCAGGTTACCCGACGTTCACCGAGGCCATACAGGTTACCCGACGTTCACCGAAGCCATGGGGGCGACCCCTCCGGCCTGGGCGAGCGGAAGCACGATGGCGGCACGCGCCCCCAGGACGGCTCCCCCGCCATCCTGGCGGTTGGAGAGCTCGAGCCTGCCTCCGTGCGCGGAGGCGACGTCTGACGCGATCGAGAGCCCGAGCCCGAAGTGGGAGCCCGCACCGGAGGTGCGCGACTTGTCCTCGCGCCAGAAGCGCTCGGCCCCGTGCGCCAGGACGTCGGGCGAGAAGCCTTCCCCGTCATCCTCGACGGCGATGGAGATGCCTCTCGAGTCGCCGGAGAGCACAAGCGTCACGCGTCCGCCCCTCGCGTGCTCGCAGGCGTTGTCGGCCAGGTTGAGCACAGCGCGGGCCAGGGCGTCCTCGTCCCACCGCGGCGTCGGCACCTCTCCCCTCGCGATCGCGTCGCACAGACCCCGGAACGACGGCTCCCGTGACACCCCGAACAGGAGGCCATGGGCAGAGACGAGCCTTCCCACCTCACCCTCCAGACCGTCGGCCAGGGCAGCTGGGTCCACGGGCGCAAGGTCCAGCACCTCCGCATGCCCGCGAGACGCCTCGACGATCCTCCCCACGAAGGCGTCCATGGACAGCGTCGCGTCACGGATGGCCCGGACGCACGCAGCCTGCTCGCCGCCGAGCCTCCCCCTCGCGGCGTCCTCGTCCAGCAGCTCGGCATTGCCGAGCGCCACCGTGAGCGGCGTCTTGAGGTCGTGCGCGAGCGCCGCGACCTGGTCGCGGCCCCGCTGCTCCGCCGCCCTCTGCGCCTCCAGGGAGCGCCTCAGGGAGAGGCGCATCCCCTCCATGGCGCGCAGGACGTCGTCCACCTCGACGACGTCGCTCTTCCCCACGGGCACGTCGAGGTCCTGCCTCCCGACGGCTTCCGCCGCCTGCACCAGGGGAGCCATCTTGCGCGTCAACACGCGGCCGGCGCGCAGGGCGATGAGGGAGACGGTCGCGGCGAACGGAAGCAGGACGGCCCACAGCAGCAGGCCCTGGGGGTCGGGCAGCGCGTCCCGCACGCCCTTGTCGGACCACTGGGGGACGATGTCGTAGCAGAGCACGCATCGTCCCCCGTCCGGCAGTTCGACGGTGGCATAGAAGGACGACCCGGACTCCATGGGTCGGGAGTCCCCGCCTTCCCGTCCGGCGGCCAAGACCCGGGCCACGTCGAGCCGGCGGCCGCCCATGTCGGACTCGAGCAGCTCGTCAGCTGGACCGAAGCGGGCGTAGCGGTACGCCGACGGGATGTCGGAGGAATCGAAGGGGGACTTGCTGGCGAGGACGGCCCTGACCTCGTCCAGGTGCGTCTCCCCATAGTTGGCCGCCAGGACGTTACCGGATTGCAGCTGCCAGGCAAAGACACCCGTCGGAATGGCCGTGGAGAGGACCGCAACCACGAGCACATAGAGGAAGTAGCGCGAGATCACCAGGGCGAGGGGGATCCGCGTGCGCCGCATCGGGCCTACGAGGACCATCGGTACCCCATCCCCCGCACCGTCTCGATGGGGTCCACGCCCGCGGCATGGAGCTTGGCGCGCGCGTTGCTCACGTGCATCGACACGGCGTCGTCCCCCGCGTCCGACGCCCACCCAAACGCCCCGTCACGAATCTGGTCGCGCGAGAGCACCTGCCCGTCGTGCCGCGCGAGGAACTCGCAGATGGCATACTCCGTGGGCGTGAGCGCCACGGGCCTGCCAGCGACGGAGAGCGCCCGGCCGCCGAGGTCGAAGCGGACGTCGCCGAGGGCAAGGACGTGGGTGTGGGTACGTCCCTCTCGCCTCAGGTGGGCGGCCACCTTGGCGCGCAGCTCGGCCACCCCGAACGGCTTACGCAGGTAGTCGTCCGCGCCCAGGGCGAGCCCGTGCACGGCGTCCTCCTCGGCCACCTTGGCGGTGAGGAGGACTATGGGCGCGTCCACGAGGTCGCGGATGCGCCCGACCAGCTCGAAGCCGTCCATGCCAGGCATCATCACGTCGCAGAGGACGAGGTCGTAGCGCGAGAGGTCGCGTCCGGGCACGGACGCGGGATCGTTCTCCACGTCGACCACGTGCCCGTCGCGCGCGAGGACACGGGCGAGCAGGTCCGTGATCGCCCGCTCGTCGTCTATCGCCAGGATCCGCGCCATGGGACCCCACCGTCCTCTCCCTCCGGCCCCGGGGACCGCAGTTCCGTCACCGCCATGATAGGCAAGGAGGGCGCCCGCACGCCATCCCCCAGGCCCGCGTCACCCCGCACCGAGGGCGTCGCGCGCGGTCTGCGGGACCTCGGACTCGTCGACGCCGTCGTAGCGGACGCCCGAGCTCCCCTTCGCCTCGATCCTGAGCCACCCCTGTCCGGACGCCTCGCGCCCGAAGAGGATGATGGTCACCATGAGATGCGTGCCATCCTCTGCGGCCGCCTCCACGTCGTAGACGAAGTTCACGCTCGATCCGGACGCGTCCGGATATGAGTCCACGTGGGCCCCCGGAGCCGGACAGCGCGCCCACACCATGCGGGACGGCACGGGCAACAGCCTGTCGGCCGTGCTCTTGGCCACCGTTCCGGCACCAGAGCATCCCTGAATCGCGGCGCATACGAGCATGGCTCCCGCTGCGAGCGCAAGGGTCACGACGACCCGTCCCCACGTTCTTACGACCATGCCGAACACCCCCTACTCCCCGCGACGCGCGGGCTCGAAGCGCGAGACCCACCACTGCACGGCCACCGCGAGCAGGGCAGTCGCCACGACGCACGCGCCCGCGAGGCGAGCCAGCACGGCCGCGACGGCACCCGCCCCGCCAGAGACGAAGAGCTCCACGCCGAGGGAGCCCAGGCGTGCGGACCAGCAAGCGGGAACCAGGCCGAACGCGCTCGTCCCGACGGCGGTGAGCTCCCCGGTCATGAGGCCGTGCGCGAGCCCGCCCACCGAGAAGAACGCGAGCATGAGCCCCGCCGCGCCCACGGCGATGGCCACGTTGCGGCCCCAGCGCAGCGCAACCGCGTAGAGGAGCAGGTAGAGCAGGATGCTGCCCAGGGACAGGCCCGCAAGCGCAAGCACCCACACGCCCGCCCCGAACGGACTCCTGCCCGCCACGTGCAGCACGGTGGCGAAGGTGCCCAGCGAGAGGGCGAGGGCGGCCGTCCCCATCAGCCACAGAACGCAGAGGCGCGCAGACAGGGCGATCCGACGCGACGGGACGGACAGCAGGGCCGAGAGTCCCGTGGCCTCCCCCTCGCCGTCCGCGTCCAGACCACAGACGATGCCCGCCATGAGAGGCATCAGGGCCCCCAGCAGCTGCACGAAGGCATCCGACCCCATGGCCGGGTCCCAGGGCGCATAGGCGAAGTACGCGCCGCAGGCGAGGCCCGCCGCGAGCGCACAGGAGAGGTGGAGGGGCACGAGGGGCGACCGGCGCAGCCGCAGGGCCTCCGCATGCAGGGCGCGCGGAAGGGTCGTCCTGGGCGCGGCGCCCCTGCCGGAAGCCCGCGACTCGCCCTTGCGCGCCCTCATCTGAGCTCCTCCGAGCGAGAGACCCAGACCGCCCCCGCCGCCGTCAGGGCGGCGGTGAGCGCGCAGGCCACGGCGAGCGCGAGCGCGACATGGCCTCCCTGGGAGACCGCCTCCACCGTCGCCATGCCGGCCGACGCCGGCTCGCCGCTGGGCAGCACGGGGAGGAACGCCGTGGGCAGCACGATGGTGGCCGTGGGCGGGCAGGCGGGCCAGAACGGCACGGCCGACCAGCCGAAGCTCAGGACCAGCTGAATCGCCAGGGGGACGAAGATGCCCGCGAGCATCCCCACGCGCATCGCAAGCAGGAGCGTCGCCGGAACCATCCACGAGCTCGCGACCACGAGGGAGAGCGCCGCCGCCAGCATCGACTGCAGGCTTGACGCCCCCTCGGGAGCCACGAGCGACAGCGCCACGTACACGGCCAGGACCACCAGGTTGGCGAGCAGCGAGAGGCCCAGGCACCAGATGACCTTGGCGCACCACGCGCGTCCGAGCGGCACGCCGTCGGAGAGCAGGGCGCGGTTTCCCATGCGGGCATCTGCGTTGGCCACCGTGGCGGCAACGAGCGAGAGCATGACCGGCATCAGCAGCACGTACCAGTAGTTCCAAGGCGTGTACGAGACTTCCGAGCCCGGCACGATCAGGACCGCCAGGGCAGCAAGCAGCGGGAAGGGCAGGGCGAGGGCGACCGCCAGCCGCAGGGGCGCGGCGTGCCTCGACTTCAGCGCTTCCGCGCGCAGCACCGAGACGAGCGTGGCGCCCACGGCGCCGGCCCCCTTGGCACTCTTGGTACCCTCGTCCCTCCTCGCCCCGCGGCGCGACGCGGCGGTCATCTGGACCCCTCCTTCCGGCACACGTCCATGAAGAGCCTCTCCAGGTCCTCTCCCTCGCGCAGCGCGTCCTCGTAGGCGAGCCTGCCGCCCACGATGATGCCCACGGAATCGGCCATGTGCTGGACCTCGCCCAGGATGTGGCTGGAGAGCAGCACCGTGATGCCACGCTTCGGGAAGCTCCTGACCAGCCCGCGCAGGTCCTCTATGCCCAGGGGGTCGAGGCCGTTGGTGGGCTCGTCCAGGATCAGCAGGCGGGGGCTCGCGAGCAGGGCGAGGGCGATTCCCAGGCGCTGCCGCATGCCCAGCGAGAAGCGGCCCGCACGCTTGGAGCCCGTGTCGGTGAGGTCAACCGTATTCAGGACCTCGCCGATGCGCCCCTCCGGCAGGCCAAGGAGCGTGGTGCGCACGCGCAGGTTCTCGCGGGCGGTGAGGTTGGGGTAGAGGGGCGGCTGCTCTACGAGCGAGCCTATGCGGTACAGGTCGTCGCGACACCAGGGGCGACCCTCGAAGAGTATCTCGCCCTCCGTCGGGCGCAGCATGCCCGTGATCATCTTGAGGGTGGTCGACTTCCCCGCTCCGTTGGGACCGAGGAGCCCGTATACCCTCCCCTCCTCGACGTGCAGCGAGACGTGGTCGACCGCCGTCTGGGCGTTCGCTCCACGCCCGAAGCGCTTGACCAACCCGCGCGTCTCCAGGACACATGCAGCCATGGGATCTCCTTCCGTTCTGGCTTCTCGTCTTCGAGAACCAGTCTGGGGGCAATCCCTAAAGGAACGCTAAAGGCTCGTCGCGAAGTCCAAATCCCTCGTTGCGCGGGCGTCGGGAATGCGCGCAAGAAGCCCGCTTCCACCCTTGAGAACGAATGTCTCGTTGGCGTCAGCGAACACGCGACAGAGGAACCTGTCGCGTAAGGCCTGGCGATAGCCTTCTCCCGGATTCGTGCCCGACTCCCTCGCTGCCTTCTTGATCGCACGATCGAAGGCAGCTGGCGTGCTGTAGACGAAATCCATCCGTCATCCCCTCTTCAGATACGCGTAGAGATCAAAGCCTTTGCCGAATCCGCATTTTGCTGCGCGAGAGTTGACCTCGTCTCCAAGGTCCATAGCGAAATCGGCAAGTTCGGCGTCGCGCAGGACAGAGGCGACCAAGCTCAAGTCCTCTCCGTGGTCGAGCAGGTCGAGAATCGTACGCCTGGGAGTGGTCGTAGGCATCCCAGCCACCATGCATACATCTTCCTTGGGAAGCTGTCGCCTGAGGAACCTCAGGGAGGGATTTCTCGACTGCTTCCTCTTCGGACAGGAAAACGTAATAGGCTCGGGCTTCAACTCACCCAAGCCATGGAGCCATGCAGCAGTCCCAAGAGAGGCTACACAGCCGCTCTCGTCGAAAGGCCTGAGATGTGCGGGAGTCGCCGGATTCGTCGCGAGCCACGCGGCATACACGTCCTCCTCGCGAATCGAGGGAGCAGCCGCGGCCCTGAACACACCCCACGCAACAGGTTCAATCTGGCCATGCGAGGCAAGGCGCGAAAGCGCCATCCTGTCAATTCCGAGCGATGTCGCCTGCGCAGAGGTAAACAGCCCCTTCTGCGAGGAGCTGATGTCGTTGATTATGTTCAAGGCATCCAGCACTTTCATGCTGCAATTATAACATTAAAAAGTTACAATTGCAGCAACTTTTAGGCCCTTGCCTGTCTCCTGCACCTTCCTACGCTTAAGCAAAGCCTCCCCCTCCTGCATCGAGGAGGGGGAGGCTGTCCGAGCCATGTCCCGAGGACGTCCGTCCCAGGCGCGGCTTACGCGAACCGCGCCCTAGTCGACTGCCACGAGGACGTCGGTCGCCTTGATGATGGCGACCGCCTTCATGCCCTCGGTGAGACCGAGCTGCTTGACGGCCTCGTTGGTGATCGACCCGGTGAGTCGGTTGCCGTCGGCGTCCTCGAGCGCCACGGAGGCGTTCACAGCGCCGAGCTGGGCCTTGACGATCGTGCCCTCGATCTGGTTGCGGGCCGAGAGCTGCGGGAGCTTCTCGGTCGCGAACATGACGTTCGTGGCCTTGATGACGGCCTGGCACTCCTTGCCCTCGACGAGTCCGAGCTCCTTCACGGCCTCCATGGTGATGTCGGACTTGATCACGCTCTGGTCGCCGAACGAGATGGTCACGACGGCGTTGACGGCGCCCTCCTGCACTGCCTTGACGGTGCCCTTGATCTGGTTGCGCGCGCTGATCCTCATGATGCCTCGCTCTCTCTCGAAAAACCGAATGCCACTTGGCGGCAAGGTACCCGCCACTGCCCCGGGTGCCGGACCGACGACCGAGCGCCGGCAGCCCCGTGGCGTGGCACCAGCATATCGCCCCGGCATCGAAGGGCACCCGTCTGTGGAGCCTCCCTCCACCCGTCCTCCACCTCCGGCAGGTGCCGGGGCTCAGCGATTGGGCTCGCCGCCCTGGCAGCGCCGGGCGACGACCGACTTCCTGAACTCGCTCGGGAGCATCCCCACCTCGCGCTTGAATACCGCCGAGAAGCGTCCCGCGCATGCGTAGCCGACGGCATGCGCTATCTGCCCTATGGTGAGGTCGTCCCGACGCATCAGCTGCTCCGCCTGGCTCACGCGTCGGCTCTGGACGTAGCCGATGACCGTCATGCCGGTGACGAGCTTGAAGGTCGACTTGAACTTGGTCGGGCTCATGCATGCCATGGCCGCGAGGTCGGGGACGCGCAGGTCCGCCGCGCAATGGTCGTCGATGTAGCACACCACGTCGTGTATGCGCTCGCAGTCGGCGGGACTGGCCGCCCTACGGCTTCCGGGCGCCTCCCGCCTCGTCCTCTCGACGATGAGGCTCATCGCCTCGAGCACCTTGCCCCCGTAGAAGAGCTTGCTGCGGCCCTCGTCGCCCGGCTGGGGCCAGAGCCCCGATAGCAGGGCCTTCATCTCGGGGAACTCGTCGTTGCGACCCAGCGAGACGAAGGCCTTCTCGACGTTGCGGAACTCCCCCTCGTACTCCAGGTCCAGGAAGCGCGCCGAGAACTCCGGGGTCACCTCGATCGAGACGCTCTGCACGGGGATGCCCCCATGGGCGACTCCCCTCCACGGGCCTCCCCCTATGCTCTGGCCCCATATGCTGTTGGGCCTGAGCTTGCGATAGGGGCTGAACTCCTCGCCCGCGATCGACCTGAACCAGGTCACGGTAAGGTACCTGGGCGAATCGAAGTTCATCACGAAGTCGTCCCTTATGACGAAGTCGTGGATGCTGACGCTCCATGGCTCGTCCTCCAGGGAAAGGGAGTGGAACCACCCCTGGCAGCGCTCGTTCCGCACCCGATACGAGCGCCAGAGCGGGCCGAAGCCCTCCGGCGAAGACTCCCTGGAAAACCCCGCGGCGATCAGCGCCCGCTCCTGCAACGTGACCTTCACCGGTCGTCCTTTCCTCCTATGCCGATGGGACGCAAACGAGCGAGGATTGGACGGGAAACCCTCGAACGTGCTGCCGCTTCTCCCGCCCTTGCATACACTCGCAAGAGAAAGTTAGCGTCATATAACATGATATGAAAGGGCATGCGTGATGGAGCAGGAGAATCTGATGACGGGAGGCGGCGGCCTCGCCGCGCGCGACCTTGTCACTACGGGCATCTTCTCGGCGCTCTACCTCGTGTTCATGATGGTGGGGGGCATGTTCTTCGCCTCCAACCCCGTGCTCACGTTCTGGATGCCGGCCGCATCCGCGCTTCTCACCGGCCCCGTGTACCTGCTGCTCGTCGCAAAGGTTCCCAAGCATGGCCCGCTGGTCGTCCTGGGGGTCGTCGAGGGGCTCGTCGTGTTTGCGACGGGGATGTACTGGGGCTGGTCGGTGGCCTGCGTCGTCCTGGGGGTCGTCGCCGACGTCGTCGCGGGCGTCGGGAGCTTCAGGAACAAGGCGCTCAACCTCGTGGCCTTCGTCGTGTATTCCCTCTCGCCCATGGGGTCCTACCTCATGCTCTGGATCGACCCGAGCGGATACGCCTCGTACCTCGTGGGCAAGGGGGCCGAGCAGGCGTACATGGACACGATGTTCTCGGCCGCCACGTCCTGGATGCTGCCGGCGATGCTGGTCGCGACCGTGGCGTGCGCGGTCGTCAGCGGCCTGGTCGGCATGCGCCTCCTGCGCCGCCAGTTCGCGAAGGCCGGGATGACGGCCTAGATGGGGGCGGCACGCCACCTTGACCCGCGCACGAAGCTCGTGGCGCTGGCATGCATGGCCGCCTCCGTGGCCCTCGCCCCGAACATGGCATGCGAGCTCCTGCTCATGGCGCTCGCGGCCTCCTTTGGGGCGGCCCTCGGCAAGGGCGGGACCAGCGTGCTTGCGCTGGCCCTGTATGCGGCCCTGCTCGTTGGCGCGCAGCTCACGCCGCTTCTGGGCAACGTGGCGCTGCGCACCCTGTTCGCCTCGTTCCTTCTCCTCCTGCGCAAGGTGTTCGCGTGCGGCCTGATGGCCTACGCCACGGTGTCCACGACGCACGTGAACGAGCTCATGGGCGCGCTGGCACGCATGGGCGCGCCGCGCAGCGTGACGATTCCCCTTGCCGTCGCCCTGCGCTATGCGCCGACCATACGCGAGGACTGGGGATTCATACGTGACGCCATGCGCATGCGCGGCGTGTCGCCAAGCCCCCTGGGGTTCGCGCGAGCGCCGATGCGCACCATCGACTGCGTCTACGTCCCCCTGCTCATGAGCGCAAGCCGCACCTCCGACGAGCTTGCCATGGCGGCGGTCGCACGAGGCATCGAGAACCCCGCGCGACGCACGTGCTACCTGCACCTTGAGATGAGGAGGCTCGACTTCGTGTTGGTTGCGGGCTTCGCGGCCGTGACGGCAGGCATGCTTGCGCTGAGGCTGGCATCATGATCGCCTTCGAACATGCCTCCTTCACGTATGGAGCGCCGCCCGGCCTAGGGCGGGCGGATGTCGAGGACGTGACGCTCTCCGTGCGGGACGGCGAGGTGGTCGTGCTCTGCGGTCGGTCGGGCTGCGGCAAGTCGACCCTGCTCAGGCTCGCCAACGGACTGGCGCCCCGATTCTTCCCCGGGAGGAAGTCCGGGAGCGTCGCCCTGGATGGCACCGGCGTCGACGAGCTCGCCACCTGGGAGATCGCCCAGAGGGCAGGCTCGCTCTTCCAGAACCCGCGCACCCAGTTCTTTAATGTCGACTCCACGGGCGAGGTGGCGTTCGCGCTGGAGAGCGCAGGGTGGCGCGAGGACAGGATTCGCTCCCGTGCGGGCGAGACGTTCGACGAGCTGAGCATCGTGTCCCTTGCCGACCGCAGCATCTTCGAGCTTTCGGGCGGAGAGCGCCAGAAGATCGCCTTTGCGAGCATCTGGGCGCTGCGCCCCACGAACCTTCTGCTCGACGAGCCGACGAGCAACCTGGACCTGCCCTCGATCGACGACATGGCACGCCTCGTGCGCCACGCCAAGGAGAGGGGCTGCGCGGTCCTCGTGGCGGAGCATCGCCTCTCGTGGCTCTCGGACGTCGCCGACCGATACGTCTACCTGGATGGCGGCAGGGTCCAGCGCAGCATGGAGGCGGCCGAGTTCCTGTCGCTCGACGCGCGGGAGGTCGAGCTCATGGGCCTGCGCGCGCGGGAGGCGGGCGGCATGGTCATTCCGCCGGACGCGCGTGACGATGCGCCTCGCACGGGCCCTCCCCTGCTCGCGGCACATGGCCTCTCGCTCTCCCGCGGTTCCGTCCCCGTTCTGAGAGATGCCGATATCGAGCTGGATGGGGGCGAGGTCGTGGCCCTCGTGGGCAGGAACGGCGCGGGCAAGACCACCCTCTGCAGGTCGCTCTGTGGGTTCGAGCGCAAGGCGGAAGGCGTGGTGGCTGTCGACGGGGCAAAGGCCACGCGCAGGGAGCGGACGCGCATCTCCTCCATGGTGTTCCAGGACGTGAACTACCAGCTGTTCGCCGAGAGCGTCGCCAGCGAGGTCACGTTCGGGCTGCCCACGCGTCGGGCCAGGGACGTCGACGTCTCGCGGCTCCTGTTCAACCTGGGCCTCGGGGGACTTGACGACAGGCATCCCGCCACGCTCTCGGAAGGTCAGAAGCAGCGCCTTGCCGTAGCGGCCTGCGTTGCAGCCGACAAGCGCGTGCTCGTCTTCGACGAACCCACGAGCGGGCTCGACCTGGACGGCATGCGCCGCGTCGCCCGGCTGCTCAAGGCACTGGCGCAGCAGGGCCGTGCGATACTGGTCGCGACGCACGACCTGGAGCTCATCGCCTGCGCCTGCACGCGCTGCCTGTACCTGGAAGGAGGCGTCGTGCTGCCCGTGCCCGCAGAGCAAGGTGAGCTTGGGCGGCTCGTCCACGTCGGTCAAACGTGACGGAACGGCCGAAGCGGCGCTGACGTGCAGCCCGGGCGTAAGGCCGACAACGCCCAGCGCGCCTGCCGCGGCACCGACAACGTCAAACGCGTCTGCCGCAGCGCCGACGACGTCCGACGCGTCCGAAAACTTGACGACGACGTCAAACGCGTCTACTGCAGCTCTGACAACGCCAAACGCGTCCGTAAAATCGCCGACGACGTCAAACGCGTCTGGCCATCGACAAAATCCCTGGTCAGATTCTGTCCCCAGACGCGTTTGACGCTTTCGAACGAAATCCGGACGCGATGGACGCTTTCGAGCAATACCCGAACGCGATGGACGCTTTCGCGGAAGAGACACGCGCCTGCCGCAACGAACGACGCCTTGCTACAATCTGGCAGACAACACATCGAAGGACAGTACGCCGTAGCGTAGGGTGTCGTGGGTCCAGCGGACCCGCAGGCCGCCTGTCAGAGAAGATGCCGGGTGAGCCCGGGTGTCGCGCATTGACGTGTGCGGCACCCGGGCTTCTCACATAAGGGAGAAGACCATGGACGTCACGCTCGAGCCGCTGCAACCACAAGACACCGATGCGTTCGCCGCAGAGATGCAGGAGGCATTCCAGCTTGCCGTGGATGCGGTGAGCGACGACGAGCCGCTCCCCGTGCTGCCCAGGCAGGACATCGACGAGTCCCTCGCAAACCCAGGCGCAGTCGCCCTGGTCGCCACCTGCGAGGGAAGGTGCATCGGTGGCACGGTGCTGTTCCTCGACGAGGAGACTCATGAGCACGAGTGCGCCCTCCTCTACGTCAGGGCGGACGCGCACGGAAGGGGAATCGGAGCCGCACTCTGGAAGGCAATCGAGAAGCGCTACCCGGACGCAGTTGCCTGGACGCTGTGCACACCCTACTTCGAGGTGCGAAACATCCACTTCTACCTGAGCAAGTGCGGCTTCCACATCATCGACCTGGTCAAAGACCCAGAGACGGGGCCAGCGGATGCCAGCGGAAAGGGGAGTCTCATGTTCTCGTTCGTGAAGCGCCTCGACGGACGCTGGGAGTAGGCAAGGTGCACGCGACAAGGAAAGTTGCCTGGCCTTCTCGCAACGTTACGTCCTGAAAAATGTTGTAAATCACAAAATCAAGGACGTAAAAACGATTGATGCAATACTTTTAAGGACGTTAGCCACTGAGAGGACCGTGTCTCACGCTGCCCAAAGGGATCAGGAAAGCCCCAGGTGGACCATCTTCACCATGCCTAGCAGATCCGAGACGCGCATGCTCAGCTTGGTCGAGAGCCTGAGACCCACCTTGCTGACGTGGCAGTAGAAGTTCTCCTCCGCCAGGACGGTCACGTTGCCGCCCACCTTGGAAGCCAGCTCGCGAGCCGAGCCGACGTAGAAGAACATTCGAGCGTCCTCGTGCCCGACCGTCTTCATGTGCTTCTTCCGCATCATGAACATGCCGGACTTGCTCACGGCGTCGAAAAGAAGCTGAATGTCTCCTTTGCCCTGGAGCATGCGAATCAGGCCCAGGACCTGCTCCTCCTCGAAGTAGTAGAACAGCCCGCTCGCCGTGACCAAGAGCGGCGCGCCGGAATGCTCCCTCCTGACCCGCTCGAGCCAGTCCTCCTCGAACGCACTACCGGCTATGTAGTGCTCGCGGCCGGACTCGGGCAGAATCGTCCTGCGGTAGTCGATGACGTGAGGCAGGTCAACCCCATACCACGGGGCATGACCGTCGTCGTCGCGATTGTAGGTCGTCTCGAGACCGCAACCGAGCTGCACGATTACGCCCTCGGGCCTGTCCGCAAGGAAGTCGGCGATGAAGCGGTCCATGTTCGCCGAGCGCACCGCAGAGGCCAGGTATGTGTACTGCGTCTGGGAGTCGTTCTCCACGACCTCCCTAGGAAGATGCGCCTTCAGCTCCAGCGCCTTCCTGTCGTAGAGAATCGACCTGTGGTTCTCGCTTGCGTAGATTCTGCCGAGCATGGGAACGTAGAGGGTGTCCTCCACCACGCCGAGCTGCCTGTCTGCCATGTTCCCGGCACCTCTCTTCCCCACCGTCTTGGCCGTGCGCTGCGACCACATGCACATTCTAGATCTGGAATGCGCACTCTATGGCAAAATCGCAGCTCAGAGGAGAGAGGCGTACATTCCAGCTTTAGAATGCGCACCTCCCGCCCACTTGTCCCCTTGATCGGCAGGCGTTACCAGGAGCTTGCCACCAAGGGCGCCCAGGAAGCTCAGGAATCCCGTATCTTCCTTATGTTGCGGTTCATCAGGTGCCTCCCGAGGTGCCTGTACGCGAGGGCCTTGATTCCCGAGATCTCCTGCCGATGGTCCTGCAGCAGCTCGTCCGGAGAGTCAAACACCCCGAAGTCCTGGACGATGCCCTCGCTCTGTATGTACGTGTCGTTCCTGTCGAAGTCGACGGTCGGGTGCCGGAAGTCCCTCACCGCAACACCGTAGCCGCAGAAGGGGCCGGTGCAGCCCGCGAATCGCCCCTGCAACCCGGACAGGTACCCCCGATCCAGGATGAAGCCCTCGAGCTCGTACCATCTGCCCTCGAAGTGCACCTCTACCCAGCTGTGCAGTATGTGCTGGGGCGCCCTCCTGTAGACGAAGCCGGTCATCGCCCCCTTCTGCAGCTGCTTGTCTATGGCAAAGCCATGGACCCGGCAGGGAATCCCACAGGCACGCAGCAGGGCCATGAGGAGGGTGCCCTTCGTGTTGCATTGGCCGTATCCGTCCTCAAGGACCTTTGACGCCGGGATGCCGTCGTCCACGTTGTATCCAAACGCGACGTCGTCCCTCACGAAGCCATAGATGGCCTTGAGGCGGTCGAACTCGCCGAGCTCCCTCCAGCCCCTGGCCTCTATCAGCTCCCGAATGGACGGGTTCGAGTAGTCCAGCATCGCCGTCTCCTGCAGATACCGACTCGTCACGCGCGCCCACCTCCCCGCTCGCAGGGGGACGACCCCTTCCTGACGGCAAGCGCACAGACGACCAGCACGACCGGGAAGACGACCCCCGCAAGCACCCCCGTCCGCAGGTCGTTGCCGAAGTGCTGGGACACGTTGCCGACGAGCGACGGCCCCACGGACCCGCCCAGGTCTCCCGCCAGGGCGAGCAGGGCGAACATGGCCGTCCCTCCCCTGGGCATGGCCCTCGACGAGATGCTGATGGACCCCGGCCACATGATGCCGACCGAGAAGCCGCACAGCGCACAGCCGACCAGGCCGAGGAGAGGAACGCTGGATAGCCCCGCCAGCAGGTAGCAGGCGAGGCACAGGACCCCGGAACCAACCATGAACATGGTCAGGTCGACCTTCTCGCCGAACCTGCCGTAGAGGGCCCGCGAGAGACCCATCAGGAGGGCGAAGCCGCAGGGACCCGCGAGGTCGCCCACCGTCTTGGACACGCCCAGGGCGGACTCGGCAAACGCGGACGCCCACTGGGCCATCGATATCTCGGACGCCCCGGCGCAGACCATGAGCACGACGAAGAGCCAGAAGGCCCCGTTGCCCAGGAGCTGCCGCACTCCCATGCCCTCCCCGTCCTCGACCAGAGTCTCTATGGGGCAGGTCGCGAAGTTGTAGACGTTGGCCAGCGGGACGACCGCCAGGGCCGCCGCCAGGATTCTCCAGCCCTCGACGCCAAAGAGGGAGAAGAAGGCCGTGGAACCCAGGGCGGTCGCTGCGGACCCCCAGCAGTAGAAGGAGTGGAGGGTGCTCATCACCATGTCCTTGTTGTCGAAGGGGCAGGCCTCGATGATGGGGCTCGCCAGCACCTCGGTAAGGCCGGACCCGACGGCATAGACCGCGACGCAGAGCAGGATCCCGATAAGGTGAGACGGCATCAGGTCCGGAACGACGGCAAGTCCCAGGAGCCCCAATCCGCTCAGCAGCTCGGCAGCGATGACGCAGGGACGGTACCCCACCCGGTCCACCACCTTGGCGCACAGGAGGTCCGTCACCAGCTGCAGGAGGAAGAAGGCGGTCGAGATCAGCGCGAGCTGCGAAAGCCCGAGCCCGTACGTCCTATGGAAGGTCACGTAGAGGAGGGGTGCGAAGTTGGCGCAGATGGCCTGGGTTACGAAGCCCAGGTAGCATGCCAGGAGCGTTCGTCCGTACGCCTTCTTTGGTGGCATGGGCCCCTCTCCCCCCGAAGCTGTGCAGCCGTCACTCCCCTATATCGTCCACAACTGCTGTCAAATTTGGGAATGCAATTCCCAAATTTGACAGGTGAGACCCGATTGTCGTCTGGCGGCAGCCGGGCGCAGCCTCACAGGGCCGACGGCGGCACCCCCCGTCCCTCCCACCCGCACCCGTCATGCACGCCGTGCGACGATCGGAAGCTCCACGGTGCAGCTGCACCCGCCCCGCTCGTCGTTCGCGAAGCCCGCCCGCCCGCCATGGGCCGCGGCGATGCGCCGCACGATGACGAGCCCCAGCCCGTGCTCGGGCAGCTCGTCTCCCGGGCGGTGCCTGAGCGTGGAGAGCGTCTCTGCGCCAAAGCCGCGTCCGTCGTCGCTCACGGTGAGCACGCAGCGTCGTCCGAGCGCCGTCCCGAGCAGCCCGCCGCGCACGTCGAGCGACACCCTCACGTGGCAGCCCTGCGGGTTGTGGCGGATGCTGTTGCCCACGAGGTTCGTCACCATACGCCTCAGCAGAGCCTCGCTGCCCCGCAGGCAGGCGTCCTCGGCCGCCGGGGACACGTCCAGCTCCAGCTCGCAGCCACCCGCTCCCCCGTCCAGGAAGCCTGCCACCACCAGGCGCAGGACCGCCGCAAGGTGCACCTCGCGGGCGTCGACCGGCTCCATGGCGTAGCGCAGGCGGTTCACCGTGTTGAGGTCAGAGAGCAGCTCCGCCGTCTCGCGGGACTTTGCCACGATGCGCTCGGCCCGTGCCCGGTCGGGCCCGTCGAGCCGCTGGCTCCCCGCCAGCTCGCTCGCGTCCGCGACGACCACCGCGAGGGGCGTCCGCACGTCGTGCGAGACCGCCGCCACCCACTCGTTGCGGGCGTTGTCGCGCTGCCTCCACGACCGGCGGGCAAACAGGCGCGCGAGCACGACGAGCACGACGAGGTCGGCAAGGAAGACCACCGGCAGGAGCAGGGCGGTGGCGCCGAGCGACTTGATGCTCGAGCTCACGGAGTACTTCCAGACTGAGTACCTCGGCGCGCCCACCACCACGAGCCCAGCTCCGTACCGCCAGCAGGACACGGGGTAGTCGCTCAGGTACCAGCGCGAGAAGGACGCGACGTCCGCCAGCGCGTACGAGGCGGGCACGTCCGCCGGGACGTCGAGGCCCCAGGCCACCTGGCCGCCCGCGTCGATGAGCAGGGCCCAGCAGCCGTGGTCGCGCAGCGCCTGCGTGACGTCCGCCGAGAGCGCGTAGCTCCCGTCCTGCCCCGTGAGCGCCCGGGACACCTCCTCCGCCTCCGGACCTACGCCCTTGGCGTCCGCGAAGTCGGACGCGACGAGGGAGAGGCCCATGATCAGGACGTTGACCGCCAGGATGGCCGCGGCACCGACGACGCAGGACGCGACGATGCCCAGGCCGCCCCGCACGCGTGCGTGTGCCAGCCCCCTCACCTCGAGCCCCCACCCAAGAGGCGATAGCCCAGGCCACGCACCGTGACGACCCAACGCGGATGGGAGGGGTCGTCCTCCACCTTCTCTCGCAGGCGGCGCACGAGGATCGCGAGGGCGTTGGCATAGCCGAACTCGTCGCCGTAGACGCTGCGGCACAGCTCGTCGGTCGTCACGATGGCGCCGCGACTCTCGAAGAGGCGCTTGGCCAGCGCGTGCTCCTTGGCCGTGAGGGTCGCCGTCACGACGCCGGCGCGTCGCACCTCTCCCGTGGCAAGGTCCACCTCCGCCTCCCCCAGCGCGACCGAGGGCAGCACGTCCTGCAGACGATAGCTGCGCCGCAGGACGGCCGCCAGGCGCAGCAGCAGCTCGGCCGGCAGGAAGGGCTTGGTCACGTAGTCGTCGGCCCCCAGCCCCAGGCCCCGCAGGCGGCTGGCGTCCTCGTCGCGCGCGGAGAGGAACAGCGCCGGCGCGTCGCTCGTCTCGCGGAGCCGGCGCAGCAGGTCGAAGCCGTTGCCGTCGGGCAGCATCACGTCGAGCAGGAACAGCTGGGGCGCCCAGGTGCTGGCGGTCGGCAGGGCCTCGGCGACCGTTCCCGCGCCGCGCGCGTCGCGATAGCCCTCGTGCGCGAGCATCGCGAGCAGCTGCTCGCGCAGGGTGGGGTCGTCCTCCACCACAAGCACCCGTGCCTCATGGATGTCACGCATGTCTCTACCTCCCGTTTTCTCGCATTCTATCCCAGCGGAGGGGCCCCTCCGCGCCATGCCCGCCGTCCCGCCCAAAAACGAAAGGCCCGCGAAAGCTTGGGGACAGCGGCGCGAAAGCGGCGCCGCCTAGCCTTTGTCTTGCGACGCGGGAGGAAATCGGGCCCACGAGAGGGTCCGTCCCACGTAAAGACGCGGCTCTCGCATCGCGCGGAGCACAGCCAAGAAGGGAGAGAAGATGGCCGAACTGGCAATAGCCACGAGCGGGCTCACCAAGTCGTATGGCGGCGTGCGCGTCGTGGACAACGTCAAGCTCAGGGTGCCGGAGGGGTCGGTGTACGGGTTCCTCGGGCCCAACGGGGCCGGGAAGTCCACCACCATGAAGATGATCCTGGGCCTCGTGCGCCCCACGGACGGCAGGGTGGACGTGCTGGGCGAGCACATGGAGAGAAAGAGCCGCCTGGAGGTCCTCGCGCACGTGGGCTCGCTCATCGAGAGCCCGAGCTGCTACAGGCACCTCACGGCCCGCGAGAACCTCGACGTCGTCCGCAGGCTCAAGGGACTCCCCGCCTCCGCGATCGACGAGGCCCTCGAGACGGTGGGCCTGGCCAACACGGGGAAGAAGCTCGCGGGCCAGTTCTCGCTGGGCATGAAGCAGCGTCTGGGACTCGCGGCCGCATTGCTCGGCAACCCCCGGCTCGTGCTGCTCGACGAACCCACCAACGGCCTCGACCCCGAGGGCATCCACGAGATGCGCGCGCTCGTGCGAGCGCTGCCCCAGACGCACGGCACCACGGTCCTGGTCTCGAGCCATCTGCTCGCGGAGGTCGAGCAGATGGCCGACCATCTGGGCATCATCAGCCGGGGCCAGATGGTGTGGCAGGGCCCCCTCGAGAGGCTGCGTGCACGCGCCCGGCGACAGCTTGCCTTCCGCACGACCGACGACGCACGCGCTGCCGCACTGTTGGGGGCCAGCGCACAGGACGGCTGGCTGCTCGCGCCCTTCGCCGGGGACGAGGCGGTGGCACACTCCTCCCTCGCGCTCGCGCGCGCCGGCATCGGCGTCATGCGGATCGAGGAGCGCAGCGAGAGCATCGAGGACCTCTTCCTCGCGCTCACCGAGGGACGGAGGCTGTGATGAGGGCTCTCTCGCTCGAGTTCGCGAAGCTCAGGCGCAAGAACGTGTGGCTCATCTGCCTGGGCGTCGCCGCGCTCTGCCTCATGTGGGTGGCGACCGACGCCGCACGCGCCGCCCAGGGAGCGCCGGACGGGACGGCGTCCCTGCTCTACATGACTCCTCTCGTGAACGCCATCGTCCTGACCCTGTTCGCCGCCGTCGTCTCGTCGCGCCTGTGCGAGACCGACCACGAGGCGCAGGCCCTGAAGGAGCTCCTGTGCCTGCAGCGTCCCGGCTCGCTCTTCGCCGCGAAGCTCGCATGCAGCCTCGTGCTCATCACGGCAACGGTCGTGCTGGAGACCGCAGGACTTGCCATGTTGGCATCGTACAAGGGCTTCGCCGACCAGCTGGGGATCGCAGGGCTCGCGGCCTTCGCCGCCTGCCAGATTGGCCCCACCTTCACGGTGGCCGCCGTCGTGCAGGCAGTCGCCCTGCGCTGGGAGAACCAGTTCGCCTCGCTTGCGCTGGGCCTCTCCCTCTCGCTCGCGGGCCTGTTCAGCCTCTTCTTCCCACCCGCCGTCCAACGCCTCGTACCCAGCGGCTACTTTGGCCTGCTCTCGTGCGTGCGCATGGACTGGGACAGCGTCACGCATGTGACGTCCTTCTACACCGTGCCCTTCGCCTGGGGGGACGCGGCCCTGCTTGCCGCCATCTGCGCCGCGGTAATCGCCGTCTCCGCCGCCTGGTTCTCGAGAAAGGAGCTCTAGCATGAGGACGCAACCCCTGCGCGCGGAGGTCGACAAGCTGCGCCGCGCGCCCATCTGGATCGCCTACGCGGTGCTGCCCCTCATCGCGGCGACGATAGGCACCTTCAACTACCAGCAGAACCTGGGGGTGCTCACACCCGGCTGGGAGAACCTCTGGGCGCAGCACACCCTCTTCGAGCTCTGCTTCTTCCTTCCTGCGCTCGTGGGCGCGGGCTGCTCGTGGCTCATGGGGCTCGAGCATGCGGGGAGCAACTGGAATCAGGTGCTCGCGAGCCCCGTCGCCACGTGGCGCGTCGTCGTCGCGAAGCTCGTGGTGGGCGCGGGCATGCTGGGCGTCGCGCTCGCCGTGACGGGGGCGTTGTTCGTGGCCTGCGGCAAGGCGGTGGGAATCGCGGGTCTCCCGTCTGCCAACTACGTCGTTTACCTGCTGCTCTCATGGATGGGTGGCGTGGCGGTCGTGGCGGTGCAGCTGCTCGTGTCATCGCTCGTGCGCAGCTTCGCGGCCCCCGTGGGAGTGGCGCTCGGCGGCGCCGTCATGGGCCTCCTGCTCACGGCCAAGGGCTGGGGCCTGTGGTGGCCCTGGGCGCTCATGCAGCTGGCGTCGAACAGCAACGGGAGCGGCGCCCTCTCGCCCGCCGAGCTCGCGAGCTTCGTGGCGGCGAGCGTCCTCTTCTCCGCCGCGGCAACCGCTGCCTGCGCCTGGGTGGTCTCGCGCGCCGCGGCTGTGTCGGAATAGGCACAGGAGATTGGCGAGCGCATCCAAAAAAAACGAATCACGCAGAGAAAGGACCGGACCAATGACAAAGAGAATCGTGGCCATCGTGGCGAGCCTGCTCGTGGTGGGAGCCTTGGCCGCAAGCTTCTACCTGGCGAACACCGACAACGCCTCCACCTGGTACGTCCGGGTGGACGACGCGGTGGCGCAGGACAAGAGCGACGAGGGCGGAGAGCTCTGGGAGTACGCGCTCGACGCCTATGATGCCACGGGCTCGCACCGCCTGCTCAGCTTCACCGCAGGCAAGCGGCTCAGGGACGGCGCGTACCTCAAGGTCGGCTACCTGCCCGTACGCGAGGTGGTCTCGTGGGAGGAGGTCCAGCCGGAGCAGCTGCCGCAGCCGGCACGCGACCTCTTGGGCTGACTTCCCGATCTCCGCAGAAGATTTTGAACCGAGCTAATTCGACGTATCCGCAGATTTTTGAATGATAAAGCCGCGGCGGGAGAAGGGCGGCCCTAAGCTGGCGCCGAGCCATCCTCGAGGTCGGACGCCCACTCGTCACTCGTGAGCCTGCTCACGTGGCCCTTGCGAACCTCGTGCATGAGCGGAACGTCGATCTCATCGGTCGTCCGCTGGTGCCGGAAGCCGCACTTCTCCTGCACGCGTCGCGACCTGTCATTCCCATCGTAGTAGCCAGCCCACACGCATCGCATGCCAAGGTCCTCGAAGGCGTGCCGCAGGACCTCGCGGACGGCCTCCGGCATGAGGCCCTGTCCCCAGTACGGCTTGCCGATCCAGTAGCCCAGCTCGCACTCGTCGTCTCGTTCCGTTAAGTCGGTGCTGCCCTTGAGCTTCAGCGAGATGGAGCCTATCGCGCGGCCCGTGTCCTTGAGACAGGTCGCGTAGGTCTCCGGCACCCTGAGAACGCCACGTATCACCCGCAGGCTCTCCTCGACGCTCGCATGCGCGGGCCAGCCCGCGATGGGACCGACGTCGGGGTCCCTGGCGCACTCGTAGAGATCCGCGGCATCCCCGTCTTCCCAGCGCCGCAGCACGAGCCTGTTCGTCTCCATGGGAATCCCCTCGTCCGTCCCGGCCAGCATTCCATGGACCACTACATCATATGACGCGCCCCAGGCGTCCAGCTCCCCATTGCTACGACTTCCCCAGAACCTGGAGCCCGTCCAAGGTCCGGAGCCTATCGCCGGTCCCTGCGGTAGCAGGTGGGCGTGCAGCCGGTGGCCGCCTTGAACGCCTCCGAGAAGGCTCCCTGGTTGGAGTAGCCGACGAACCGGGCGACCTGACGCACGCTGAGGCTGGTGTTGGCCAGCAGCCCTCGGGCATGTTCCATGCGCACCTCTCGCACGCATTCCTGTGGCGTCCTGCCAGTCACCTTCTTGAGCGTCGAGATCAAGCTGGGCTCGCTGACGTGGAACGCCTGGCTCAGCGACCGGGTCGACAGGTCCTTCGCCACGTTCGACTTGGCATAGGCCAGGATGGCCGCACAAAGCTGCTCTGACGGAGCCGACGAGGCCTGAGGCCCACGCGGGCAGCATGAGGTCTCGCTCACGAGCAGTGCGAAGCACTCGATCACCTTGGCGCGATAGTACGCGGGCTCCATGAGCCTGCACAGGCGTGCGCTTCCCAGCTCGCCGAGCGCCACGGTGAGGGCGGGTATGTCACGCCGGCCGTCAAGCAGCGTCACGGAATGCAGGAGCTGCGCGGGCGTGACCCGAAGAATGCGGGCGAGCCGGGGAATCGCGCTCGGCAGAAGCGAGATGGAGCAGGAGCTGAACCGAGCGCCATCCTCGACGACCTGCCGGAAGCGATGCCCCTTCCAGACATAGCCGACGAGTGACGGACTCTGCCGTTCGAGCCCCTCGACGAAGAACATCGGCATGTCCTCCATGTAGCAGCCGAGCCCGACCATATCGGTGGAGTGCCCGTCCATGACCGCCCGCTCGCGGAGCGAGACGCTCATCGAGACCACGATGATGTCGGAGTCTATGACGTGGTACCAGTACTCCCCCGAGCCACGCCCGGGGTCGATGATCCAGGTGTTCCCATAGGGACGGACCTGTCCGGGAGACACTAGCCCCCGTCGGATGGCCTGCGTCTGGTGGATGCCGTGGATGGTCTCGATCATGGGGTCGAACACCGCATGTATCCTGGCCAGGTTTGCCTCGTCGTCCCGCCCGGCCCCGAGGTCCATGTCGAAGCCACCATCTCCCGATGGAGACAGGTTCTGGTACCACTTGGTCGCGAATCTCGTTTCGGTGAGATGCAGGATGTTTTCGGTGCAGTTATCCACTCTTCCCAGGGGTCTCTCCGTCGTGTCTTCCTTGTCTATATTCGGTTAGATGAGGCTAACATGTCAGAACGAGAAAGGGAAGGCACGTGCGGGAGGAGAACGTCCGCCACCATCGCATTGACCCACGCGTCGCATTGCTCGTCCTGCTTCCACTGAACGTGGAGGTCACCCTGTATCCCCATCTTGGGTACCAGGTGGCATCGATGGGCGTCGTCCTTCTCCTCATGCTGGCATGCCGGCAATTCGCCCTCGCATCGAAGTGGGCGATCGCCTACGCGTCGGCCTTCGTCCTCGCGCACCTTCCCGGTATGACGGGATGGGGATGGCTCAGTTCGCCCGCCAGCATGTTTCTCATGTTCCAGCGCGTATTCCCCGTCGCCGCGTTCGCGGCGCTCTGCCTCGCGACCACGCATTCGGGCGAGCTCGCCTGCGCCCTCCAGAAGCTGGGCTTCCCCTCAAGGCTCATAGTCTCGCTCTGCGTTGCGCTGCGCTTCGTTCCCACGCTGGCGCGCGAGTTCAGGGCGGTGGGCGAGGCGATGAGAGTCCGCGGGATGGCCTCTTCCCCACTGGCCGTGGCGGCACACCCCGCAAGATCCATCGAGCGCCTTATGGTTCCCGTCATCGGACGGGTGGGAATCATCGCCGACGAGCTGGGAAACGCGGTGGTGGCACGAGGTGCGGACACCACGAGGAGGCGCAGCTCGTATTACGTCCTGCGCGTACAGGCGGCCGACGTCCTGCTCCTGGTGGTCGAGTACGCCCTGTTCGCGGCCATGGTGCTCGCAAGGCTGGGGGTGGTTGCCCCATGAGCGTCGCCGTCTCGTTCGAGCGGTTCTCCTTCCGCTACGACGGTGCCGAGTCGGACGCACTCCGCGACATCGACCTGCAGGTCCACGAAGGCGAGCTCGTGGTGCTCACGGGCGAATCCGGTTGTGGAAAGACGACGTTGACCCGTGCCATGAACGGACTAATCCCGCTGGTCTACCAGGGAACCATGAGGGGGCGCGTCGCCATCGACGACAAGCCCGTCGCCGAATGGACCACGAGCGATCTTGCGGCAACGGTGGGCTCGGTGTTCCAGAACCCACGCAGCCAGTTCGTGAACTCCGACGTCGAGGCGGAGCTTGCGTTTGGCTGCGAGAACCAGGGTCTTCCGCGCGCGACGATCGCCGAGCGGGTGCACGAGAGCGTGAGGACGTTTGGGATAGGGCACCTGCTGCATTCCCGGGTCGAGGAGCTTTCGGGCGGACAGCGCCAGATGGTGGTCCTGGCATCCGTGTACGCCACACATCCCGACGTCTTCGTGTTGGACGAGCCGACCGCGGCGCTCGACGTGCCTTCCATGGAGCTCCTGGGCCAGGCGCTCGCAAGGCTCAAAGCGATGGGCAAGACCGTCATCGTGTCCGAGCACCGTCTGTGGTGGCTCTCCGACCTTGCCGACCGCGTCGTGGTCATGCGGGACGGAGCCATTGCCGGCTCATGGTCGGCCGCCGACTTTGGCGCCCTCCCATGGGAGACCCGGTCGGGGTGGGGCCTGAGGGCATGGCGAGTCGAGGAGATGGACGCACGGGCATCGAGCCCCACTTCTTGCGAGAAGGTCTCCGCGACATCGGTCGGCGACAGACGGGGAGAAGGTCGCGTCGCGCTGGAGACGAGGGGCCTGTGCGTGTCGTATCGCCACCGCAGAAGGGTGATAGGCGACTGCGACCTGACCATCCCCGCCGGAACGGCCATCGGCCTCGTCGGGGCGAACGGCACGGGAAAGACGATGCTCGCCCGATGCCTGTGCGGCATCCAGAGGGAGGCGGCCGGCACCGTCGAGCTCGCAGGAACGGCGCTCAGACCCTCTCGGCGCGCTGGATCGATCTACCTCGTCATGCAGGAGCCGGGCTACCAGCTCTTCGAGCACACGGTTGCCCGCGAGCTCGAGGAGGCCCAGAGGCGCGGCTTCGACCGAGATGCCCCCAAGGCGTTCTCCATGGAATCGCTGATGGAGGATTTTGGCCTCGCCGAGCTCGCCCAGCGGCATCCCCTGTCCCTGTCCGGCGGGCAGGGACAGCGCGTGTCGATCGCCGCAGGACTGCTGTACGGCGCACGGGCCCTGGTCATGGACGAGCCGACCAGCGGGCTCGACTATCGCAACATGGCCGTCATCGCCAGGCAGGTCGGCCGGCTCAAGCGCCATGGCCTTCCGATCTGCGTGATCACTCACGACTACGAGTTCCTCTGCTCGGTCTGCGACGCCGTCGTCTCGCTGGACGGCGGACGTCCGTCGACGCCGATTCCGCTCAATCCGGAAACACTCGGGCGCATAAGAAGGCTGCTCGGTTTTTCATCGGTCCACTGAGGCTTCTATCAGAAAGGAAATGGCTCATGGCTGAAAGGACGATTGGTACACAGGCAAGGGACACGGGTCGGCTCACCGCGAAGGACCTCGTGTTCTGCGCGGCGTTCGGCATTCTGGTGTTCTTCATAACGATGGGCTTCGCCATGGTGTGCAGCTTCGACTACCGCACTTGTTGGAGCGCCCATGCGGCCTCGTCCCTGATCACCGGCATGGCATGGATGTACATCGTCCAGCGCGTGCCCAAGCGCGGCGCCATGATTGCCATGGGCGCGATCATGGCCGCGTTCGGCTTCGTGATGGGGATGTTCTGGACGGGGCCGGCGGGGATCCTCGTTGGCTGCCTTGCCGCGGAGCTCATCCTGGGCAATCCCAAGACGCGTGGCAGGGGCAGGATCCTGGCGTCCTTCCCTGCGTTCGTCCTCCTGTTCTGGCTGGGCCACATCTCCCTGGTCTACATGATCGGTGGCGACGCGTATGTCGCCCAATGCGTCCAGGCGGGCATGGCGGAGGAATTCTCCCGGAACATGGTCGACTTCATGTACGGCCCCGGAATGGTCGTCACGTGCATCGCCACGGTCGTCTGCGCGACGCTCGGCGGTTTCATCGGCACCAAGGTGTTCGCCAAGCACTTCAGGCAGCTGGGAGTGAGGTAGCCATGACCGACATCTCGCAGGAGCATCGGGACCAGGACAGGGCGGGGCGGGCGGCGATCAAGCTGCTGGCGGCGCACATCAAGGGTCGCACCGTCCTCGCCCAGCTCTTCACGATCCTGTCCGCCCTGCTGGCATTCGTCCCCTACCTCGCCCTGGTGCGGTTGGGCGAGACGTTCATCGCCGCCCAGCAGGGCGTGCGTCCGCTCGATGCCGACCAGGTGAGCGACATCGTCATGCTGCTGGTGACGGCCTTCGTGCTCAGGCTGACGTTCTACCTGCTGTCCCTCACCATCACGCACTTCGCGGACATGAGGCTGCGCTTCGTCATCCGCCGCAAGATCGTCGAGCGCCTCAGCCGCGTCCCTCTCGCCTGGTTTGGCAGGACGGGATCGGGCAGGATACGCAACGCCGTCCAAGACGACACCAAGACCGTCCATACCGTGATCGCCCACGCGCCGGTGGACATGCTCAACGGCATCCTGACTCCCCTGGTGCTCCTGGCGTTCATGTTCGTCATGAACTGGCGCCTGGCCCTTGTCGGGATCGCAACCCTCCCGTTCTACTTCGTGCTGTACGGCTCCTCCATGAAGGACATGGGGCCCAAGACGGCCGAGATGAACAACAACCTCGCAAACGTCTCGGCAACCATGGTGGAGCTCGTCTCAGGAATCAAGGTCATCAAGGCGTTCGGCAAGAGCGGTGAGTCCTACCGCAACTACGCCGAAGCCGCGCGGGCGTTCGCGGACTCGTACTGGGAATGGTGCGCCCCGATGATCGGTCGCTGTGCCGTCGCCGCCGAGTTCGTCTCCATCCCGGTACTGCTGCTGGTGAACCTGGGAGGAGGGGCGCTGCTCCATGCGATGGGGCTCGCGACGCTGCCCCAGATCATCGCATGCACCCTGATCGCCCTGGTCCTTCCGAATGCCATGATGAGCGTCGCGAACATCACCTGGTCGTACCAGCTGGCCGGCTCTGCGGCCGTCAGGCTGGTCGAGCTGATGGACACGCCGCCGCTCGAGGAGCCGGAGCATCCCCATGAGCCCGACGGAAGGCCCCGGGTCGTCATCAGGGACGTCTCGTACTCCTATGGCGAGACCCAGGCGCTCAGAGGCGTCGACCTCACGCTCGAGCCAGGAACGGTGACCGCGCTCATCGGCCCCTCCGGGTCGGGGAAGTCGACGCTGGCGACGCTGATCGCCCGATTCGACGACCCCTCCCAGGGCTCCATAGAGCTCGGCGGCGTTGACCTGCGATCCCTTTCGCCAGACGTGCTGTATCGCAACGTATCGTTCGTGCTGCAGGATGCGATGCTGCTCAATGCGAGCATCGCGCGCAACGTCTCCCTCCCAAGGCCAGAGGCGAGCCTGGAGCAGATACGGGACGCTGCCAGGGCCGCCCAGATAGACGACTTCGTCATGTCGCTTCCCAAGGGCTATGACAGCGTCATCGGCACCGACTGCGAGCTTTCGGGCGGAGAGGCGCAGCGCCTGTCCATCGCACGCGCGATCCTCGCAGATGCGCCGGTCCTGGTCATGGACGAGGCCACGGCCTTCGCCGACCCCGACTCGGAGGTCGAGATACAGCGGGCCCTCGGCGGCCTGGTCGAGGGGCGCACGGTCCTGGTGATCGCCCATCGCCTGAACTCCGTGGTAGGAGCCCATCAGATAGCCGTCATGAAAGAAGGCAGGATCGCGGCCTTGGGCACGCACGAGACCCTGCTCGACAACGACCACTACCGGGCGCTGCTGGCTCAGGGCGGGTTCGCCCCGACTTCCAGCGCGAAAGAGGGGCAGGTGGATTGCCATGAGTAGAAACCGGAGCCTTCTGCGCCGATTCCGCCGGTACATGACCGACGCCGATGCCGCCATGAACAGGCGTGGCACGGTGGCCTACGCTGCGGCAGGCGTCTTCACGGGACTGGCATTGTGCACGATGATGCCGGCGGCGATGGCCCTCCAGACGGCGAAGGCGCAGTGGGGCCTCGGCTTCGCGGCATGGATGATCGTCCTAGCGGCGCTGGCGGCCCTCTCCT
This sequence comes from Olsenella sp. DNF00959, assembly GCF_001553055.1. Taxonomy (NCBI): domain Bacteria; kingdom Bacillati; phylum Actinomycetota; class Coriobacteriia; order Coriobacteriales; family Atopobiaceae; genus Olsenella; species Olsenella sp. DNF00959. The sequence goes on along the minus strand of NZ_KQ960127.1, from coordinate 87,308 downwards.
GCGTCCTCGACTACCAGGGCTGCAAGCTCGGATACACCGCCGGCCTGGGGTACATGCGCATGCTGCAGAGGCACATCGGCACAAAGGTCGCCTCCCTGCCCCTGGGCTGGTTCTCGGCGTCGAGCGCCGGCAGGCTGAGCCGCATCGTCACGCAGGAGATGATGTCGAGCGGACAGGCGGTCGCCTACTTCATCGGCCAGCTCGTCCGCAACCTGTGCGCCTGCGTGGTGTTCGGCCTGGGCACCTGGGCATGGAACTGGCGGCTCGGCCTCATGGCGAGCATCGCGATTCCCGTGCTCTTCATCCTGCTCAAGCTCGGACAGAAGTGCATAGAGAACTGCTACGCGGACGAGACTCCCGCAGAGGAGGCCCTCGCCTCCCGAATCGTCGAGTTCGCCCAGTGCCAGGGTGCGCTGCGCGCCTGCCATGCGGGGCCAGGCTACAGGGAGCTCGCCGACAGCTTTGTCGAGGCGCAACGCAAGTCCGTACGTGGGCTCTGGTGGGGCGTGCTGGGCAACCTGGTCTCGGGAATGGGACAGCAGACGCTGGTGTTCGCCATGATCCTGCTGGGAAGCTCCCTGTGCGTGAGCGGCATCGCCACCCCACTCGAGGCGGTCGTCATCATAGGGGTTGCCCTGCGCTTCTCTACCATGGTGTCGGACGTCTCGGCGGCGCTCTTCGGCTTGGAGGAGCGACGCCAGACCTTGGACGGCATCGACGAGGTCATGGACGCTCCCGAGATGCCGACGCCTGCCGTCCCCGGCACCTTCCCCCACGACGCGAGCGTCAGCGCCGATCACGTCACGTTCTCGTACGTGCCGGGCAAGCCGGTGCTCCGCGACGTATGCTTCTCGGTTCCACCATCGGGCATGCTCGCCATCGTGGGACCCTCGGGCTGCGGCAAGACCACGGTCATAAAGCTCATCGCCCGCTTCTATGACACGGCAGCCGGCGCCATGCGCGTCGGCGGCGTCGACGTGCGAGACCTCACCACGGAGGAGCTGTTCAAGAACGTCTCCTTCGTCTTCCAGGACGTGTACCTGTTCAATGACACGCTGCGCAACAACGTCCTTCTGGCGCGGCCGGACGCGAGCGATGACGAGCTCGAGAGGGTCGCCGACCTGGCGGGCGTGACCGAGATCGTCAAGCGCCTGCCCGAGGGATGGGACACCCTCTGCGGCGAGGGCGGCCGTGCGCTCTCGGGAGGCGAGCGCCAGCGCGTGTCGATTGCCCGCGCGCTGCTGAAGCAGGCTCCCATCGTCCTCTTTGACGAGGCGACGTCGGCGCTCGATGCCGAAAACGAGGCGAACATCGTCCGGTCGATCGAGGTGCTTCGCAGGTCCTCCACGGTGATCGCCGTCGCCCACAAGCTCGAGACCATCAAGATGGCCGACCGAATCGTCGTGCTGAACGCCCGGGGAACCGTGGAGGAGTCGGGGACTCATGACGAGCTTCTCGAACGAGACGGTGCCTATGCGGACTTCTGGAACAAGCGCATCCTAAGCGCCCGATGGAAGCTGGTCTGACGGCCTGCGCACATGCGTCCGCCCTGCAACGGGCCCGGGCACCCAAGGGTGTCCGGGCCCGCATCACGAGCGTCAGGCTGGCGTCCGCCAGACCAGGGGGCTACTCTCCCCTGAGGGCCTTGCCCATCGCGTCGGTCGCGACAATGGCGTCGTGCAGCTCGTCGGGGATGACGTCGCCGGCGAGGTTGTGGATGGTCTCGCCCGGCACGCAGGCCGCCTCGGCGATCTTCCAGATCTGCTCGTCGGTGGTCACGCCCAGCTCGGCCAGGGTCGTGGGCAGGCCGACCTCGAGGCAGTAGTCCTGGACGTCCACGAACTCCTCCTCGGGAACGCCCTCGAGCACCAGCTGGACCAGCGTGCCGAAGGCGACGCAGTTGCCGTGGGGCGCGCTGTGGCCGCCCAGCGAGGTCAGGCCGTTGTAGAAGGAGTGGGCCGCGGCGCAGTTGACGTTGTCGGCGCCCACGCCGGAGAGGTACACACAGGCCTCGACCACGTTCTCGAAGGCAGGGGTGACCACGTGGTTCTGGCAGGCGACGATGGCCTGGGAGCTGTAGTCGCGCAGGGTCTCGTAGCAGAGCTTGGCCAGCGCCATGCCCGCACGGGTGATGCCGGTGCCCTCGAGGCTCGGAGACTCGGTGCGGATGGACGCGCGGCCCTCGAAGTAGGTGCCCAGGGCGTCACCCATGCCCGCCACGAGGAAGCGCACGGGAGCGTCGGCGATGACCTGGGTGTCGACCATGACCGCAGCGGGGTTCTCGGGATAGAAGAGGTACTTGTCGAAGCTGCCGTCGTCGTTGTAGATGACGGAGAGGCCGGTACAGGGCGCGTCGGTCGCGGCGACGGTCGGGATGATGACGACCTTCTTGCCGGAGTAGTAGGCGGTCGCCTTGGCGGTGTCGACCGCGGAGCCGCCGCCGACGGCGACCACGGCGTCGATGTTGTCCGCCTCGACGATCGCCTGCATCTTGGCGATCTCACCCTTGCTGGAGATGCCGCCGAAGACCTCGTAGCGACGGTAGTCGTCGGCGTCGCCGAAGCTCTGCTCGATCTTGTCGTGGCAGGCCTTGTAGCCGCTGTTGGAGCACACGAACAGCCAGCGCTTGCCCATGTAGCCCATCTCCTCCTGGAACTTCAGGAGGGCACCCTTGCCCTGGACGTACTTCAGAGGCTCACGCATCGCACGCAGACGCTTCATGACAATCCTCGATTCAGTCATGGCGGATGATGTCGCCGACGCCGTCCGGAGCCGGCAGCAATACATGTTAGGGCAACAATTGCGGGCAACTTGCCGCGTTCGGCAACTTTATGCCCCGGATTTATTCACTGGCTTGGACAAGGGGACCTCGTCTGCCTGGCGAAGTCCCCTAGAGGCGTGCGGCGTAGCTCGCGATTGCCGCCCTGACCTTCTCCACCTGGTCGTCCTTCACGACGTCCAGGTAGGTCGGCGTCACGGAGGCGAGGTAGGTCGCGTCGAAGGTTCCCGCGTCCTGGCGGGCGAAGCCCTCCTCCATCAGGCGCTCGGCATCGTCGCGCCTCTCGTCCTTGACCATGCCCATCACAAAGTCGTGGAACATCTTCTGCGGCATGTTCATGCGCGTCCTCCCTGGGGCCAGTCCTCTCGCTTGCCTGTGGGCATCCATTCTCGCCCAAAGCCTCGCGTCAACAAATGCCCTCCGGCAAGTTCACGTCAAAGCCCGAGCGCTTGGACGGATTGGACTGCTCTGCCGTCATGCAGGCTTTGCCGAGGCTATGCCTCCAGCGCCTGAAGCAGGGAAAGCAGTCGGTCCGGGCTGGCGCAGGGCACCACCGCGTTCTGGATCAGCGCCTTGTCCTCTGTGACGAGGTAGCTCGCGTGAATGCGCCGAGCTGCGGCCATGATGAGGTCATCCTCGAAATCAGGGTGCACCACCTGCAGCTTGTCTGCATACCAGCAGTCAGATGCGTCGAGCCCTACCGGCATCGCGAGCTGACGCATGTTCCTGACGCACGCCCATGCCGCATTCGTTGCCGCGAGCGCCGCAGGTTCCGTGAGCTCGCCGTCCGCCCTGCAAGAGCAAATCTTGAACTCGGTCTTCAGCAGGTAGAAGATGTCTGCTGCTGACGAGATGGAGAAGTACAGCTCCAGCTCGCGCTCGAGGGCAAAGGTAATGAGGTCTCGCGCCGCGTCATGACCAGGACGACTGCCCAGGTAGTTGTTAATCCAAACGTTGGTGTCAAGGAGGAGCCTGCTGGGTCGCTGCATTATTCCGACACCTTTGGCGCATCCGCATCCGGGCCGGCAGCATGGCCTAGCCGCTCCCGCGCCGCTCGTTCGCGTAGCTCCTCAAGCGGGGTCGCATCAGAGAGGCAGAGCTCAACCGCCCTGGCAGAGAGGCCCGAATTGCGAACGATGTCCCATCCTTCGTGGAGCGCCGCGAGCCGGTCAGTCACACCGGGAGAAGCACTTCCCTCCGCCTTGGGAGGCAGGAGGCTCGCACCAGAAAGAACCTCTGCCAGCAGCTCCGGTTCCTCCTCATGTCTCACGGCGAGCTCCCACAGGCCTCGGACCGCCTTGGTTGGCGTGAGACCAGCCTTCATGAGGACCTTGTCCCCTCGCTCCTTCAGCAAGGCGTCAATGCGAGTGTTCATCTGGACCACCATGACATCCACCTTCCCACCTCACCTCGCACTGTGACAAATGCTCGTATAGCAAAGATAGCATATGTATAGCGCAGGCGCTCTGATCGAGGAGCCAGGAACAACTGAGGAACAGGGCCCGCAAGGTCGCACGCCGGATATGCCCACGCGGATGTGACCACGGCGAACGTGCATGCGCAGGCGGCTCGAACTTCACCCATCGCGGCGCGACTACACCGTGATCTCTATCTGGTTACCCTCGAAGTTACCGCATCCCGCGATGTCAACAGGCCGGGGAACCGCCGGTCCGTGCCCGCGCGACGCCCGGACAGACCCAGAGCGCCCGGCATCGTCGACCGCATAAACGAGTTTGGAAATCTTCCGCGCTTGCACTAGGCTTCTGTTTTGTTAGCCAAGGCATACACGCAGAGGGGAACCCATGAGGTACGTCTACATCGCCGTCGGATGCGTCACGCTCGCCCTGGGGACGCTGGGGGTCGTCCTGCCCATCCTGCCGAGCGTACCGTTCTTCCTCGTGACCCTCTACTGCTTCTCGCGCAGCTCGCAGAGGTTGCACGACTGGTTCGTGGGCACGGGCTTCTACCAGAAGAACCTCCGGAGCTACGTGCAGGAGAGGGGCATGAAGCGGGCCGCCAAGCTGCGCGTCATGGCGATGGTCACGCTGCTCATGGGCATCGGCTTCGTCATGATGCACTCGCTCTGGGCCCGCGTGGTCCTGGGCGTCGTCTGGATGGGGCACGTCGTCTACTTCATGGGAGTGGTCAAGAGCCTACCCGAGGAATAGGAGGGCCCCACAGCTCCTCCGGATAGGGTCTCAAGCATGGGCGTCGTTCAGAACTCGCCCGAGATTGCAGGATCGTGCGCTCTCAGGCGAGTTCTGAACGATTCGGTTCCGACGTGGCCGCCAGTCAACGCGACCAGGACCCTCTCCCCTGCCCGCCTTCCCCTACCGCAGGCGAGTTCTGAACGCTTCAACCCGCTGCCTTCCCCTACCGCAGCCTCCCCACGAACACCAGGTACGAGTACAGGTACAGCCAGGCCGTGCCTCCCAGGATCAGCGCGACGAAGAGGCCAACGAGCAGCTCGCCGCCAAGCGCTCCCGCGAACAGAGCCAACGCGAGCATCGCCGCGCCCCACACCACGCTGACGATGCCGCCCATGCGCTGGGTGCGGTCCCAGTTGTGCTCGTCCGCCAGTGCCCAGGGGGTCTTCACACCGAAGGTGTAGTTCTGGCGCACGCGCGGCATGTAGTTGCCCAGGGCCACGAACAGGACGCCCAGCCCCGCGAAGGTCAGGCTCCCGACCAGGCCGCTCCCCTCGGGGATGAGCCCGAAGACCGTCGCCTCGGTGACCCAGCTGAACGCCATCATGTACAGGCTGAACCCGCAGACGAAGCCACGCCACACGCCCCAGGAGCGCTCGTAGCCCTCCCGACGTGGGTCGATGGACGGTATCACGCGGAACAGCAGCAGGAACAGGAACGGCAGCGCCGCCAGTACGAGCGCCATGTACCTGGGCCCATAGCCGTCGGCCGCGCCGGATGCGCCCCAGTGCGTGGGGACCTGCTCCGGAAGGCTGGGATACACCAGCAGGTGCGCCACGAAGTTGACGAGCGCGACCGCAGCCAGCACATAGATGAAGCGCCGCGAATGCCTCTTGACCGCCATTGCGACCTACCTCTCTCCAAACGAGTAGAACCACTCCATGACCTCTTGCAGCACGGTCATGTTGAGGTGATAGACGATGCTCTGTCCCTGGCGCTCCGAGCTCACCAAGCCCGCCGAGCGCAGGATGCCCAGGTGGTTGCTGATCGAGGGCTTCGAGATGTCGAACTGCTCGGCGATCTGCCCCGCGCTGAGGTCCCCCGCGCGCAGGAGCTCGAGGATGCGCCGTCGCGTCGGGTCCGAGAGCGCCTTGAATGCCTCCCCCGCCATCCGCTCCTACCTCCTCGTTTTAATATTTAGCCAAATGACTAATTACTGGACGAGAGTATGCACGCGACGCGGCCCGAAGTCAAGCGGGAACGCAAGTCGCACGAGGGCGCAAGCGGCACAGATACGTGAGTGGCACGAAAGGCGTTGCGACGTCCTGAAACTCCTGCGCGCCTCGTCGCTTGGTCAGACGAGAATCAATGTGTACGCACTAAATTCAGCCCTTCTCACTTGAATTGATGCGAACGCACAAAATCGATTAGCTTTCGTTATAATTGATGCGAGCGCATTCGAGAGGAGCGACGATGCCAGAGACGCGTGTCACCAACGCAAGGGACCTCGGCGCCCTCATAAGGTCCACGCGCAAGGAGCAGGGCTTCACCCAGGCCGAGCTCGCCGAGGGCTCGGGCGTGGGAATCACCTTCGTCTCGAAGCTCGAGCGCGGCAAGGGCAGCTCGGAGTTCGACAAGGTGACCCAAGTCGCCCGCATGCTCGGCATCGACCTGTTCGCGCGGACGAGGGGGTAAGTCATGCCAACACATGGAAATAAGCTCCGGATTCTGCGCCATGGCGGATCGAGCACCCTGGTAGTTGGAGAAATCGACCTCAGCACGCGACAACTCGAATACTCACGCCCATACCTCGCCGATCGTACCCAAGGTCGAGCTCATCGCCTTGGGAAGAGGCCGACTCGCCATCTGCGTCGAGCGGTTTGATCGACAGACAACGGTCCTCGAGGACGGAAGGCTGGCGGTGCGAAGGCTCCACCAAGAAGACCTCGCCCAGTCGCTGGGAATCTATCCCGGGTCAAAGTATGCGGAGCTTGACCCAAGCAGTGCGAGCGCCATAGCGCACCTGCTGCGGAATCACTCCTCTCAGCCGCTTAGGGACATACAGGGCCTTGCCCGCATCATGCTGCTCAACTATCTGGTAGGAAACTGCGACAACCACCTCAAAAACCTCTCGCTCATGCACGAGGGGGCATGGACAAGGCTCGCTCCGGCCTATGACATCGTTCCGACCACGCTCTTCGATCGCTTCAGCAGGCAGATGGGGATGCGAATCGGACGCCACGGCATAATCGACGAGGTCATACCCGAGGACTTCGTGGAACTGGCGAACGAGCTTGGCATCAGCGAAGAGCTCCTACGCCGCACTGCCAGGGAACTGTGCGATGCACTTCCTCGAAGCATTGACGAAGAGGGAGAAAGGCAGGCCCGAACAGGGTTCGAAGCGCTCGCCTACGACGCCGAGAATCTGATCGCAGACATGCTTCCCAGGAAGGCGACATTAGAGAGCTTCGCGCAACGATAACGTGGATGTGGTTTCCTACTCCAGCAGACCCTCCAGGTTGTGGCGGAAGCGCGCACGGTCCTCCGAAGCGAAGGCCGCCGGTCCCTTGGTGCGGCCACCCGCACGGCAGACCTTCTTCTCCTCGTACCGGATGAAGAGCTCCATGTCTATGGTCGCCCTGTCGAACACGCGACCGCGCACCCCGATGGCGGCGGCGCCCCTGCCCAGGACCATCGCCGCCAGGCCGATGTCCTGGGTCACCACAACGTCCCCCGGCTCCAAGCGCTCCGTAATGGCGAAGTCCGCACTGTCCGCCCCGACGGAGACCGCGAGCACGTCCACCCAGAAGCCGCGACGGGCGTGAGCGACGTCGCGGAGGTCGTCTCGCCTGACATGTCGCTCCAGGTTCTGCGTGCTGTTGCCGGCGATTACCACGGGCACGCCGCGCCTGCGCGCCACGGCAAGAGCGTCGGCCGTCACGGGACACGCGTCCGCATCGATGTACAGCGTGGTCATGCGGCTCCTCTCGCCTGGGCGCGCGGGATGGGCGTGCCGTCGGGCCGTTGCGGGGTGGCGTGCCGTCGGGCCGTTCTTTACTGGTGGGAGTTTCCCCAACGAGAGAAAACCTTAGCAGTAAAGAACGCGGCACATCGCATGGTGCGGCGGCCTGCGGGTGGCGCGTTCTTTGCTGGCTTTGCTTGCGGGCGTCGTGTTCCCTACTGGCTCTCAGCGACGAAATCTCGCCATCCAAGGCGAGAAAAGAACGCCGACCGCTGCATTTGCCCACATGAGCTGCGGCGGCGTGTTCTTTATCGCCCGCATCAAAGCCACGACGCTTCGATTCGCCCGAGTAAAGAACACGCCGGAGTAACTGGTCGACACGAGTGCGTCCAACGCGTCTGAATGACAAGCAAGAACGTCCAATACGTCTAAACGACACGCCAGTACGTCGCACGCATCTGGGTGACACGTGAGAACGCCAAACGCGTCTGGACGTGGCGCGCCAACTGGGAAAACGTCAGACCATTAGACGCGTTGGACGCTTTCGGCGAAATAACGCGCGTATTGGACGTTGTCGCGGGCGAGAGAGACGCGCCGGGCGCTGTCGGCAGCCGCACGCACGCGCCCGACGTCGCCACCAGCCGCACGCGCCCACGCACAAAACGGGCGGGCCGGCACATCGCCAGCCCGCCCGCACTAATCACCTCGTCACCCAGCCACACTCCGGCCAAGGGCGTCCCGGCAGCGACCTACAGCCACCTCTCCGGGAGCTTCTCTCCCTTGGCGGCCGCCTCCTCCGGAGTGTCCGGGTCGAACGAGACCGGGTCGGCGTTGGCATCCGCGCCGCCCATGCCGTAGGTGGGGCGCGCCGCCTCGTACTGGATCTTGCGCGCGGTCCTGCGCACGTCGGCCTCGGGCATGTTGTCGTAGCGGTGGCAGGCGCAGCGGTGCCCCGCAACGACCTCGCGAAGCTCCGGCGCGGCCACGTCGCAGGCACCCACCTTTGCGAAGCAGCGGCTCGCGAAGCGGCAGCCCGCCGGCGGGTCGATGGGGCTGGGCACGTCTCCCTGCAGGATGATGCGCTTGCGAGAGAGATGCGGGTCGGGCGACGGAATGGCCGAGAGAAGCGCCTGCGTGTAGGGGCAGAGCGGATCGTGGTAGAGGTCGTTCTTCTGGGCGACCTCCATGAGCTTGCCCAGGTACATCACGCCCACACGGTCGGATACGTGCTTGACCACGTTGAGGCCGTGCGCGATGAAGAGGTAGGTGAGTCCCAGGTCCTCCTTGAGGTCGTCCAGGAGGTTGAGCACCTGCGCCTGGATGGACACGTCGAGGGCGCTCACGGGCTCGTCGCAGACGATGAGCTTGGGATTCACGGCCAGGGCGCGCGCGATGCCCACGCGCTGGCGCTGCCCGCCGCTGAACTCGTGGGGGTAGCGACGCTTCAGGTCGGGCCGGATGCCCACGCGCTCGAGCAGCTCGTCCACGCGGGCGTCGATGGCCTCCGCGGGCAGGATGCCGTTGGTGACGATGGGCTCGCTCACGATCTGCTCGACGGTCATGCGCGGGTTGAGCGAGGCGTAGGGGTCCTGGAAGATCAGCTGGATGTCGCGGCAGAGCTCGCGACGGCGCTGCTTGCTGGCGTCGGTGATGTCCTCGCCCTCGAAGTAGATTCTGCCGCCGGAGGGCTTGAGCAGGCCCACCAGCATCTTGCCGATGGTGGTCTTGCCGCAGCCCGACTCGCCCACCAGGCCGAAGGCCTCGCCGCGGTGGATCTTGAACGACACGTCCTCGACCGCGCGCACGTAGGAGGTGGGACGCCCGAAGAAGTTGGTCTCGGCTACGAAGCTCTTGGAGAGGTTCTTCACCTCGACCAGCACGTCGTCGCGCGTGGAATCGCTCTTGGGGTCTGCCATGGGCTACTCCTCCCCCTCTTCGTACAGGAAGCAGCGGACGCTGCGGCTGGGGTCGCCGGGGTAGGGCCTGAGCTCGGGGCGCTCGCGACGGCAGCGCTCCATGCAGCGGTCGCAGCGGTCCGAGAACGGGCAGCCCGAGGGCATGTCCAGCGGGTTGGGCACGGTGCCCTTGATGGTGTAGAGGCGCTTGGAGTCGTCGTCCTCGAGGCGCGGAATCGAGTTCAGGAGGCCCAGCGTGTAGGGGTGCAGGGGCCTCTCAAACAACGCGACCTTCTCCGCCTCCTCGACCACCTCGCCGCAGTACATGACCACCACGCGGTCGGCCACCTCCGAGACGACTCCCAGGTCGTGGGTGATGAAGAGCACGGCCATGTCGAACTCGTCGCGCAGCTGGTAGATGAGGTCAAGGATCTGCGCCTGGATGGTCACGTCGAGGGCCGTGGTGGGCTCGTCGGCGATGAGCAGCTGGGGGTTGCAGGCCAGCGCCATGGCGATCATGACGCGCTGGCGCATGCCGCCCGACATCTGGTGCGGGTAGTCGCGAGCGCGGTCCGCGGGAGAGGGGATGCCCACCACGCGCAGCATCTCGACCGCACGCTCCCAGGCCTGGTCCTTCTTCATGGGCGTGTGCGTCTGGATGGCCTCGACGATCTGGTCGCCCACGCGGTAGACGGGATTGAGCGAGGTCATGGGCTCCTGGAAGATCATCGAGATCCTCTGGCCTCGGACCTGCTCCATCTCCTTGTCGCTGAGTGACAGGAGGTCGGTGCCGTCGAAGCTGATGCTGCCGGAGGCCACGTGTCCCGGCTTCTGCAGGAGCCCCATGATACTGAGGGAGGTCACGCTCTTGCCGGAGCCGGACTCGCCCACCACGGCCAGTATCTCTCCGCGGTCTATGGAGAAGCTCACGCCGTCCACGGCACGGACGGTGCCCTTGCGGGTGGGGAACTCGGTGACGAGGTCCCTCACTTCGAGAAGTGCCATGCTAGCGCCTCCTGCTCTTGGGGTCGAAGGCGTCGCGGATGCCGTCTCCCAGCAGGTTGAACGCGAGGACGGTGAGGGTGATGGCGAGGCCCGGGAAGATCATGACGTGGGGAGCCTGGAAGATGTAGTCGCGGCCGCGGCCCAGCATGTCGCCCCACTCGGCCTGGGGTGGCTGGACGCCGAGCCCCAGGAAGCCCAGGGCGGCGGCGTCGAGGATGGCGCCCGAGATGCCCAAGGTGGCACGGACGATGATCGAGGGAGCCACGTTGGGCAGGATGTGACGGAAGATGATCTTGGCGTCGGAGTCGCCTATGACGCGGGCGGCGCTGACGTAGTCGTTTGCCTTGACCGCGAGGACCTGGCTGCGCACGATGCGCGCGTACTCGGGGATGGACACCAGGCCGATGGCGATGACCGCCTTGTCGATGCCCTTGCCGAGCGCCGCCATGAAGGTGATGGCCAGGAGGATCGAGGGCACGGCGAGCATGATGTCCATGAGGCGCATGATCACCGTGTCGGCCCTGCCACCCTTGTAGCCGGCGATGGCGCCCAGGGTGACGCCCACCACGAGCGACAGCGCGACCGAGATGAGGCCGACGGTGAGCGAGACCTGCGCGCCCACCATCATGCGGGCCAGGATGTCGCGGCCCTGCTGGTCGCAGCCAAACCAGTGCGCGGCGCTGGGCGCGGCGAAGGACTGGGTCAGGTCCTGCTCGTAGGGGTCGTACGGGAGCACGCCGGGGGCGATGGCCGTGACGACGGCTATGAGCACGACGAGGCCGATGAAGACCAGGCTGGCCATGGCCGGGCCGTTGTGGCTCAGCGAGTACCAGACGTCCTTCCAGATGGACTCCGCCTTCTGCGGCCTGGCGGCGTCGACGCCCTTCGTGGGCCCCATGGGCTCCTGCCCGGAGTCGAGTGTCTTCTCCACCAAGATCACCCCTCTTCCTGCGAGTACTTGATGCGCGGGTCAAGGTAGGCGTACACGATGTCCACGATCAGGTTGATGACGACGAAGATCACGCCGATGAGAAGCACGGTGCCCTGGACCACCGGGAAGTCGGACTTCAGGATGGAGTCGACCACGTACTTGCCGATGCCGGGCCAGGCGAAGACGGTCTCGGTGAGGAGGGCACCGCCCAGGAGGCTGCCGAACTGCAGGCCGATGACGGTGGTGACCGGCAGCATGGCGTTGCGCAAGGCGTGATGGCGGTCGACGCTGCCCTTGGGCAGGCCCTTGGCGCGGGCGGTGCGGACGTAGTCCTCGCCCAGGGTCTCGAGCATGCTGGAGCGCGTCATGCGCGTGATGATGGCCATCGAGTAGAGCGAGAGCGCGAGGGCCGGCAGCACGATGTGCTGCAGGGCGTTGCCCAGGGCCTCGAAGTCGCCGGAGAGCAGCGTGTCAAGGATGAAGAGGCCCGTGCCGCCCACCGGCGCCAGAAGCGGGTCGATGCGCCCGCCCGAGGGCAGGACGTGCAGGGTGCCGGCGAAGAGGATGATCATGAGCACGCCGGACCAGAAGATGGGCATCGAGACGCCCACCAGCGCCACGAAGGTGCTGAGGCCGTCCACGAAGGAGCCCTTGTGGACCGCCGCGAGCGCGCCGAGCACGATGCCGAGCACGGACGCCACGATGATGGCGACGATGGCAAGCTCGACGGTGGCCGGGAAGCGGCTCATGATCTCGGTCGTGACGGAGGTGTGGGTGTAGTACGAGGTCCCCAGGTCGCCGCGGAGGGCCGATCCCAGGAAGTTGAGGTACTGCACCACGATGGGGGCCGTAAGCCCGTTCACCTCTCGCCAGGCCTGCATCTGCTCCTGCGTGGCATGCTCGCCGAGCACGACGCTGGCAGGGTCGGCCGAGAAGACGCGCATGATCAGGAAGACCACGATCGAGAGGCCCAACAGGACGGGAATCGCCTGCAGGACGCGCTTGATCACATATCTCAGCACGTGTCTTCCTCCTCTCTCTTCTCATCTGTTCGCTCTTGTCGGGTCCGGCGACATGCGCCCCTCCGCGCGCCACCAGAAGCGCGACTCGGACCGGGCTCGCGTCCGGCCCGAGTCGCAGCGTTGCCTCGGGATGTCCCTCGGCCTTGGATGGGGGCGTCTCTCCCCCGTCCAGGGCTAGGCAGACTTGGTGCAGTTCCTCAGGAACACGACCGCCGTCGGGTGGTAGACGTAGCCCTCGACGTTGGCCTTGTGGCCCAGGAGGTTCTGAGAGTGCGAGATGGGCAGCCAGACCTGGTCCTCGGCCACGATCTGCTCGCACTGGTGGTAGACGTCGTCACGCTCGGAGCCCGCCGGAGTCGAGAGGCCCTTGGCGATGAGCGCCTTGTACTCGTCGTTGGAGTAGCGTGCGACGTTCATGGCGGTGTCGTCGACCGAGAGGAGGTTCATGAAGTTGTCGGGGTCGCCGTTGTCGCCGTTCCAGCCATAGAAGCAGACGTCGTAGTTGCCCGCCTGGACGGCGTCCTTGTAGGAGGTCCAGTCGAACTGGTCGATGGTCATGTCGACGCCGACCTTGCTCAGGTAGCCCTGGACGGACTCTGCGAGCGCGGTGCCTCCCTTGCCGTTGTAGGGACGCGACACCGAGTAGGTGATGCACTTGACCTTGGTGATGCCCAGGGCGGCGAGCTCGGACTTGGCCGCGTCTGGGTCGTATTGGGTCTGCTGGATGTCGGAGTCGTAGGGGGCCATCCACAGGGGCATGACGGAGTTGGCGTAGGTGGCGTAGCCGTTGTAGAGGCTGTCCACGAGCTCCTGGACGTTGACTGCCTTGGCGAAGGCCTTGCGGGCGTCGGCGGTCTTGAAGGTCTCGCTCTGGGTGTTGAAGGCGAGGTAGTTGATGTTCATACCGTCGGTCTTGTAGACCTTGTCGCCGTTGTTCTCGACCTGGCTCACCACGGCCTCGTCGATGCCGCTGATGATGTCGGCCTCGCCGTTGGCCAGGGCGGTGACGCGCGAGGCGCTCTCGGCGATGAAGCGGAAGACGATGTTCTTGGCCTTGCCGGCGTTGTCCTTGTCCCAGTAGTCCTCGTTGCGCTCGAGCTTGATGTCGGAGTTCTTGGTCCAGCTCACGAACTTGTAGGGACCGGTGCCGACGGGGCTCTCGTTGAGCTTGCCGCCCTCGGCGGCGGTGGGGCTCACGATGGGCGAGGCCATGCACATGGCGAGGTTGGCCAGGAAGGCGGTGGAGGCGGCGCGCAGCTTGATGACGAGGGTGGTGTCGTCGGGGGCGTCGATGGAGGCGATGCCGTTGCCGTCGGCCTCGGAGCCAAAGGTGAAGGCGGCGTAGGGCATGTCCTCGGTACGCTGGGGCTCGAGCTGGCGCTCGATGGAGGCCTTGGCCGCAGCGGCGTTGAAGTCAGTGCCGTCGTGGTACTTCACGCCGGTGCGGATCTTGAAGGTGTAGGTGAGGCCGTCGTCAGAGACCTCGTAGGACTCGGCGAGACCTGGCTTGACGGCGCAGGAGTCGTCCTCGTACTGCAGGAGGTTCTCGTAGACCTGGACCATGACCATGGCGGACTCGCCGTCGTCGACCATGGCCGGGTCGAGGCCGCGGGGGTCGGAGGCCTGGGCGAAGGTGATGGTGAAGTCGCCGTCGGCGGACTTGGAGGAGCCGCCGGCGCGCTGGCTGCCGCAGCCGGCGAGGGCGAAGGCGCTGCCCGCGCTGACGGCCGCCATGGCCTTGACGAAGTTCCTTCTGGAGATCTGTGCCTTGGTGCTAGCCATGTGTACTCCCTCTCTGATGCACAAAGCCTGATATGGCGTCTTGGCCCACCGAGCCGCCGCCCCTCGCGGCTGTGGCTGCGGCGTAGCGGCCTGTGCGTATGTTTGCATCAGAAATGCAAGGGAGTGATTAAAATGGCGATTTTGAGAAGAAAAGTTTCTTGATACGTAACCAGTTGGACACTTTGCGTCCTTTTTGCGGCTGCCACCGACGCACGGCCCCTCGTCAGTGCAGGGCGGCCTCCGGCGAGAGGGACGATGGGTCGTGGCGTTGTGAACTCCAATCCTAACCATTTTCTTCAGATATCGATAAATGCCTTTGTGTGGAGTACAATCGAATCTAATAGATGACATTGGCTTATAAGGAGTGAGGAATATGGCAGGAACTTTGGCCAATGCGGCACTCTCCACCAAGGTCACGTCTGACGAGAAGACGCTCTTCACCCAGATATGCGACTCCATCGGGACCTCCCCCAGCAACGCGCTCAGGATGTTCGTCTCGGCCTTCAACCGCAGGGGAGGATTCCCCTTCGACCCCTCCAACCCCTACGGCCTTCCCCGCACCACGCTCAGGGCGATGGAAGACGCCGAGCAGGGACGCGTCACGGGCCCGTTCGAGTCAAACGAGGAGATGTGGGCCTCCATCTTCGACGACGGAGAGTAGCCGTGCTGAGCCTGGCCTATACCTCCCAGTTCAAGAAGGACGTTCGTCGCAGACGCAGGCAAGGCGCGGACCTAGAGAGGCTCGGCGAGGTGATCACCCTCCTGCGCAAGGGAGAGGTGCTTGGGGAGCGCTTTCGTGACCACGCCCTCGCCGGCAGGCTTGGCGGGCACCGTGAGTGCCACATAGGCCCGGACTGGCTGCTCGTCTATCGCATCGACGATACGCGCCTCATACTGACCGCCGTTCGCACCGGATCGCACGCCGAGCTCTTCGGCCTCTGAAACGCCCGGCCCCTGCCTTGCATGGCAAGGGCGGGGCGAAGGCCCCCGTCCAAATGGTCGAGCGGCCCCGTCCACGTTGCCGCAGGGCGGGGCCGCTCGAATGCCGGTCTATTCGCGCGTGGGGGACGGGAGCCTTAGAACTCCGCGTTGCCCACCGTGCGGGGGTGCGGCAGGACGTCGCGGATGTTGTCCACGCCGGTGAGGTACATGACCAGGCGCTCGAAGCCCAAGCCGAAGCCGGAGTGGTGGCAGCCGCCATAGCGGCGCAGGTCGCAGTAGTAGCGGTACTGCTCGGGGTCCATGCCCAGCTCGCGGATGCGGCTCTCGAGCACGTCGAGGCGCTCCTCTCGCTGGGATCCGCCGATGATCTCGCCGATGCCGGGAACCAGGCAGTCCGCAGCGGCCACGGTCCTGCCATCGTCGTTGATGCGCATGTAGAAGGCCTTGATCGCGGCGGGATAGTCGGTCACGAAGGTCGGCCTCTTGAAGTGCTGCTCGGTGAGGTAGCGCTCGTGCTCGGTCTGGAGGTCGGCGCCCCAGCTCACGGGATACTCGAACTTCGTGCCGGCGGCCTGGGCATCCTCCAGGATCTTGATCGCGTCGGTGTAGCTCACGCGCGCGAAGTCGCTCGTGGCCACGTGCTCGAGGCGCTCGAGCAGGCCCTTGTCCACGAAGCGGTTGAACATGTCCAGCTCGTCGGGGCAGGTCTGTCGCACGTAGTTGATCACGTACTTGAGCATCTGCTCGGCCACGTCCATGTCCTGGTCGAGGTCGCAGAAGGCCATCTCGGGCTCGACCATCCAGAACTCGGCGGCGTGGCGGCGGGTGTTGGAGTTCTCGGCGCGGAAGGTGGGACCAAAGGTGTAGACGTCGCCGAAGCTCAGGGCGAAGCTCTCGGCCTGGAGCTGGCCCGAGACGGTGAGGCTGGTCATCTTGCCGAAGAAGTCCTGGCTCCAGTCGACGCTGCCATCCTCGAGCAAGGGCGGGTTCTTGGGGTCCAGGGTGGTGACGCGGAACATCTCCCCCGCACCCTCGGCGTCGCTCGCGGTGATGATGGGCGTGTTGACGTAGACGAAGCCGTTCTCCTGAAAGAAGCTGTGGATGGCGTAGGCCGCCACGCTGCGCACGCGGAAGATTGCCCGGAAGAGGTTGGTGCGGCTGCGCAGATGCTGCTGGGTGCGCAGGTACTCGCGGGTCTGGCGCTTCTTCTGCATGGGATAGTCGGGGGCGGAGGGGCCCTCCACCACGACCTCGGAGGCCTGGAGCTCGAAGGGCTGGGGGCGGTCGGGCGTCAGGCTCAGCGTGCCGCGCACGACGAGGGCGGAGCCGACGTTCTGGCCCACGAGCTCGTCGTAGCGCTCGCCCAGGGACTCGCGGTTGAGGACGACCTGCAGGTCCTTGAAGCAGCTGCCGTCGTTGAGGGTCACAAAGCCGAAGTTCTTCATGTCGCGGATGGAGCGGACCCACCCGGCGACCGTCAGCTCCTGGCCGCCCAGGCGGTCCATGTCTGCGTAGAGCGTTGCGATCTTTGTGCGCCTCACGAGCTTCCCCCTTGGGTTGTGCGATAAGTAGCTTGGTGACGGACGCCTGTGGGAGAGGCGCCGGACGCGTCAACCCATTGACTGTATCGCAAGTGGAGCCGCACGCACGCGGGGCACGGGCCGCCACGACAAAGGCCCATCAGGACGGAGGACCACCATGGAACACGTGAGCCACGCGGAGCGACCCGACTACGGGCTACTCGCCGAGCAGGTCAGGGCCCTCGCGGAGGAGGACCCGCGCTGGATGCCGCTGCTCTCCAACGCGTCGGCGCTCATCTACGAGGCGCTGCCCGACGTCAACTGGGCGGGCTTCTACCTCATCCCGGAAGGTGAGGGCAGGCTCGTCCTGGGGCCCTTCCAGGGGAAGGTCGCCTGCGTGCACATCGAGTTGGGCCGGGGAGTCTGCGGGACCGCCGCCGCGACGGACGAGCTCCAGCTCGTGGAGGACGTCCACGCCTTCCCGGGTCACATCGCCTGCGACAGCGCGAGCGCGTCCGAGGTCGTCGTGCCGCTGCACGCGGACGGCCGGGTCGTCGGCGTGCTCGACATAGACAGCCCGATGCGCGGCCGCTTCCTTCCCGAGGACACCCGCGGACTCGAGCTGCTCGCGCAGGCGCTGGAAAGCTGCGCGCGCTAGCCGCGCACGTTGCTCTTGCCGCTCACGCGCTCGATCTCGAGCACGGTCACCGAGGTCTTGGGCAGCGCCGCGGCGATGTAGCGGATGCCCGCCTCCATGTGGCCGGGCGCGTACTTGCGCAGCAGGGCCATGAGCCCCGCGCGCTTCTCGTCGTCGTCCGCGGCGGGACGCAGACGCCCGAACGCCATGGCGGAGGCGTACCTCGTGGTGAACTCCGCAGGCTGGACGTCGTCCTGGGCGACCACGGTGATGCATGCCCTGCAGCCTGCGCCCAGGTTGGTCAGGCGATGGCCGCCCTTCATGGAGCCGTGCAGGTAGATGCGGCCGCCCTCGAGCGCGAAGCTGATGGGCACGCCATAGGGCTCGCCGTCGGGGTCCACGGTCGAGAGCACCGCGTTCGACGCGGACGCGAAGAGCGCGAGTGCCTCCTCGCGGCCCAGCTCCCTCTTCGCACGTACCATCTTGAACTCCATGGCGCTCTCCCCTCTTGCCGTGCGCAGTCGTGCCCATTTGCATGATAGTCAGTCTGCCAAAAGGTATACCCCGACGGCCCGTGCTACGATGTCGTCAGAAAACAGTTAGCCAAAGCTAATTAGTGGTAAGCGGGCAAGGGAGACACATGGGCGAGAGGGACCACCTGCCCCTGTTCGGGGTGGGGCCGGCATACGTGGCGTGCATCCTCCTGACGACGGCTGCGGGAATCGCGGCGACCAGGATCGGCATGCTGCCACGCGCAAGCGTCCTCGAACTCGAGCTGCCGCTCGTAGTCGCGGGTGCCATCCTCGCAGCGCTTGCCGTGGCCGTATGGGTCATGGGAGCCGTCGTGTCCAAGATCGACGCCCACGCGGAGAGAAACGAGCTCGTGACCACGGGCGTCTACGCCTGGGTGAGAAATCCCATCTACTCCGCCTTCCTCATCGCCTGCCTCGGCGCGATCCTCGTCGCCGGGAACCTCTGGCTCCTCGTCCTGACACCCATCCACTGGCTCGCGCTGACCCTGCTCATGCGGCGCACGGAGGAGCGCTGGCTTGCCGAGCTGCACGGCAGCACGTACCTGGACTACTGCAGGCGGGTTAACAGGGTCGTGCCCTGGCCCCCTCGTCGCAGGGCGTAGCCCAGGGTCGCGGCGCGGCGACTCCGCCGCCCCGCCAGCTGCCGCAAAACGCATGCGGACTCGCAACGTTCGAGGCGTACACTCCTCCCAAGGAACGACCACCCCGCCCCACGAGGGTCGCGGGGCCACAGCCCGGCGATTGGAGCCATCATGGAGAAGCGCCACATCGACCCCTACGAATACGCGAGCGCCATCACGAAGGCCAACGCCCATGGCATCCTGCTCACCACCAAGGCCGAGGGCGAAGTGGACACGATGGTCATAGGCTGGGGGCTCATCGGAACCCTCTGGGGCAAGCCCACCTTCACCGCCTTCGTCCGCACGAGCCGCCACACCCATGCCCTGCTCGAGAAGAACCCCCAGTTCACCATCAACGTCCCCCTCGACCGCCTGGGCAAGCGCATCTTCGCCGTCGCCGGCACCAAGAGCGGCCGTCATGTGGACAAGGCAGCGCTGCTCGGGCTCACGCTCGCGAATGGGGGCAAGGTGGACGTCCCCGCGATCGCCGAGGCGCCTATCACCCTGGAGTGCGAGGTCGTCTATAGGCAGATGATGGACAGGGACGCCGTGTCCGAGGCTACGCGCGAGCGCTTCTACCCCGCAGACGTCACCGACGTCGATGCGAGCGGGAGCTGCTACTACCACGAGATCTACTACGGCGAGATAGTCGACAGCTATGTCCTGGAGTAGCACTGGGACGACGAGGGGGCACGCCACGGGCACCACGCCCAGTCCGCAGCTGCCGGCAGGTCCCGAGGGGAGAGTCACGTGAGGTTCGACGAACTGGGAGACCCCAAGGCACCGACGATACTCATGGTGCCCGGTTCGTTCTGCACGGGCGATTCGGAGCTGCCCATCGCTCGTCGGCTGTGCGACCGCTTCCACGTCGTCACCGTGACCCTCGACGGGCACGTGAAGGGCGGAGGGGACTACCTCTCGAAGGAGGCATCGACCGAAGGCATGGTCTCGTGGCTGCACGGACGAGGCATCGACCACCTTGCCATGGCGCACGGGACCTCGATGGGCGCGATCAACGTGCTTGACGTCGCTCGGGAGGGCTCGGTCTCTGCCGACGTCTGGTTCTACGACGGCGGACCCTTCTTCGACCTGCCAAGGCCGGTCGAGACCCTCATGCGACGGCTGTTCCGCCGCGTGCTGGGAATCGGGAGGAGGAGGCCGGACGGCACGCCATGGAAGATCGACGTCGACAAGGTGCTGGGGGGCAGCGTGCTCAGGCACTTCCTGGGAGATGACGCACCGATGTACCGGGAGATTCTCGGCAACTGTGCGGAGGTGTGCACGTTCGTCTCGGACGCCACGCTGACCAACGAGTGCAGGACCTTCTGCGAGTGCAGGCTGCCTGAGCTGCCGCCCGACGTGGTGCGCCGTAGCGTGTTCGTCTGGGGCAGCAAGGAGTCGGCACGCGCATCGCGCAAGAGGGTCCAAAGTACGTACCCGGATGCGGAGTTCATTGACGCAGAGGGCTACAACCACTGCGGCCTCCAGTGCGTCAAGCCCGACGAGTACGCCCGTTTGCTGTCGGAGAAGATCGCACAGGGAAGGAGAGGGCCATGTCGTTGACATACCTGCTCGAATACGAGTCGCCCATCGGGACAGTCGTGCTCGCAAGCGACGGCGAGCGCCTGTGCGGCCTCTGGTTCGAGGGACAGAGATATTTCCAAGACAAGCTCGACGTGCGGCTGGGACATCCAGGGGAGCATCTGGGCGAGAGGGACGTCGTACGAGGCCCGCAGGCCCGGCGCGCACCGGGCATCTCCGCCGCTTGTGACTGGCTCGATGCGTACTTCGACGGCGCCCCTTCCCCCACGCTGCCTCCCTTGGCCCTGAGAGGGACCCCGTTCCAGGAGGAGGTCTGGCGCGAGCTCGAGGTCATACCATGCGGGACGCTGACCACCTACGGCGACGTCGCACGAGCGATCGCTGCCGGGAGGGACGACGGGACGAGGGTCTCAGCCCGGGCAGTGGGCGCGGCAGTCGGCCACAACCCCATAAGCGTCATCGTACCCTGCCACAGGGTGGTCGGCTCGACGGGCAGCCTCACCGGCTACGCGGGCGGCATCTGGCGCAAGACGTGGCTGCTCGAGCACGAGGGCGTCGACCTGAGCCGGCTCAAGGTCCCCGCGACGTGAGACGGACAGACGGCCCAGAGCAGCCACCGAGGGGGCTCCTGAGAGGGCTCGAAAGGCGATGCCAGGCGGCGCGACCATAGCACGCGCGCACAGACAGGCGGGGCGGACGACATTCGCGCGTCCACCCCGCCATTCTCGCCCAGCCCCCTGATCAGGCCCTATGCCTCGAGCACGAACTCCGGGTTGTCTCGGGTGACGATGCCCTTGTTCTGGACCGTTGCGCCCAGGAGCTCCTCCAGCTGCTGGGCAAGCTCGTCGATGGCGGCCCTCAGGTCGCCCGCGCGCTCCGGCTGCAGGTTCTCCATGATGAAGACGCAGTGCGGGGTCTGGTCCGTCACCTCGGTGCGCTGGCCGTCACGCCAGTTCCAGCAGCGGCACACGGCGCCCGCATCATCGATGTAGGCAAGCTCGCCCGGCAGCGTGGGGTCCGACTCGTCCTCGCCGATGGGCAGGTACTCGTCGCCGCCCTCGGTCACGGCCAGGCGGAAGGTACCCTCGAGGGCGTCTATGTTCTCGGCGCCGATGGGCAGCGCGTACTTGAGCGAGATGGCGTTGGAGAGGTCGACGGAGGGATTGATGTGGCCAACGGGGTTGTCCTTCAGCACGCGCTTGAGCAGGTTCTCGACCGAGCAACGGGCGCCTTTCTTGGTCTTGAACCTGCGGTAGGCGTCGCGCCACACGGCCACGACCTCGTTCTCGCTGATGGTGTTGCTGGTGAGCCAGTCGCTTGCCTTGAGGTTGGCGCGGTCGAGCAGGCGCGCTGCCTTCTTCGCCGCCTCCTCGCTCACCTGGTCGGTGGGCAGGATGCCGTCCACGGCAACGATACCGATGGATGCTTCGGGGAAGAGCTCCCAGAACGAGTCCTCGGCGACGAACTTCTTCATGCGTCCCTCCTTCTGCGCGGCCGGGCGGTGGCGCACCTGATGTCTTGCCACTGCGGGCATCCTAGCACGAGTGCTGCATGACACCCTCCTAAGTAGGAATATTTTCTCTCGCCTAACCATCTATTCACAGATAATATGCCATACATATGCAAAATTAAGCGATAGAGAATGAATAGGCGCAACAAGTTGAGAGGGGTAAGCGCCTGCTAGGACGGCCACCCCTCACGGACGTGACGCAAGGAAGGGTCCTCCCAGGCCCAAAAGCTGCATATTGGTCGCAGGACCCAGGCTGGCGCGGACACCAAGGCGGGTGCCGGCACTAGAATGGTGCCCAGGGCAGGCCCGCGCCCCGGGCGGGGCGACGCGGCCCCACCCGCGCAGGCGAAGGCCGAGGCCCACTTACCGGGCAAGGCAGGAGGCAGCATGTCCAAGCAACTCAGCGGCACGGCGACCAAGGCCCTTGCCGTCGCGGCAGCAACGCCCGTCGCGCTGTTCGCCGCCTACTCGGCGGTCTCGCACCTCTACTATCGCAGGTCCAACATCGCCACCGCCTCAGAGGTCTACAACCGCGTGACCTCCGACAAGAACCGCATGGCAGACCCCATAGCCTGGGACAACTACATACTCGCCCACGCCGAGAGCAACGAGCAGCGCTACTCCCTGCCACCCCTCGTGGGGCTGCGCGTCTCGGTGGAGGACAGCGACTTCGAGGGCATGCAGACCTTCGTCCTCAACCGCCGCAACCTCAACGACCGCGCGGTCGTCTACCTGCATGGCACGTGCTTCGTGAACCAGCCCACCATCTATCACTGGCGCTTCCTCGACAGCCTGGCCCGCCGCACGCGCGCCGAGGTCGTGGCGCCCATCTACCCGCTTGCGCCCGTCCACGGCCACAACGAGGCCTTCGCCGCCATCGAGGGGCTCTACCGCTCCATGGTCGAGAAGTACGGCGCTGACTCGGTGACCCTCATGGGGGACGCCTCCGGCGCGGGCATCGCCGCCTCCTTCTGCCAGCTGCTCCCCGAGCTCGGGCTGCCCCAGCCGGAGCGGCTCGTGCTCATCTCGCCCTGGGTGG
The DNA here is from genome assembly GCF_001553055.1 of Olsenella sp. DNF00959. Taxonomy (NCBI): domain Bacteria; kingdom Bacillati; phylum Actinomycetota; class Coriobacteriia; order Coriobacteriales; family Atopobiaceae; genus Olsenella; species Olsenella sp. DNF00959. The sequence goes on along the minus strand of NZ_KQ960127.1, from coordinate 64,442 downwards.
ACGCCAGCCTGGCCAACCCCGACGTCGCCGCCTATGAGGCGGCAGACCCCATGTTCGCCCTCCAGGGCCTGCGGCGCATCGCCCACACCTGGGCCAAGGGACTGGACATCAACGACCCGCGCGTGAGCCCCATCAACGGCGGCGTGCGCATGCTTCGCAACGTGATGGTCTTCACGGGCACGAGGGAGCTCTTCCACCCGGACGCAGTCCTCTTCCACCAGCGCGTCAACGCGGCGGGCATCCACTCCGAGCTCCATGTGGGCTCGGGCCTCAACGCGAACTACCCGCTGTATCCCATCCCCGAGGCAAACCGGGCGTTGGAAGAGATCGTCTCGGCCGTTTCGATGGACTAGCACCGACACGAACGGGCACGGCGAGGGGGGCGGACGCACGGCGAGGCGCCGCTCCGTGGGGCAGGCCGCCAGCACGCGACAACGGACAAGCAAGACGGGCAGAGGGAGGAACGTGGACGGATATCGCATCGAGCACGACTCCATGGGAGAGGTGCGGGTTCCCACGGACGCGCTCTGGGGCGCCCAGACACAGCGCTCGTACCAGAACTTCCGCATCGGGACCGAGACCATGCCTCCCGAGCTCATCCATGCCTTCGCGCTGGTCAAGAAGGCGGCGGCCCAGGCCAACGTCGAGCTTGGCTGCCTCGAGCCCAGCGCCGCCACCGCGATCGAGGCCGCCTGCGACGAGCTGCTCGAGGGCCGTCACGCGGACGCCTTCCCACTCAAGGTCTGGCAGACGGGGTCCGGCACCCAGACCAACATGAACCTCAACGAGGTCCTCGCCCGACGCGGCAACCAGATCGCAGGCGAGAGGGGCCTCGCCCTCTCGGTCCCGCTGCACCCCAACGACTCCGTCAACCGCAGCCAGAGCTCCAACGACACCTTCCCCACCGCCCTGCACGTGGCGGCCGACCTGGCCGTGACGCAGCGCCTCATCCCCGCCGCCGAGCGCCTGGTGGCGACCCTCGCGCGGCTCGAGCGCCAGAACGAGGGCATCGTCAAGTGCGGCCGCACCCACCTTCAGGACGCCGTGCCCATAGCCTTCAGCCAGGAGATATTTGGCTGGCGCGGGCTCGTGGAGTCCGCCGTCGAGGAGCTGCGCGCGAGCCTCCCGGGCCTGCGCCGCCTCGCCCTGGGCGGGACCGCCGTCGGCACGGGTCTCAACGCACCGGCGGGCTTCGACAGGCTCGTGGCGGCCAGGCTCGCCGAGCTCACCGGCGAGCCCTTCCAGACCGACCCCAACAAGTTCCACGCGCTCACCGCCAAGGACGCCGTGGTCTTCTCGCATGGCGCCGTCAAGGCGCTGGCGGCGAACCTCATGAAGCTGGCCAACGACGTGCGCTGGCTGGCCTCGGGCCCGCGGCTGGGCCTGGGCGAGATAAGCATCCCGGCCAACGAGCCCGGCAGCTCCATCATGCCGGGCAAGGTCAACCCCACCCAGTGCGAGGCGCTCACCATGGTCGCCGTGCAGGTCATGGGCAACGACGCCGCAATCGGCTTCGCCGCGAGCCAGGGCAACTTCGAGCTCAACGTCTTCATGCCCGTGATCGCCCACGACTTCCTGCAGAGCGTGCGGCTGCTCTCGGACGCGATGGCGTCCTTCGACGAGCACTGCCTGAGCGGCCTCAAGGCCAACCGCGAGCGCATGGAGCGCAACCTCCACGACTCGCTGATGCTCGTCACCTGCCTCAACCCGCACATCGGCTACGAGCGGGCCGCACAGGTGGCGCACAAGGCGTACGAGGAGGGGACGAGCCTGCGCGAGGCCTGCGTGGCGCTGGGCTTCCTCAGCGCGGAGGAGTTCGACCGGGTGTTCAAGCCAGAGGAGATGGTCTAGCAGATGAACGAGACGAGCGAGCGCAGTCTGAGGCTGCATGAGGAGCTTCACGGCAAGATCGAGGTCATCGCGCGCGCCGAGGCGCGGACGGCGGAGGACCTCGCGCTCCTGTACACGCCGGGCGTGGCAGAGCCCTGTCGCCAGATCCAGAGGGACTACCAGAGGAGCTGGGAGCTCACGCGCCGCGGCAACCTGGTGGCCGTCATCACCGACGGCACGGCCGTCCTGGGCCTGGGGGACATCGGTCCCGCCGCAGGCATGCCCGTGATGGAGGGCAAATGCCTGCTCTTCAAGGAGTTCGGCGACGTCGACGCCATCCCCCTCTGCGTAGACACGCACGACGTGGACGAGTTCGTCCGCACGGTGCAGCTCATCAGCAAGAGCTTCGGTGGCATCAACCTCGAGGACATCGCCGCGCCGCGCTGCTTCCAGATCGAGCGCAGGCTCCAGGAGCTCTGCGACATCCCCGTTTTTCACGACGACCAGCACGGAACCGCCATCGTCACGGCCGCAGGCTTACTCAACGCCGTGCGCCTGACGGGCAAGCGCATGGGCGAGCTCAGGATCGTCATGAGCGGCGCGGGGGCGGCGGGCATCGCCATCGCCACCCTTCTCATCCACATGGGCTTCGGCGACGTCATACTCTGCGACCGCCAGGGTGCCATCTACGAGGGGCGCGACGGGCTCAACCCCGCCAAGGATGAGGTCGCCCGCATCTCCAATCGCGCACGCGAGTCCGGATCGCTCGCGGACGTCCTGCGCGGGGCAGACGCCTTCATCGGCGTGTCGCAGCCAGGGCTCCTCACGAGCCAGATGGTCGCGACCATGAACGAGGGCATCGTCTTCGCCTGCGCCAACCCCACGCCCGAGATCATGCCCGCCGAGGCGCTTGCGGGAGGTGCGAGGGTCGTGGCAACCGGCAGGTCCGACTTCCCCAACCAGATCAACAACGTGCTGGTCTTCCCCGGCATCTTCAAGGGCGCCCTCGCTGCCCGCGCGCCCAGGATCACGGAGGAGATGGAGGTCGCCGCGGTGCACGCCATCGCCGGCCTGGTGACGGACGAGGAGCTCAGCGCGGAGTTCATCATCCCCAGCGCGCTGGACAGGCGCGTGGCAGACGTGGTCGCCGCCGCGGTCGCCGAGCGCGCGAGGTCCTAGCCGTTTGGTGCCAAGGGGTTGTTTACGCCTCGGTACCGACAAAGTTTGCGCCCCGGTAGCGACAAATAGGGAGGCTCCCGCCAAGCAGTGGGCTGTCGAGGCCTGCGGCGAGGAAGGGGCCTCCCGTGTCGCGGCATCCCAGCGCAAGGCCGGCCCCGAGGGTGCGACGGACTCTGGTCGAGCACGTCGAGTCGGGACAGCGGGTCGCCGAGGCCTCCCGTCTATGCCACTCGTCGTCGGCGTAAACAACGTCATGGTGCACAACAGCTAGGACGAGCCGGGGGTTAGCCGGCTGGGGT
>NZ_KQ960127.1:1466-61034 GCF_001553055.1 Olsenella sp. DNF00959 | reverse complement strand
GAGCCGGGGGTTAGCCGGCTGGGGTCAGCTGCGGTGTCTTTCGCTTTCAGGGTCCGCAGCCAACCCAGTCGCAGCCCCTCTCCACCGCCCAAGCGTCGAGTGCGCAGTCTGAAGGCTTCAGCTTGCGCACTCGGCTTCCGGCCACCTGGCCCTTCGTGGCGAGAGGGGCGGTCTTCGCCGTCGAGTGCGCAATTCCGGCCTTTAAGCTTGCGCACTCGCGAAGCAGCAGGCCTTAAGCTTGCGCACTCGGCGGGGATTCCAGGCGGGAAGACCGAACGAAGTGCCAGGCGAGAGAGACGCGCTACCCGAGACGAAACCCTACTCCACGAAGTAGGAGGCGCAGTTGAGCGGGGTCTCGTACACGTCGACCTGACTCACCGGCATGCCCTCCTCCAGGAGGCGGTCGGCGAAGTAACGGGCGAGGTTCTCGGCCGTCGTGCGGAAGGGAAGGACGCTGAGCGAGAATCCCTCGTCCTCCTCGAGTGCGCGGATGGTGCCCGGCTTGAGCGAGCCCTCCTCGACCAGGAAGCTGTGGTCGAGCTCGGCCACGAGCGAGCGCAGGGCGCGCTTGAAGACGCCGAAGTCGATGACCATGTCGCGCATGGTCCCCTCGTCCTGCAGGCTGGGCTGCCTCAGGTAGGCGACGACCCGCCAGCGGTGACCGTGGAGGTTCTCGCACTTGCCATAGTAGTCAGTGAGGAAGTGGGCCCCGTCGAAACTCGCCTCGGTCTTGAGTCCGTACGGCATGTGCGCCCCCTACTCGCCGGAGGGCGCGCTTCCGCCCTTGCCCTCGGATCCGCCCTGGCCGCGGCCCCTGCCGCCGCGGCGACGGCGACGGCGGGCCTTCTCGGCCCCGTCGGATGAGCCGCCGGGTTCGCCGGACCTCTGCTGCAGGCGCTCACTGGGGCCTCCCGGCTGCCGGTCCTGGCCGCGCCGGCGCGGGCTCCTGCCGCCGTTGGGCTGCTGGGCCTGCTGCGACGCCTGCTGCTGGCCGCCATGGTCTCCCGGATGGCGCTTGCGCCTCGTGGACTGCGTGCCGCGGGGCCTCTCCCCCGCCTTGGGCGCCTGCTGCGTGGCCTGCTGGCCACCGCCCGCCTGGCCCTCGCTGCCGTCCGAGGAGTGGTGGCGCCTGCGACGGTGGTTCGTGGCGGGCTGGGACGCGCCGCCGCCCTGGGCCTGCGTGTGCTCTGCGGCGTCACGCCGCTGAGCCGAGTCGCCCATGCCCGCCCCGGGACGCTTCTTGCGGCGACGTTGGCGCGGTGTGGTGGCCGGCCCCTGCTCGGGCCCGGCATCCGCGGCGTCGTCCTGGTGCCTCCTGCGGGGGCGGGGGGCATCCTGTGCCGACGAGCGCGGGCCCGCAGCACCCCTGGCGCCGCTTCCGGACTCCCCCGCGCCAGGCTCCTGCCTGCCGTGACTGCGGCGATGCCTGGTCTTCACGAAGATGTCCGACGAGTCGAAGCCCTGCTCGACGCCCACGCCGTTGGCGCGGTCGAGCTCGGCGAGCGCCATCTGCACGTCGGGAGACTCGAGCCTGTCAAGCGCCTCGCGAGTCACGGTGTCGGGCCTGCAGGGGCAGTGGAGCTCCTCGCTCTTGCGCACCGCGGCCTCGCTCGCCTGCATGCCCGAGAGCGGCACGCGGATCTGCTTGCCGTTCTCGAGCCTGAGGGCGATCTGCTCCTTGGGCGTGTCGTACTCCACAATCTTCGCCTTGCCCAGCGGCGTGTCGATGACGGCGTTGCGCTTGGGCGCGCGTGACTTGAAGTCGCGGTAGGCCTCGAACTCGTAGCGCAGGCAGCACATGAGGCGCCCGCAGGCGCCGCTGATCTTGGTGGAGTTGAGGGGCAGGTCCTGCTCCTTGGCCATGCGAATCGAGACGGGCTCGAACTGGTGGCCGAAGCGCGCGCAGCAGAGCTCCTGGCCGCAGTGGGCGTAGCCGCCCACGATCGCCGCCTCCTCGCGCACGCCGATCTGCCTCATGTCGATGCGACCGTGCAGCTCGCGGGCCAGATCGCGGATGAGCTGCCTGAAGTCCACGCGCTCGTCGGCCGAGAAGTAGCACACCACCTTGTCGCCGCCGAAGAGGTGCTCCACACCCACGGGCTTCATGTCCAGCCCGGACTCGTGGACGAGTCGTCTGAAGGTGACGAGGTCCCTCTCGCCCTGGTCCGCCAGGCGGGAGGCGTGGTTGAGGTCCTCCTGCGTGGCGATGCGCAGGACCGACTTGAGGCGGGACTCGCCGATGGTCTGGGCGAGCTCCTCCTCGCCCAGCTCGCGCGCGTCCATGGTGGCGAGCCCGATCTCCTGTCCGCGCTCGGTGGCGCAGATCACGTGGTCGCCCTCCTGGGCACCGGTGCCCGCGGGGTCGAACCAAAGGTCCCTGGACGCATACTTGAACTTCACCGGGATGACGGTGGGCATGCGAGTGCCTCCTTGGCAGAGAGAAGCATGGCCTCAAGGGCCAGCTGGGGGTTTACGTTGCGGGCGAGCTGGTGCCTCGCCTCGAGGACCGCGTCGAGGGCCCGGATGACGCCCTCGGTACCCGCGCCGCTCGTGATGCGGTCCACCACGTCGGCCGCGTCTTCGTTCACGATTGCCTCCCGGGCGCCCTCGCAGCGCAAGAGCACGTCCCTGAGCAGGGATTCTGCGGCTGCCAGGGCCTCCATCATACCCGAACGCTCCTTGGCGGTGAGCTCTCGGCGCTGGTCGAGCTCGAGCTGGCGCAGGGCGGCGGTGCTCAGGTAGTCGCTGCCCTCCCTGAGCGACTCCTCCTGCTCCACGCGCAGGCCGTCCAAGGGGGCTCCGACCTCGGCCACTATCCTGCGAGCGGCGACGAGCACGTCCCAGGAGTCATCGCGCCCCAGCTCGCCGAGGCTGCGCACCACGAGGCGACGCAGCTGGCGGCGCTCGGACGAGGCCAGGAACTCGGCGGCGCGGTCGGGGGTCCCGGCGACGGAGAGGGCTATCCTCGCCTCGGCACCGCTGGCGCCGTCAATCGCCGCGAGCGCCTGGAGGGCGTCGTCCTCGCCCAAGATGCGGAACGGCACCTGCTGGCAGCGCGAGACGATGGTGGGCAGGACCGCCGCGGCAGAACGCGCGATGAGGATGAAGTACACGCCCGAGGGCGGCTCCTCTATGGTCTTGAGCAGGGCGTTTGCTGCAGCGTCACGCAGGAGGCCGGCATTCTGGACGATGTAGACCTTCGCCTTCGCCCGCACCGGCGCCAGACAGACGTCGCCCAGGAGCTCGCGCACCTGAGACACCAGGTAGCCGCCGGCGCTTCCCGGAGAGACCAGCCGCACGTCGGGATGGGTGTGATGGGCCACGCGGATGCACTCGTCGCAGCTGGCGTCGCCGCCGTTGGGGCAGACGAGGCACTGCGCGAGGGAGAGGGCCGCCTCCTCCATGCCGGAGCCGGGGGCTCCCAGGAAGAGGTAGGCCTGGCTCAGCCGCCCCTCGGCGAGGGCGGTGGAGAGGAACGCGCGCACGCGGGGCTGCTGGCCCAGCCCCTCCAGCGCGGGGGGAACGGCCGGCTGCAGCGGGTCCCTGCCCTGGGCGGCCAAGCTACTCTCCTCCCTTGGGGAGGGGGACGTTCAGGTCCTCCAGGTCCCGCCCCGAAAGCGCGGGCAGGAGCGCGACGAGCTCGCCCACGAGCCGTCCCAGGACCTCGCGCTGGCTGCCTCGCGCGTCAATCACGCGCACGCGCGCGGGTTCCTCCGTGGCAAGGCGCAGGTAGGCGTCGCGCGTCCTCCTCTGGAAGGCGAGGCCCGCCTCCTCCATGCGGTCGACGCCGCCACGGGTCGCGCGCTCGAAGCCCAGAGCGGGGTCGATGTCCAGAAGCAGGGTGAGGTCAGGCGAAAGGCCGCAGCTCCCCAACTCGTTGCAGCGCCTGACCAGGCCCTCGTCCAATCCGCGCCCGCCGTGCTGGTAGGCATAGGTGGAGTCGTAGTAGCGGTCGCAGAGCACCACGGCCCCCCGCGCGAGGGCGGGCACGATGACCTGGCGCACGAGCTGCGCCCGCGAGGCCTCGTAGAGCAGAAGCTCGCACTCGTCCGCCATCATGTCGTTGGCGGGGTCGAGGAGGATGGAGCGGACCTTCTCCGAGACCTGGGTCCCGCCGGGCTCGCGCAGGCTCACGACCTCCAGGCCGACCCCCTCCATGAGGCGGGCGAGGAGCGCCGCCTGGGTGGACTTGCCGCTCCCGTCGATTCCCTCGAGGCTGACGAAGGCGCCTCGCGCGGGTACGGCAGGGGCCTTCGCGGACCCGTAAGTTGCTTGGCTCATGAGGCTCCCCTCCCGTCCTGCCGTCGTCACGCCCCTCGTCGTCCCTCTCTCCTAGCCCTTCTTGGCCCTGCTCCCGCGCGCGCCCGAGCCGCGCGTCGTTCCCGAGCCACGCTTGGCGCCCCTGCCACGGGCGGGCTTCTTCTCCTTGCCCGGGCAGTCCATGTTGACGCAGATGCGCCAGGGGCCGCGCTGGGTGACCACCTCGACGATGGGCGCGCCGCAGTGCTCGCAGACCTCGCCGGTGGCATGGAGCTCTCCGCGTTGGGGCAGCGGGTAGCTCGTCCCGCAGACGTCGTAGTTGCTGCAGCGGATGAAGCGCTTGCCCGTGCGCTCGCTCTTGTGGGCGATCAGGTCGCCGTGGGTGCCCGCAGCCTTGCAGGTCGCGCACTCCCCCACCACCAGGTCGGGCTCGCGGTTGGTCTCGCAGGCGGGGTTGACGCAGACCTCGTAGGACTTGGAGCGGAAGGGCGTGCACCTGATGCGCGGCGCGCCGCACTTGGGGCAGACGCCGGCCTCCCCCTCGATGGGCGCCACCTTCACGTTTGAGGGCACGGGATAGGTCACGTCGCAGTCGGGCCAGCCCATGCAGCCGATGAAGCTGCCGCGGGTCTTGGCCGAGCTCTTCATGACCAGGTCGCGGCCGCACTTGGGGCAGGTGCCCACCTTGGCGTCGGCGGTGACCGCGTCGGCGATGGCGTCGCCCAGGTCGTCCTTGTGCTCGATCAGGGCGTCGATCATGCCCGCGAGCAGCGCCCTGGAGTGCGTGACCACGCCCTCCTGGGTGTCGCTGCCCTCGGCCACCTTGGTCATGTCGGCCTCGAGCTCCGCCGTCATGTCGGGGCTCGTCACGTGCGGCGCGTACTGGGTCAGGGCCTCGATGACCGCCATGCCCAGCTGGCTGGGCTCGACGGGGTCGTTCTTGAGGTACTTCACGTCGTAGAGGCGCTGGATGATCGAGGCGCGCGTGGACTTGGTGCCCAGCCCGCGCTTCTCCATCTCCTGGATGAGCCGGCCCTGGCTGTAGCGGGCGGGGGGCTCGGTCTGCTTGGCGTCGAGGCCCATCCCGACCACGTCGCAGACGTCGCCCTGCGCGAGGGCGGGCAGCTGCTCGTCCTTGCGCGAGCCGAAGGGGTAGATGGCGCGGAAGCCCGGCTTCACGATCACGGTGCCGCTGGCCTGGAAGGGCTCGCCGGCGACGTCGAAGCCCAGCTTGGTGCTCTCGCTCAGCGCGGGGTCCTCGAGCGTGGCCAGGAAGCGCCGCGCGATGAGGTTGTAGAGCCTCCACGCCGGGCCCTCCAGGCGGTCGGGGTCTGCCGCCGCGGTGGGATAGATGGGCGGGTGGTCGGTGGTCTCCTGCTTGCCGCGGGTCGGATGAAGGGGACCTCCGGCCAGGAGCTTCGTGCAGGTGGGGCGATACTGTGGCACGGCGCTCAGCGCCTTCACGACCTCCTTGAGGTCCAGTGACTTGGGGTAGACCGTGTTGTCCACGCGCGGGTACGAGATGAGGCCGTCCATGTAGAGGCTCTCGGCCAGACGCATGGTGCGCGCGGGAGAGATGCCCTCCGCCGCGGCCGCGGCCTGGAGCGAGGTGGTGTTGAAGGGCGCGGGCGGCCGGGTGGTGTGGCTCTTCTTCTCCACCTTGGTCACCGTCGCCTCGCGGGCGTCGCGGACGCGTTCGAAGGCGGCCTTTGCCGCCGCCTCGTCCTTGAAGCGGGCCGTGGCGTGCGACACCTTGAAGCGGGCGCCCTCGTCCGCGCTACCCTGGGGCGCGAGCTGCCCCGAGATCACCCAGTAGTCCTCGGGGACGAAGGCCTCGCGCTCGCGCTCCTTCTCCACGACCAGCGCCAGCGTGGGCGTCTGGACGCGGCCGGCGGAGCGCACGTTGCCAAAGCCACCGAAGCGGGCCATCGTGAGGTAGCGCGTCAGGACGGCGCCCCAGATGAGGTCGATGTACTGGCGGCTCTCGCCGGCGTCCGCGAGGTCCTGGTCCAGCTCCACGAGGTTCTCGAAGGCGTGGTCTATCTCGGCCTTGGTGAAGGCGGAGTAGCGCGCGCGGCTCACGGGCGTGTCGGGCGCCACCTCGCGCATCTGGCGCAGGGCGTCCGACCCGATGAGCTCGCCCTCGCGGTCGAAGTCGGTGCCGATCACGATGGAGTCGGCCTTCTTGGCCAGGTTCTTGAGGGCGCGGATGATGCCCTTCTCGGCCGGCTCCTTCTGGATGGGGGTCCACACCAGGTACGGCAGGCTGGCAACCTTCCAGCCCTTGACGTCGACGCCCTCCTTGGTGAAGGGCTTGCGCACCTTCTCGTAGGGGGGGCGGGCCAGGTTGTCGGGAATCCGGGCGGGAAGGACCTCGCCCTCCTTGGTGACGCCCACCCAGCCGTCCTTCTTGCTGTACCTGAGCTCCACGGGGAAGTCGGGGCGCATGATGTGGCCGCGCAGGCCGATGGTCACCCAGTCCTCCCCGTCATGCGAGAAGCGATAGACGGGCGTGTCGTAGACCTTGTCGGCCTTGGGCTTCCCCGTGGTGCAGAGCAGGCGTGCGATCTGCTGAGCGGCGTCGTTCTTCTCGGTGACTACGAGCTTCAACTAGGCGTCCTCTTCCTCGAGCTTGTGTTCCTGGTACTCCTCGCGGCTCCACTTGAGCGACTCCTTGCCGTCGCGCGCGATGAGCACGTAGCGGGCGACGGCCAGCGCGACCTCGTACAGGCCGATGAGCGCGGCGAACATCAGGACCATGGTGACGGGCGAGGCGTCGGGGGTGACGACGCCCGAGAGCACGAGCAACGCCACGTAGATGGTGCGCCACTGCTCGCGCAGGGTCTTGTAGGGGACCAGGTGCAGGACCGAGAGGTAGAAGATCACGAGCGGAAGCTGGAAGGCGAGGCCGAAGCCGATCTCGAGCAGCATCATGATGTTGAGGTAGTCCTCGGCGTCCGCGATCACGCCCGCGAAGTCTATGGCCTGGTCGACCATCCACCCGATGGCCGCCTTCTGGATCACGAAGTAGCAGAAGAGCATGCCCAGGAAGAAGAGGACGACCATGGCGCCCACCGTGGGCACGACCCACTTGCGCTCGTTCTCCTTGAGGGCGGGCAGGAAGAAGCCCATGGCCTCCCAGACGATGATGGGCGTGCAGACGATCACGCCGAAGAACATGGCCACCTTGAAGCGGATGGTGAAGCCGCCCAGGACGGTGAGGACGGTGAGCGTCGTCCCCTCGGGGAGCGAGGAGCGGATGGGGTCCATCATCATGTCGATGAGCGTGGGCGTGGCGGCATAGACCACGACGGCGGTCACGAGGACCGACACCACGACGATGGTGAGGCGGCGCCTGAGCTCGCCCAGGTGGTCCATGAGCGGCATGCGCGCTGGTCCGATAGGCATCTCTAGACCTCCTTGGGTTCCGCCGCGTCGGCGTCGGAGCCTGCGTCCGAATCGGGGACGGGAACGGTCGTGCTGGAGTCAGCGTCCCTGCGCTTTCGGGGCCTCATGGCATAGAGGGCGGCGGCGGAGGTGTCCGGCTTCGCGGGCGCCTCCTCGGGCACGGCCGGAGCGTCCTCGGACGTGGCCGTCGCCTCGTCGGCGCCGGTGACCGTCGCGCCCTCGCCCTTGGTCCCGTCCGCTGGCGAGACGGGCGCGGGCTCCGAGGGCACGGGCTCCTCCTGAGCCGACGCGGCCCCCTTCTGGGCCGCGGCGCGCTCCGCCTCAAGGCGGGCCTTGCGCTGGGCGAAGGTCTCGGTGCTGCGACGGGAGGGGACGTCCGCGTCCTCGTCGAGGTCGGAGTCCTCGTCGAGGGCGGAGCGGCGGGCGTCGCGCGCCTTGCTCGCCTGGGACGGGTCGCCCATGGCCTCGTTAAGGGGATCGATGACCTCTGCCTGGACCACGGAGGTGAAGCCCTCCTGCGCCTCGCGGAACTGCCTGATGGCGCGGCCGATGGTTCGTCCCATGCCCGGCAGCTTGTCGGGGCCGAAGAGCAGGAACGCAAAGAGCACGATGATCGCGAGCTCGGTCTCTCCTATGCCAAACAAGATGGCCCCCTACTCCTGGGTTCCCGCTCCGAGCTCCTTGTCGACGCCGAGGAGCGCGAGCACGCGGGCTATGTTCTTCTGAAGGTTGGTCACGCTGAGCGTCGCATTGGCGTCGGCGCTGCGGTGCGCGGCACCGACCAGCACGCCAATGCCGGTCGAGTCTATGTAGGGCACCTCGGAGAAGTCGACCTCGATGGACGCGGGGCCCTCCTCGATGGCGCGGTCGAGCGCGTCGCGCAGCTCGTTGGCGTTGGACACGTCCACCTCGCCGACGACGGAGAGCACGCTCGTCTCTCCCCTCCTGCTGTTGCTAATGGAGATTCCCATCTCTGCTCCTTCGTCGATGCGGGACCGCAAGCCCCTGCTCGTGGTCCTACAGGCTGGTTCCTGACCTGCTCGCGAGCACGTCGGAGAGGCCCTGGGTCGTGGTGCCCGAGCTCGTCCCCGTCGCGCCGGTCTGGCCGGACGTGCCGCTGCCGGACGTGCTGCCGGAGTCGGCCGCCTTCGCCGCGGCATCCATGGCCGCAAGCCGCCTGTGGGCGTAGCTCTTGGCCCCGTACTCGTCGTTGGCGTCCTTCTCCTCCGCCTTCTGGTAGGCCTCCCTGGCGGAGTCGGACTCGCCGGCCGCCTCGTAGACCATGCCGAGGTTGGCCCAGGCGGGACCGTAGTCGGGCTGCGCGGCGGTCAGCTCCTCGAGGGCGGCCCTGGCCGCGTCCGTGTCGCCCGAGTAAAGCTGGCAGAGGGCTCGGTTGACGCGCACGACGTTGGAGTCCTTCTGCTCGAGGTACTGGTCATAGTAGGAGATGGCGCTCTTCCAGAGCTCCGCGACCTGCGCCTTCTGGTCGTCGCTCGTGGCGTAGGAGCTGGAGGCGTAGGCCCAGCTCATGTAGTCGTTGCCCAGGTTGAGGAGGGTGGCGAGGCCCTTGGGGTCGGAGTCGAGCCTGGCCTTGAGCTCGTCCACGTCCTTCTGGTACCGGGCGTTGACGGCGTCGATGCCGGTGGCGGCGGAGTCCGTCGCGGAGTCGCCCGAGGACTGGTCCTGGGAGCTGGAGTCGGAGCTCGCCTGGCTCTGGCTGGCGTCGGCGGTCTTCGAGGACGACGCGGGCGAGAAGATCGCGGCGAGCGAGGGCAACATCATGGAAAGGGCCATGAGCACCGCGAAGGCCCCCACCACTATGGCGGTGACACGCCTCTTGCGGGCCTCGCGGCGCTCACGGGAGCCCGCGACACCGGCCTTGCCCCCACCGCCGACCGTGGAGGCGGCAGGCTTCGCCTTGGCGAGGCGCTTCTTGCTTGTGGGGCCTGGCTTGCGTGCCATGTGCGCGACCTTCCTCGGGACCGGGACCAACGGGTGGATTCTTGCTACAAGAGGTTAGCGCGCGGCCCCAAGGGACCACACGCATGTCGCATGATTCTACCCAAAACCCTGAGATGGACCCAAATCCCAATCAGCGGGCGCGCCTCTCGCCCTCCATCCGGGCACAGACGAGGCGCACCGCGAGCACGAAGACGTCGAGCGCGCGGCCGAGGTCCTCGAGCGAGGGGTAGGTGGGGGCTATGCGGATGTTGGAGTCTCGGGGGTCCCTGCCGTAGGGCCAGGTGGCCCCCGCGGGCGTGAGCTTCACGCCCAGCTCGCCCATGAGGGCGACGATGCGCCTCGCCGACCCCTCCGGGCCGTCGAACGAGACGAAGTAGCCGCCGTGCGGGTGGGTCCAGCTGGCGAGGCCCATGCCGCCCAGGCCCTCCTGGAGCTTTTGCTCCACCAGCGCGAAGCGCGGGCCCACGATGGCCGCATGCCTGGCCATGTGCTCCCTCACTCCCTCGAGGTCGTGCAGGAAGAGGGGGTGCGCCAGCTGCGAGAACTTCTCGGAGCTCACGCGCTCGACCGCGAAGGCGGCCCTGACCTCGGCGATGTCCTCGTCGTCTGCGGCGACGAAGGCCATGCCCGAGCTGGGGAAGGTGACCTTCGCCGTGGAGCCGAACTCATAGGCGAGGCGCGACCCGCCCGCCTTCCCGATGGCCGCGAAGATGTCGAGGAGCGCGTCGTCCCGGCCCTCGAAGCAGTGGACGACGTAGGCGTTGTCCCAGTAGATGCGGAAGTCGGGCGCGGCGGGCCTCAGGCCCGCGAAGCGGCGGACGACCTCGTCGGAGTAGGTGACGCCCGTGGGGTTGGCGTACTTGGGGACGCACCAGATGCCCTTGACCGTGGGGTCGCCCTCCACGAGGTCCTGGACCAGGTCCATGTCGGGCCCGTCCTCGCCCATGGGCACCGGGACGTTCTTGATGCCGAAGCTCGCCGTGACGGCGAAGTGTCGGTCATAGCCCGGGCTGGGGCAGAGCCACTTGACCTCGCCCTGGCGGCAGAGGGGCTCGCAGCCGCCCACGCCATGGACGAAGGCGTGGGCCACGAGGTCGTGCATGAGGTTGAGGCTCGAGGAGCCGGAGACCACGACGTTCTTGGCGTCGACGCCCAGGATCTGGGCCGCGAGGCGACGTGCGGAGGGCAGGCCCTCGGGCGTGCCGTAGTTGTCGACGATGGCGTCACCGTCCACGAGGGGCGTGGAGGAGCTGACGAGGTCGAGCATGGGACGCGAGAGCGCGGTCTGCTCCGGCGAGGGCTTCCCGCGGGCCATGTCCAGCTTGAGTCCCTGCGCGGCCGTCTCGTCCGCCTGCGTCTCCAGGCGTGCGAGCTCGGCATCCAGCTCTGCGTCCATCAGCTGCTCGTAGGCGTTTGCCATGGCTTCCTCCTCGGCTCTGGTCTGCGCAAGAAGTATATCCCCGCCCGGCGGGGCCACGGGACGCGCCGGGAAATCGGCAAGGGAGGCGAAACCTTCGCGGCCGCGGAGACGGCGGCCAAGGAGGCGGCCCTCGCCCGTACCCTGGGCCGGGGCCAAGATGGCCCGGGGGGCCGTCCCTACTGGACCGTCCCGTAGACCGACCCCCAGCCGTGCGCGGTGATGATCGAGTTCATCTGGTCGCAGAGCCTGGGGCGGGTGTAGCTCCCGCTGGGCATGAGCTCGACGACCTCGGCGAGGTCGTCCGGGAGGTCGACCAGCTGGGCGCGGAGGACGAGGTCCATGCGGCTCACCATTCCCCCGGGCGCGTCCTCGAAGACCGCGTCCACCAGGCGCTGGAGCTCGCCGTACTCCGCCGCCGGGGCCGCCCACTCGGGAGGGACGCCCCGGCCGCCGGAGGCGCCGTCGGGAAGGGGCGCGAAGGGGTTGAGGCCCTGGCCGGCGCGCCTGCCCATGCTAGCCACGCTCCTCTCGCCCTGAGGCGTGCCCTCCGGCGGCCTCATCGGACGTGCCGCCCGCGCCGTCGCCGGCCGCGGCTGACGCCTCTGACGCCCCCGCGGGTCCGCTCTCGTCGCGCGCCGCCAGCACCCGCTCGCTCACCCGCACGAAGGCGATGCCCAGGAGCGCTGCCGCGAAGGAGCCCGCCAGGATGGCGCACTTGGCGGCCACGACCTCCTCGGGGTCGGGGAAGGCCAGCCCGGCAATGAGGATGGACATGGTGAAGCCCATGCCTCCCATGATGCCCACGGCGAAGATCTGGTCCCAGCTCACGCGGCGTGGCAGCCGGGCGAAGCCCACCCTCACCAGGACCCAGGTGACCAGGATGATGCCCAGGGGCTTGCCCAGGACGGCCCCCAGGAAGACGCCCTGCGCCACGTGGTCGCCCAGCACCAGGCCGAGGTCGGTGCCCACCAGGCGCACCTGGGCGTTGGCGAAGGCGAAGAGGGGCAGGATGAGGAAGTTCACCGGGACCGAGATGAGCCGCTCGACGCGCTGCAGGGGCGGGGTCACGTGGTGCATGACCTTCTCCACGCGGACGGCCGCCTCGGTGAAGTCGTGCTGGCCCAGAACGTGGCTCGAGTCGTCGTAGCGCTCGTCCAGGCTGCCCGCCTGGTGGCCCAGCCAGTCCCTGAGGCCCGAGAGCCTGACGTCGGACTTGGCGGGGAGGAAGAAGGCCAGGACCACGCCGGCAAGGGTCGCGTGGATGCCCGAGTTGTACATGCAGAGCCAGAGGCCCACGCCCACGACCAGGTAGGGCTTGGCGGAGTAGACCCTCATGCCGCTGAGCGCGGCGAGCAGGAGCACCATGAGCAGCGCGGCCGCGCACCAGCCCACGTCGATCGCCTGGCCGTAGAAGAGCGCAAGGACCACGATGGCCAGGATGTCGTCGGCGATGGCCAGGGTCTGGAAGAAGACCTTGGTCTCGGGCGCGACGCGGTCTCCCAGAAGCGACATGACGCCCAGGGCGAAGGCGATGTCCGTGGCGATGGGTATGGCCCAGCCGTGGTGCGCGCCGCCCCAGTTGAGGGCCAGGTAAATGGCCGCGGGCACGCACACGCCGCCCACCGCCGCAAGCATGGGCAGCGCCGCCTGGCGGGGACGGCGCAGCTGGCCCACGGTCATCTCGTACTTGAGCTCGATGCCCACGAGGAGGAAGAAGATGGCCATGAGGAAGTCGTTCACGAAGGCCTCGACGCTCATGGAGGCGACGACGGGGCCCAGCCCGAGGACGAGCGGCGCCTCGAGGAACTCGTGCACCAGCAGGTAGGCCGGGGAGTTTGCCACGGCGACGGCGAGCAGCGCCGCCGCGACCATGACGGCGGCGGCGATGGTCCCGTTGCTGGTGATGCGCTCTATCGAGCTCGAGCGGGAGAGGCGCCTCACCACCGCCGGCTCCCTGATGATCCCCGGATGGCGACGCAGCGCCGCTGCGCTGTGCCTCTTGCCGGACGCTTCCCTCTTGTCGGTCATTGCGCTCCCTGCATGCGTGTTCGTGTCTGGTTCGTGTCTGGTTCGTGTCTGAACCCGTGGCCCGGCGCCCGCTGGCGCCGACCTCCCGTGCGGGGCCGTCCCTATAGCTTACCCATGCCCCTCTCGCCTTCGGATGGGCCTGGGGCCGTTTCCATCACTCGCCCAAGGCGAGGGAACCTCTGCCGCCGCGGCATGCAGGAGGCGCGCCCATGCCCTACCATCGACGTAGGGCGACGTCTCCTTCGCCCCATCCCAGCAGGCCGCAGACCCGGGAGGGCGCAGGCGCCATGAACGATCAACGCATCGCCGTAATCACCGATTCCGGAGCCGACGTCGACGCGACGTTCGCCCGGGTGCACGACGTCCGGGTGGTGCCTCTGCGCATCATCTACTCGGACGGCTCGACCTTCCAGAGCGGCGTGGACATAAGCCCCGACGAGGTCGTGAGGCGGCTCGCCGAAGAGATTCCCACCACCTCGCTGCCGTCGCCCAAGCAGATCCAGGCCACGATCGAGCAGGCGCGCGACGACGGCTACCAAAGCGCCGTCGTGGTGACCATCGCGAGCGCGCTCTCGGCCACCAACCAGACGGCACACATGGTCGCGGAGTCCATGGACTTCCCCGTCACCGTGGTCGACACGAAGTCCATCGGCATGATGGCCGGCTTCGTGGTGGAGCGCGCGGTCGAGATGATCGAGGCCGGCGCGCCCTACGAGGAGCTGGGGGACCGCCTCGCCGACGTGGCCGAGAAGACCGACGTGTTCTTTGCCGTCAAGTCGCTCGAGTACCTCTACAAGGGCGGGCGTATCAACAAGCACATCTACCGCATAGGCAGCATGCTCAACATCAAGCCGGTGCTCACCTGCGACGAGGGTGGCTACTACGTCATGGCCAAGAAGGCCCGCGGATGGGAGAAGGCCCTCTCGACCATGGTCGAGCTCTGCGCCGAGAAGGCGGGCCGCTACGAGCGCTGCCACATCGGGCTCTGCGCCTCCATCAACACCAAGGACCTGCTCGATGACCTCGAGGCGCGCATCCGCGAGAAGGTGCCCAACGTCGCCTCCGTCCAGCGCTACGAGCTCTCGGCCGACCTTCTGGTCCATACCGGCCCGGATCTCGTGGGCATGGGCGCGCAGGAGGCGTAGGCGACGGGCGTGACGGCTCTGGATGAGACGAGCGTGCTGGGCCTCGGCCTGGGGGAGTTCGCCACGAGGGCGGGCTTCCTGGTCGTGGTGCTGGGCATCGCCCTGGTGGTGCAGCACTTCGTGGTGCGTGCCGCGCGCAAGGCGCTTGACGGCTCCAACGTGCCCTCCGCGTCGATCTTCGTCAACCTCCTGAGGGCGCTGGTGTGGTCCTTCGCCCTCCTGGGAGTGCTCAAGCCCGTCTTCGGCGTGGAGCCCACCGCCTTCGTCACGGCGCTGGGCGTCACCTCGCTCGTGGTCTCGCTCGGCCTGCAGGACACCATATCCAACCTGGTGGGTGGCCTGGGGCTCATGGTGGCGCGCGTGGTGAGGCCCGGGGACCAGGTGACCGTCGGTGACATCTCGGGCGAGGTGGTGGACGTGACCTGGAGGTCCACCATGGTCCGCGCGCGGGACGGCAAGCTCCAGCTCATCCCCAACTCGGTGCTCAACAAGACGGCGCTGACGCGCAGGACCCGCTGGCAGGTGACCGTGGCCGACCTGCCGCTCGTGGTCGCGCCGGGCGCGGACCTGGACGCCGTGACGGAGGAGGTGCGCGGGCTGGCCCAAACGCTGCTCGCAGGGCAGCTCGACCCGGAGTTCGACGTGGAGCTGACCTTCGGGGAGCTCACGCCGTTTGGCGCACGGGGCGTGGTGCACCTCCACGTGCGCGACGACGTTGTGCCCGCGGCCGCCGTGGACACCCTGGCGCGGGCGCTGGCGAGGCGTGCCTGGCTCGCGCGGGCCGAGGTCGGGCAGGCCTAGGCGTTGTGAGCCATGGTGATGTTGACGCCCGCGACGCATGACGTAGGCAGGAGGCCGCGGCGAAGGCCGCACGCCACTCTCGCCTGATGTTCTGCCCTTGCCTGACGCGTCGCTCTCACCTGGCATATCATCTGCTGGAAACGACATCGCAGCCGTGGGCGCGACCCCGGCAAGGAGGACAAGCATGGAGAAGATCGCCAGCTTCCAGATCGACCACCTCACGCTCGAGCCGGGCGTCTACGTGTCGCGCGTGGACTCGTGGCAGGGCGTGGACGTGACCACCTTCGACCTGCGCCTCACCGCGCCCAACCGGGAACCGCCGATGGACACCGCCGCGGCGCACGCGGTCGAGCACCTCGCCGCGACCTTCCTGCGCAACGATCCCGAGTGGTCCGACCGCGTGGTCTACTTCGGGCCCATGGGCTGCCGCACTGGCTTCTACCTGCTGCTCTTTGGCCTGCTCGAGTCCAAGGACGTGATTGGCCTGGTGACGAGGCTCTTCGAGTTCATCGAGGGCTTCGAGGGCGAGGTGCCCGGCGCCCGACCCGAGGAGTGCGGCAACTGGCACGACAGCGACCTCGCACAGGCGCGCTGGTGGGCACGGCGCTACCTTGAGGGGACGCTGCGCGGCATCGACGAGGCTCACATGAGCTATCCCACCGGAGCGTAGGACCTGGCGCCACCGGAGATTGCGCACTCGACCGTCTCCTGCGCTCAAGTCATGCCTCCCAGGACGCCCAGTGCGCACTTCTCGGCTGCCACTACGTCCGGCGCGCGCCTCTCATCCGCCACTACGTCAAACGCGCGCGAGCATCGCCCTCGCAACGTCAAATGCGTGCCTCGCTGCATCGACTACGTCCAGCACGCGTAAGCATCACCCGACTGCGCCCGACGCGCGCCATGCGCCATCGGCGGCGTCCGGTGCGTGCGAGTTTCGCTCGACAGCGTCGAACGCGCTTTGCGGCAATCGCCCAACTGGGCAAACGTGACGCTCTAGGGCGCATTGGACGCTTTCGGCTGCATTCGGCACGCGTTGGGCGCCGTCGGCGGTACACGACACGCATCGGGCGTCGTCAGTGGAACATAAGACGCGCTGGACGCTCTCGGTTGGGGGCGGCGCGCGTCGGGCGTTGAGCACAGTCAGTTGCCTCATGCGCACCGAGCGCCGACGATGACTGACACTTTTTGACCGAACGACACATGAAAGCGCAGGTGGCAAACACTCACAACATGCCGACGGCACCACGGCGAGCGCCGGGCACCGTCAGCGGTCGTCTTTGGACGGCGGGCGTCACGGAATTCTCGCCACCCTCCCTTGCCAAGGAACGCCACGCATCATTCAGCCTGGCCTTTCCGCAGCTCACGAAGTCGCACACCAGTCTGGTGCAAGCTGCATGCAAGTCTCGTGCAAGCACGTTTTATTCCGTATCCTAAATCCGCGCGTGCCCCACGTACGGTGGTTGTTACGGCCCTATGGCAAGTCCCAGGGCCTGACCGACCAGAAAAAGGCATCACACGTTGTGAAGGGGACACGGGCCATGCCGAGGAGAGAGGACTTCCTCAACAGGATCGACGCGCGGCTCGACGAGGCGGATCGCGACGGACGCTTCGCCTGCATGCTCGGCAGAACCGACAGGGAGGCAATGGGACGGCTCGTGCACAGTGGCATGTTGCACAGCCCCTATCCGGGGGTCTTCGTCCACAGCGAGCTATGGCAGTCCCTTGGAATCGGGGAGCAACAGCTGAGGCTCGCACGCTCCCTCGGCGCAATGCACCCTGACTGGACTTTCTGCGACGCGACCGCCGCACTCGCTCACGGCCTCCCCGTGTCCCACCGACAGCTCTCCCACGTACACGTCTGCCACCTTGGCAGCGGGCGTCACTCCCGCGGCCTCGTGCGATGGCACGCCACCGATGCTGGAGAAACGACGTTCGCCTCGGGCATCAGGGTGACCTCCCTGGAGCGAAGTGCCGTCGACTGCCTTCTCTCGATGGACTTCGGAGACGGTCTGGCGGTAGCTGACGCGACGCTGCGGCGCCTGGAATCGCATACGGACTCACTCGACAAGGCCCTCGGCCGGCTTGGCGCCGGACGGCGCGGCATCAGGCAGGCGCGTCTCACCCTCTCGCATGCCGACCCCCGTTCCGAGAGTGGTGGCGAGTCAATCGCCCGTGCGCGGATGATAGAGCTCGGCTTCGTCGTACCTGAACTGCAGGTGGAGTTCGTCGACCCTCTCACTGGCAAAGGTAGCCGCGTCGACTTCCTGTGGAGGCTCTCGGACGGAAGCATGGTCGTCGGTGAACTCGACGGACGGCAGAAGTACGTCGATCCGGTCATGACGCAGGGACGAGACGCCGTCGAGCTGCTCTCGGCAGAGAGGCTGAGGGAGTCGAGGCTCACACGGTCGGCAAGGGTCGTTCGCTTCTCGTTCGCGGACGTCTGCAACGCAGACTACTTCGAGCGCCTCCTGGATTCGTTTCGCATACCACGACGTCCGGGCTTCCGGCACGTGTGACGACACCCAGCGCGCACGAGCGTCGTTCCGTAACGTCGGACACGCGCGAGTTTCTCCCCACGACGCCCGATGCGTGTCGTGTACCGCCGACGGCGCCCAACGCGTGCCGAATGCAGCCGAAAGCGTCCAATGCGCCCTAGAGCGTCACGTTTGCCCAGTTGGGCGATTGCCGCAAAGCGCGTTCGACGCTGTCGAGCGAAACTCGCACGCACCGGACGCCGCCGATGGCGCATGGCGCGCGTTGGACGTAGCCAGTAGCGCATGGCGCACGTCGGACGCCGTCGGTGACTGCCAACACGCACTGGGCGCTCTCGGCAGCCCCGGACGCTCGTACGAAACTCCGCTCGAAGGCCTAGAATCCGTGACGTCGACGAACGGAGCACAAGAAAGCCAAATCGCACGGCATGGCAGGGAGGAGCCGCACATGAAGGTCGGAATCATCGGCGCCATGGAGGTCGAGGTCGAGAGTCTCGTCGCGGGCATCGCGGACGACGAGGTCACGAGTCTCGCGGGTATGGAGTTCCACGAGGGCACTCTCGAAGGTGTTCCCGTCGTGGTGGTGCGCTGCGGCGTGGGCAAGGTCAACGCAGCCGTCTGTGCGGAGGCCCTGGCGGTCCGCTTCGACGTCACGCACGTCATCAACACCGGCGTCGCCGGCTCGCTCAACGCCCGCCTCGACATCGGAGACATCCTCGTCTCGCACGACGCCGTCCACCACGACATGGACGTGAGCGCGCTGGGATACGCCAAGGGAGAGGTGCCCGGCCTCCCCGTCGTGGCCTTCCCGGCAAGCGAGGGGCTCGTCTCTGCCGTGGCTCGCGCCGTAAGCAAACTTGACCTGGGCATCTCTTGCATAGAGGGACGAGTCGCCTCGGGCGACCAGTTCGTGAGCGGCCAAAGCCAGAAGGACCACATCGTCCAAGAGTTCCAGGCCGACTGCTGCGAGATGGAGGGCGCGTCCATCGCGCATGCCTGCTGGCTGAACGGCATCCCCTTTGCCATCGTGCGTGCGATCAGCGACAAGGCGGACGGCTCGGCACAGCAGGACTACCCCAGCTTCGAGCGCAAGGCCGCCCACGACTGCGCGGCAATCGTGCGAAAGACCCTCGAGCTGCTGGGCGCCTGAGCTGCTGGGCGCCTGAGCTGCTAGCCCTCGATCTTGACGATGGGAGCGAAGCCCTTCATCAGCTTCTTTGTCTTGCCCGTCCGGCTGAAGAAGACCTCGATCGTGTCCCCCGAGGCGGACTTCACGACGCCGGGACCAAAGGTCTTGTGAGAGACGCGGTCCCCGGGGGCAAAGCTCTCGGCCGCCTTCGCGCGGTCGCGCTGGATCGGCACAGGACCCGTGGGACGGGCCGCGGGAGAGCCTCCGGTCGAACGGGTCCGCGAGCCGAAGACGTGCCCTCCGTAGACCTCCGAGCCACGTCCGGAACCGTAGGTTCCATGGCGGTCGCCACGTTTCTCCCAGCCCACGCCGCTGAAGCCCGAGGAGCCCACACCGGTGGCATGGACGTCCTCCGCGGGAATTTCGTTCAGGAAGCGGCTGCGTGGGTTCGTCGAGACCGAGCCAAAGGTCCTGCGCGTCGCGGCATAGGTGAGATAGAGCCGCCTCTCCGCACGCGTGATGGCGACGTAGGCGAGCCTCCTCTCCTCCTCGATGCTCTCGGGGTCCCCCTCATGGGCACGGTGCGGGAAGATGCCCTCCTCGAGGCCGGCCACGAAGACGACGGGGAACTCCAGTCCCTTGGCGGAGTGCACGGTCATCATGGTGACGGCGCTGGACTGGCCCGCCAGGGAGTCGAGGTCGGAGCGCAGGGCGAGCCACTCCATGAGGACGGGAAGCTTCTCCGCGGCTGCAGGTGGCATCTCTCTGTCTTCTGGCAGTTCGACGTTCGCTTCGCTCGCTCGCCAAGGCGACTCACTGTCAGAGGACAGAGAGACGGCAGCTGCGGGAGCTTGGTCCGCCGACACGTCAGGGGCACCGGCGAGGTCGAGGGCGCCGGCCTCGCGAAGCTGGCGCAGGCTCTCCAACGTCTCGGTGACGTCGTCGTGAGTCTCGTCGAACTCCTGCGCGACACCGAAGAACTCCTTGATGTTCTCTACGCGGCTGTCCGCCTCGACCGTCTGCTCCGCCTCGAGCGCCTTTATGAGGCCCGAGCGCTCCACGATCATCTGGACCACGTCGCCCAGGTCGCCCGAGAAGTGACGGGCGACCTCGATGGCACCGGTAAACTGGGCGAGGCCGCCTCGGGCCTTTGCGCCCACGATGCCAGGCTCGTCCACGCAGGCCTCCGCGGCGGCGAAGAACGAGATGCCCTCCTCGGCGGCGTACTGCTGGATCTTGCGGATCGAGGTGCTGCCGATGCCGCGCCTCGGCGTGTTGACCACGCGCAGGGCGCTCACGTCGTCGTTGGGGTTCACGACGAGCTTGAGGTATGCCATCACGTCACGGATCTCTGCGCGGTCGAAGAAGCGCGTGCCACCCACGATCTTGTAGGGCACGCCCGCGCGCAGGAACATGTCCTCGAGGATGCGCGACTGCGCGTTGGTCCGGTAGAAGACTGCCACGTCGTCGTAGCTGGTGCCCTGGTCGTGCAGCTTCTCTATCTCGGAGCCGATCCAACGTCCCTCGTCGCGCTCGTCGGAGGCCTGGAAGACCTCGATCTTCTCGCCATCGCCACCATCCGTGAACAGGCGCTTCGCCTCGCGACGCGAGTTGTTGCGCACCACGGCGTTGGCGGCGCTCAGGATGTGGCCGCAGGAGCGGTAGTTCTGCTCGAGCTTCACCACCGTGGCCCCCGGGTAGTCCTTGCGGAAGCTCAGGATGTTCTGGATGTCGGCGCCGCGCCAGGAGTAGATGGACTGGTCGTCGTCGCCCACGACCATGAGGTTCTTGTACTTGCGCGCCAGGAGGTTGGTGATGGCGTACTGCACGCCGTTGGTGTCCTGGTACTCGTCCACGCTGATCTGGCGGAAGCGCTCCTGGTAGGAGTCGAGCACCTCGGGATACTTGGAGAGGAGCTCGAAGGTCTTGACCAGGAGGTCGTCGAAGTCCATGGCGTTGGCCCGGGCGAGGCGGCGCTCGAGGGAGTGGTACACGCGAGCGGCCGCGCGCTCGACGGGCGACTTGGCCTGCGCCTCCATCTCGTCGGGCGAGACGAGCGCGTTCTTCGCCTTGCTGATGAGCGAGCGGATGGCGGGGAGCGGGCATTGCTTCTGGTCTATGTCGAGGTCCGACATGATGGACTTGACCAGGCGCTTCGAGTCGTCGTCGTCGTAGATGCTGAAGTTGCCCCGGTAGCCCAGGCGCTCGCCGTCCTCGCGGAGCATGCGCACGCACATGGCGTGGAAGGTGCAGACCCACATGCCGCGGGTACCACCAGGCAGGAGCTTGCCCAGGCGCTCGCGCATCTCGGCCGCAGCCTTGTTGGTGAAGGTGATGGCCAGGACCTGCCAGGGTCGCACCCCCTCGTCCTGGATCATGTGGGCGATGCGGAAGGTGAGGACGCGCGTCTTGCCCGACCCCGCACCAGCAAGCACCAGCAGGGGCCCCTTCGTGCACTCCGCCGCCCTGCGCTGGGCGGGGTTGAGGCCCGCGAGGTCCACGCCGCCTTGCGCGGCGCGGGGGTTCGCGGGCGGGACCCAGGCGGGCTCTTCCGCGGCACGGGCCGCATCGGCAGCCACGGGGGCTGTCGCAGCATCGGGCCGGGCGGGATGCGCCGGCATCGTGGGCACGGGCGCGGTCGTAAGGTCACTGCCAAAGAGGCTGGTCTGGAACTCGTCGAAGCTGGGCATTGCACTCCTGAGGTCGGTGGCGTCCGTAAGAGTCTAACCCCCGCCCCGGACACATTGGCAAACCCCATGCCCAATCCGCACGGTTGGCCTCATTCCCCGTCAGTCGGCAGCTCGTGCACAGTGTCGACGCCACACTCCTCGCAAAGTGACAGGAGCCCCTTGTCCAAGGTGAAGAGCGTTGCCCCGAGCCTACGAGCGAGCACCAGGTAAAAGAGGTCGTAGGCGGGATGGCCCAGCCTCATGGACTCGCCCAGCGCCTCACGGGCGAGCACCGCCATGTCCGCGAAGCCATCCACGAGCGCGAGAGAGTCTTCGAGAAGCGCCAGGGCACCAGCCCTGTCAAGCAGCCCCGCCCGGAAATACTTGAAGGCGACGTTGCTCGCCTCTACCAGCAGGAGGGAGGGCGCGACAATGGTCTCGTCCTCATGCATCAGTCCCGCAAGCGCCCTGCCCTCAGCACTGTCTCGGGCAATCTCCACGGCCGCCGAGCAATCCAGCACGATCATCGGGTATCACGGTCCTCTCTCACGAGTTCCGCAGCGTTGGGAAAGCCATCCGGGAGCTCGAAGCAGACGCGCGAGCGAATCCTCTCGAGAACAAGCCGGCGCCTCGCCCTGCGCTCCTCGCGATTCCCCTCGATGCGGATTCCTAGGCTCTCGAGCTCGGGGGTCTCGATGTGGCGGTTCCGCTCACGGAGGACACGCCCCTCTGCGAAGTGCTCCTCGACGATCACTGTCATCTGCTGCGCCAAGGAGCGGCGCTCGAGCCGCGCCTCCTCCGCCACTTTCTCGTAGAGGTCCTGGGGCATCTCCCTCACCTGTACGGCTGGCATCTTATCTCCTTCGTTTTGCATGCGTCACGCATCCATACTAGCATGGTGAGAAAGCCAGAAAGACATGATTGGCGGCATGCCGTTCGCCAAGACGGGTTCGGGGTACCATTCCACGTTACCGGGCATCGCAAGCCCACGGACTCCAGAGCGGCGGTCGAGTCAGGAGGTAGCGGGTGTCTCACAAGATTCTTCTCCACACCGTCGTAGACGACGAGGAGGTCATGCGCATGGCCATAGGCGCAACCTGCGAGCTTCTCGTCGAGGGACGAACGTTGGCCCATGTCGTGGCCGCCACATCCCACTACAAGGAGGGCCATGACTGAGTGGCTGGTGCGGACCTTCGTCAGGGACGCGGACAACACCTCGTCGGCAGCGGTGCGCTCGGGCTACGGCAGGCTCTCGAGCGTCACCTGCATCGTGCTCAACGTATTGCTCTGCCTCTCCAAGGGCATGGTCGGCGTCGTGGTGGGCTCCGTCTCGATCGTCGCCGATGCCATCAACAACCTCTCCGACGCCTCGAGCAACGTGGTGAGCCTCATCGGCTTCAAGCTCGCCAGCCGCCCTGCCGACGAGGGCCATCCCTACGGGCACGGCCGCTACGAGTATCTCGCTGGCATGGTGGTGGCGGTCCTGGTCGTGGCCGTCGGCGTGCAGCTCGCCCGCTCCTCGGTGGAGAGGATCCTCGCCCCCCAGGCCCCCGGCCTCGACCTGGTGACCGTGGGAATCCTGCTCCTTTCCATCGTGGTAAAGCTGTGGATGGCACGCTTCAACAGGTCGCTCGCCCGACGCATCGGCTCGGGCGTGCTCGAGGCCACGGCCGTCGACTCCAGGAATGACGTCATCGCCACCTCGGCCGTCTTTCTCGCATCGCTCGCCTCCGCGGCAAGCGGACGCGACCTGGACGGCTGGGCGGGACTTGCCGTCGCCGCCTTCATCGTGGCGAGCGGCATCGGCCTGTTGCGCGACACCGTGGACCCCCTCATGGGCCAGACGCCCTCCGCCGAGCTGGTGCAGCGGGTGTACGAGAGGATCATGTCATATCCGGGGGTGTTGGGCACGCATGACCTGCTGATTCACGACTACGGTCCCGGAAGGCAGTTTGCCAGTGCCCACGTCGAGATGGCTGCGGACGCCACCGTGCGGCAGAGCCACCTGGTCCTGGACCGGATCGAACGGGAGCTGCTTCAGGACGAGCACCTGCGCATCATCCTGCACTGCGACCCCATCGAGACCGAGGTCGGCAGCGATGACCTGCGCAACTGGGTCTCGGGCGAGCTCGCTGGGCTCGACCGGCGCCTGAGCGTCCACGACGTGGACTTCTGGCGGGACCGGGGACTCATGCGCGTGCGACTGGACTGCAGGAAGCCGGACGGCGTGGACATCTCGGACGACGAGCTGCGCCAGGCGGTCGAGGCCATCGTGCGCAGGCGCGTGCCTGGCGCGGACGTGGAGCTCACCATCGACACGGGCTACGTCTCCCCCGCCTCAGAGGAGTAGCGCCCCCTCGGCTTGCGCTCTCGCGACCCCGAAGTTAGTCTTGACTAATGGACTCAACGAATAACTTCGTCGGGCGACGGAACGGGCGGGCCGAATTGGGCAAGGACGAAAAGGTCGAGAGAAAGCGCCGACGCGAGGCCGAGGTCGTCTCGCAGATGATCACCCTGCGCTGTCATGCGCTCCATGGCTCGCGTGACGGCCTGTGCGACGAATGCGCCGACCTGCTCGACTACGCGCTCGCCCGCATAGCTCGCTGCCCCCACATGGCGACGAAGACCTTCTGCTCGCAGTGCCCCACGCACTGCTACGCCCCGGCGCGTGCGGAACAGATCCGCGAGGTGATGCGCTGGGCGGGACCCCGCATGCTCCTGCACCACCCCGTCATGGCCATCCATCACGCACTCGAGACCATGGCTGCGGCGTGGCGCGCCAGGCGCGCTCAGGCGAGCTGAGCGAGAGGCGCTCCCTTCTCCTCCGATCGCCCTGACTACGAGCCGGCCTTTATCGCAAGCAAGGCATCTCGACTCGAATCCAAATCCAGGCTCGTCAGATAGGGAATCGCACGGTCCAGCTGCCCGTCGCTGAAGTCCCACCACCTTAGGGCCTCGAGGAACTCGATGGTCTCGTCCTCGAAGCGAAACTTGACGACCTTGGCGGGGTTGCCCACGACAACCGCATATGCGGGAACGTCCTTGGCCACCACGGCACGCGCGCCGATGATTGCCCCATCCCCGATGCGCACGCCCGGCATGATGGTCGCCTGACGCCCGATCCAGACGTCGTTGCCTATGATCGTGTCGCCCCTGTCGGGTATGTCCTTCTTCTCGATCGTCGTCCTGCGCGCCCAATCCAGGCTCACCTGGTTGAAGGGAAAGGACGAGAAGCAATCAATCGCATGGTTCGCCGCACCCATGATTATCTCCACGCCCACCGCAATCGAGACGAAGCTTCCTATCTTCAGGCTCCCATGGCCGGGATAGTTGTAATGAACGACATCCCGGTCAAAGACCGTGTCCGGGTCGTCGTCCAGCGAGTAGTAGGAGTACTTCCCGACCGAGATGTTATCGGCCAGCCTTTGCTCGCTCAGTATCAGCATGTTCTTGTTTCTGACGTCCATGCCAGGCTCTTTCCTCTCCGCTATACCAGCTGCTATGCCAGCGCACTTCGTTCCGCCAGCAAGATGAAGTCGTCCGCCTTACTGGTACCCAGCGTCAATGCGCCTGGTCGTCGCAGACGAGCCGGGCGAGAAGCGCCGCGCACCCAACGCTCACGTCACGATACGTTGCGTCGAAGTCGCCCGTGTACCAGGGGTCGGCCACGTCTCGACCCTCCCCCGCCCAGTCCAGGAGCTTCGAGACCTTGCCTTCCGGGTCGTCGCCGATGATGCGCGAGAGGCCCCGGCGGTTCTCCTCGTCCATGATCACCAGATAGTCGAAGGAGTCGTAGTCCGCACGCGTGACCTGGCGGGCGCGATGGTGCCCGCAGGGCACGCCCTCGCGCTCGAGCTTCCTCCGGGTGCCGGGATGGACGTCGTTGCCTATCTCCTCGCGGCTGGTCGCCGCGGAGTCAATCCGGAACTCCGTCTCGAGCCCCGTCTCGCGCACGAGCTGCTCCATCACGTACTGCGCCATGGTCGAGCGGCAGATGTTGCCGTGGCAGATGAACAGGATGCTGGTCATGGGTCTCCTCGTCAGTCTTGCCTTGCCCGGATGTAGTCCCACAAAGCACCCTTGGATGGTAGCAAGCGCCGCAGCCAGCTGCGGACCTCCCTTTTGGCAAAGTCCGCAGCTGGCTCAAGCACACAAGGAGAAGCGGGCGAGAGAGGCGCCCCCTCTGGTCAGGGCCGACAGCCAAGAGGACCACCCCCTCGGCCCGAACCTCCGCAGCTCTCGCCTAGTGGCCCTTGATGGAGTCCAGGAAGTCCCTCGCACGCTGGGACTTGGGATGGTCGAAGAACTCCGCCGGCGAGCCCTCCTCCACGATTTGGCCGTCGGCCATGAAGACCACGCGGTCGCTCACGCGGCGGGCGAAGTTCATCTCGTGCGTGACCACCACCATGGTCATGCCCTGGCGGGCGAGCTCGACCATGACGTCCAGGACCTCGTTGATCATCTCGGGGTCAAGGGCGCTCGTGGGTTCGTCGAAGAGCATGGCCTTGGGGTGCATGGCCAGCGAGCGCGCGATGGCCACGCGCTGTTGCTGCCCGCCCGAGAGCTGGGCCGGCACCTTCTGCGCCTGCTCGGCCACGCCCACGCGCCTCAGGAGCTCCATCGCCTCGGCCTCGGCCTCCTTGCGGGGCCTTCCCAGCACCTCGACGGGACCCATGGTCACGTTGTCCAGGATGCTCTTGTGCGCGAAGAGGTTGAAGGACTGGAACACCATGCCGATCTCGGCGCGCACGGCGGCGAGATCGCGGCCCTCCTCGGGCAGGGGCCGGCCCTCGATGAGGATCTGGCCGTCGTCGATGGTCTCGAGCCGGTTTATGGTGCGGCAGAGGGTCGACTTCCCGGAGCCCGAGGGCCCGATGACCACGACGACCTCGCCCTTCTTGACCTTGAGGCTCACGTCGCGCAGGACGTGGAGGTCTCCGTAGTGCTTGTTGACGTGGTCAAGCTCGATGACGGGCAGCTGGGTGCTGGTCTCTTCCATGGCCATCTGTGTCTCCGATCGACGTTGCGTTTGGCTATTTGCCCTGCATTGCGGCAGGGGATGGTTCGTGGCTCTCGCCTGCATGGGATGCGTCCGCTCGCCTCGCGCCGACGGACTTGGACAGACGAGCTGCCACGACGTCCGCGCGACCGGCGACTTCCCTACACGGCGGCCGTGCTCGTGCGCGAGATGATCTTGGTCCCCGTCTTGCGCGCCACCGCGACAGACGCCTTGTTGATGAGGTAGTTGAGCAGGATGTAGATGATCGCGATCACGAAGTAGGTGCTCACGAGCGCGTCGTAGTTGGTGATGAGCACGCGCGCGTTCTGCAGCATGTCGGGGTAGCTCACCACGTAGGCGACCGTCGTGTCCTTGACCACGACCACCAGCTGCGAGATGAGCGTGGGAATCACGAAGCGGATGGCCTGGGGCAGCACGATCTTGAAGGTGATCTTGTGCTTGCTCATGCCCAACGACATGGCCGCCTCGACCTGGCCGCGCGGCACGGCGTTGACGCCCGCGCGGAAGACCTCGGCGAGCACGCCCGAGGCGGCAAGCCCCACCGGCAGCGTGATCATCCAGAAGGACGAGAGCTTGATGCCGTACTGGGGAACGACCAGGAAGAAGAAGTAGATCAGAAGCAGGCTGGGCACGCCGCGGAAGAAGTCGATGACCACGCGCGAGACGAGCGCGACCGGCCTCAGGGCGCTGGTCCTTCCCAGCATGAGCACGAGACCCAGCACCAGGGCGATGACGCCCGCCACCAGGGCGACCTGGATGGTGCCCAAAAAGCCGCGACCCAGGAAGGCCCAGGTGGACGCCTGGCCGAAGAAGGTCCAGTACTTGGCGGCGAGCTGGCCTGTCAGGTAGAAGCGCTGGACGACGAGCCCCAGCGCGACGGCGACGAGGACAAGGGAGATGGCGATGCCCACACGGATGTTGCGGCGCATCCTCGGGCCGGGCGCCTCGAAGAGGGCGTCCCTCATGGACATGGTATCGGTATGGGAGCTCATCGGACGATCCTCACCCTCTTGTCGATGCGGTTTCCGACGAAGCCGATGACCACGGCGGTCAGCACGTAGCCCAAGGCCGAGATGGCGAAGGCAAGGATGCCGCCAGTGGACCTCGTGTTGATGTACGACACTGCCCCCGTGAGCTCATTGGGGCTCAGCGGCACCTGGGATCCCAGGGCCGTGGTGAGCATCACCGCGATGAGCAGGTTGGTCATGGGGAGGACCGCCGAGCGCAGCGCCTGGGGAATCACGACCTGTCGCTGGATCTGGACGAAGCCCATGCCCAACGAGCGTGCCGCCTCGATCTGTCCCACGCCGATGGTGTTGATGCCGCTCATGAAGTTCTCGGAGCCGAAGGCGGATCCCAGGAGCACGCAGGCGATGACCACGCTTGGCCCATAGTCCAGCACGACCTTGAGGACGGGCAGCGCGTAGACGATGATGATCACCAGCGAGACGCCCGGGATGTTGCGGAACACCTGGACGTAGAGGTCGCCCACGACGCGCAGGGGCCTGATGGGGGACACGCGCATGACGGTGACCACCAGCGCGAGCACCATCGCGCCCACGTACGAGACGGCAGTCATCTTCCAGGTGGTGAGCAACGCCGTCAGGTAGACGTCGCCATATGTGGTGAGAAGCTCAGAGAGCCCCATGTGCCTCTCCTTACCGCAGCGGGGCCATCGCGCGCAGGGAACGCACGAAGGCCCCGTTGCCAAGGTTCATGTCGTGGGCGACTCGCCGCGGCCGTCCCGTCCGCTTCGGGCTAGGCCTGGATGGCAGGGGCCTCGGGAGCGGAGGCGACACCGGTGCGGTCACCGATGGCGATCTGCCAGAGCTTGGCCCAGGTGCCCTCGTCCTCGACCTTCTTGAGGAAGGCGTTCACGAAGGCGACGCCGTCGGAGTCGAGGGGCAGGCCGATGCCGTAGGGGTCGTCGGGGCCGAAGGGGTCGCCGGCGATGCGGTACTTGCCCGGGTTCTTGGCGACGCTGCCGTAGTGCAAGGTGATGTCGATGATGTAGGCGTCGACGCGGCCCTGCTCCAGAGCGGTACGCGCCTCCTCGTCGGTGCTGAACTCCTGGACCTTCGCCTCGGGCGCGAATTCGGCGACGACGCCGGGGCCGGTGGAGCCGGACTGCGCGGCGACGTTCTTGCCCTTCAGGTCGTCCACGCCGTTGATGTCGGTGTTGTCAGCCTTGACGAGGATGCCCTGCTGCGAGGTGTAGTAGGGGCCGGCGAACGAGATGAGCTTCTTGCGCGCGTCGGTGATGGAGTAGGTGGCGAAGACGGCGTCGACCTGGCCGTTGGTCAGCACGGACTCGCGGGTGTCCGAGGTCACCTGGGTGACCTCGATCTTGGACTCGTCGCCCAGGATGTAGCGGGCGAGGAGCTGCGAGAGGCCCGCGTCGAAGCCGCGGAGCTTGCCGTCCGTCTCGTTGAGGAGACTGAAGAGGGTCGAGGTGCGCGTGGTGCCCACACGGAAGCTGCCGGCGTCCTTGATGGCCTTGGCCCAGCTGCTGGCCTGGACGGTGGCGTCGTCGGCGACGGCACCGGAGGCGATCAGGCTGTCGTAGGCGGTGGCGTCGATGGCGACGGGGGTGGCGTCAGCCGAGGCGTCGGAGGAGCTGGCGCCATTGCTGGAGCTGGCGTCGTCGGGGCTGCAGGCGGCGAGCGCGAGGGCCGCGAACCCACCGACGCCCAGGCTGAGGGCCTGGCGACGGGTCGCGAAGGGCGTGCGCTTGGTAGCATCGTTCTTCATGGTGGTGCCTTTCTCCTTGGGCGGGCGCGGGCATGATGCCCTCCCGCACTCCTGCCCTCACGGGCAAGGTAGCAAAGCTAATCATACTTGACGGGTAGGAATAAGCTTCAGCTACGATACCCCCAAGGGGTGCCGTCCTATACAGCCGTTACCCCCTGTTCATCAAAATGCTCAGGGTCGCGGACGCGTCCCCTGAAAAGTCGAGCCGCCATCTCACGCCGCCATCCGCGACGATGCGGCAAAAAATGTGCCCCGGGCAGGTCTGATGGGACCAAGGCCGGGGCAGAGACTCGCGACGGGCAGGCAAGGCGAGAGGGGCGAGCGCCCCCTCCCCTGGCCCTAGGTCAGGAGGAAGTAAGCGATGACCGCCGCGCCCAGCGAGATGCGGTACCAGCCGAAGGGCCGGAAGTCGTGCCTTCGGATGTATCCCATGAGGAAGCGGATGACGGCGAGGGAGACCACGAACGCCACCACGCACCCCACGGCGAGGACCATGGCCTCGTTGGGCGCGAATCCGTTGCCCTTGAGGAAGAACTTGACGAGTCGGAGGGCGCTCGCGCCAAACATCACGGGGATGGCCAGGTAGAAGGTAAACTCCGCCGCGACCTTGCGGGAGCAGCCCAAGATCAGGCCGCCGATGATGGTGGAGCCGGAGCGAGACGTGCCTGGCACCATCGAGAGCACCTGGAACACGCCGATGCCGATCGCCGTGGGCCAGTCGAGGGAGTCTATGTCACGCACGCGGGCGCCCGCGTCGGCAAGGGCAGACGGCCCGTCCGTCTCCGGCCCCTCGGCACGCGCCGCGAGGTGGCGCGGACCCTCCGCGGTGCCAGCGCGGCGCGCAGCCGACATGACGGCCCCGGCCCCACCCGCGGCGGCAAGCGCGGAGGCACGCCTCTCTCGCCCGGACTCGATGACGATGAAGGCGATGCCATAGACGATGAGGGCACCGGCGATCACGAAGGGACCGCCCAGGTGCTCCTCCATCCAGTCGTTGAGGGGGATGCCGATGACCGCGGCGGGAAGGCAGGCGACGACGATCTTGGCCCACAGCGACCAGGTGGCCCTGCGCCGCGCGGCGTCCTTCTCGCGCGAGAAGGGGTTGAGCTCGCCGAAGTAGAGCACGCAGACAGCGAGAATGGCGCCCAGCTGGATCACGACCAGGAACATGTTCCAGAAGTCGACGGACACGTCGAGGCTCACGAACTGCTGGAGCAGCAGCATGTGTCCTGTGGACGAGACGGGAAGCCACTCCGTGACCCCCTCGACCAGACCGAAGAGCGCGGCCTTCAGAAACTCGACCAGATCCATGGGCCCTCCCCACGACGCGGTTCCCGGGACGGACCCCGAGCGTTCGGGCTAACTATGACAGCGCCGGCACATGCCGGGCGCCGGGACGGCCTCTCACCACGAGAAACGCGAACGGCCCCGACACCACGTGCATGCCGGGGCCGTTCATGTCTGCCGCGGTGGCCAGGGCTAGCGTACGGAGAAGAGCACGTCCCCGCGGCGCAGGCTGCCGGAGGCGAAGTCGCTGACCTGCCGGTCGTCGGCGTCCGTCACCGTGACCACGGTCTCGGTGCTCTTGCCCGCCTTCCGGATGGCATCGAGGTCGGCATCGAGCAGGGGCTGCCCCGCCCTCACGCGGTCGCCCACCCTGACGTGCGCCACGAAGGGCGCCGCATTGAGCTCGACGGTGTCGATACCCACGTGGAGCATCACGTCAAGGCCCGAGTCGGACCTGATGCCGATGGCGTGCAGGGTGTCGAAGACCACCTCGACGCTACCGTCCACGGGCGAGCAGAGCCGTCCCTCGCTGGGCAGGAGCACCACGCCCCGACCCATCATCCCCTGGGCGAACACCGGGTCGGAGCAGCTCGAGAGCGGGAGCGCCTCGCCAGCCGCAGGGCTCAGGACGCGCACCCCGCCCCTGCCCGAAAAAAGGTCGAAGAGCCCCATCCCTACTCCATCTCCAGAATCTCGCGCATCTGCGTGGCATAGAGCGACGCCTTGTTGCCATAGACGATCTGGACGCCACCGCTCACGTGGACTATGCCGTGGGCTCCCAGCTCCTTGGTGAAGTACTCGTCAGGCTCGACCGCGGAGGGGTCGACCAGCATGAGGCGGAGTCGGCTGAAGCAGGCGTCGGCGTTGCCGATGTTCTGGGGCCCGCCCACGGCCTCGACGATCCTCTCCACGAGCTCGGAGCTCGGCGCGCCGGCGCTGGCCAC
Source organism: Olsenella sp. DNF00959 (assembly GCF_001553055.1). NCBI lineage: Bacteria > Bacillati > Actinomycetota > Coriobacteriia > Coriobacteriales > Atopobiaceae > Olsenella > Olsenella sp. DNF00959. The sequence goes on along the minus strand of NZ_KQ960127.1, from coordinate 29,718 downwards.
CTCCTTGACGTCCTGGCCGTCGTCCTCGCGGCCAGGGGTCTTGAGGTCCTGCTTGAGGATGAGGAAGCGGAACGAGAGGTAGTACACGGCGAAGTAGATGGGGCCGAGGACCAGGATCACCCACCAGTTGGAGCCCTTGGCGCTGCCCAGGATGCCGTTGAACACGAGCGAGATGAACGGGCCTCCGAAGGCGGTCGACCCCGCCACGTTGAAGTTGAGCAGGTAGGTGAGGGCGTAGGCGAGACCCGCCATGATGGCATGCACGACGAAGAGCACGGGGGCGACGAAGAGGAAGGCGTACTCGACGGGTTCGGTGATTCCCATGAAGACGCAGGGGATCAGCGAGGCCACCATGAGGGCGCCGACCTTGCGCCTGTTCTGGGGAAGCGCGGTGCGCCAGAAGGCGAGCGCGGCACCGGGCAGGCCGAACATGGCGAAGACGACCTTGCCGTTCATGACGAAGCGCGAGACCTCGATGTCGAAGCTCCTGTCGTTTGAGCTGACGATCGCGTTGTAGATGTTGACCGCACCGCTCACCGCGTTGCCGTCGATGGTCTGGCTGCCGCCCAGGTTGGTGAACATGAAGGGCAGGTACACGAAGTGGTGGAGGCCAAAGGGCAGCAGCAGCCTCTCGCAGGAGCCATAGACGAAGCTGCCCAGGGCACCCGCGCTACGGATGAAGGCGCTGAGGGCGCCGAGCGAGGCCTGGATGGGCGGGAACACGAAGGACATCACGATGCCCAGGAGGCTGCAGAAGGCGATGGTGGCGGCGGGGATGAAGCGCGTGCCGTTGAAGATCGAGAGCACGGGTGGGAGCTCGATCTTGTACCAGCGGTTGTGGACCCAGGCCACGAGCGCGCCCACGACGAGGCCGCCGATGACGCCGGTGTCGAGCGTGACGGTGCCAAGGATGGCCGCCTGGCCGGTCGCCAGATTCTTGGGGTCTATGGTCCCCAGCTTGGTGAGGAAGGTCCCCATGACGGCGTTCATCGTCATGTATCCGATGAAGCCGCAGAGGGCCGCGGTGGCCTTCTCGGACTTGGCGAAGCCGTAGGCCACGCAGATGGCGAAGAGCATGGGGATGTTGCCCATGACCACGTTGCCCGCCACCTTGCAGAGCGAGAAGAGCATGCCCGGCACCGCAGCGCCCAGCCAAGGCGCCACGTTGAGCAGGGACTTGCTGGTGAAGGCGCTGCCCAGGCCGACCAAGATGCCCGCGATGGGCAGGATCAGGACCGGCGTCATGAGCACCTTGCCGAGCCGCTGGAACTTGGCGAGTGCCTCTTCCTTGTTCATAGCCAACTGCCTTTCCTTGTGCGGGGGCGGCGCGCCCGGGCAGGGCCCCTGTCGCGCGCGTCGCCGCTCGCAGCTCCCCTGATGGTGCGGGACGCGACCCTGACGGCGCGCCCCGCCGTTGCCCAAGGCCCCTAGTGGAGCTCGGGCCAGTAGCCCTCGTTGGCCTCGACGAGCTTGTCGAGGACCTTGCGGGCCTCCTTGCCGTCGTTGACGAGCCTGTTGAGGGTGAGCGCCTGAAGCGCCTTGCCGTAGGAGTGCTCGAGGTAGGCCTCGATGGCCAGGCGCTCGTAGGAGTACTGGTTCACCATGAGACCGTGGTAGAAGGTGTCGATCTTGCCCACCGCGTACGGCACGGGGCCGTTGACGCCCACGCTCGCGGCGACCTCGACCTGGGCGTCGTCGGGGAAGTCCTTGATGATGCCGTCGTTGCGCACCATGACGATGAAGGTCTTGCGGGTGTTGCGGTAGATCGCGGAGGAGACCTCGACGATCATGTCGCCGTGGGCGTCGTTCTGGACGACCGACGAGCCCTGGGCGGTGCCCACCTTCGCCACGCGGCGGCACTCCTCGAAGACGCGCTTCTCTCGCCCGTTTATGACCTCGTCGCTGCGGGTGTAGTTGGGGTCGAGGTGCGCGACCTTGTACTTGGGATACAGGTAGTACTGAAGATAGGTGTTGGGCAGGTACTCGGGGAAGTCATCGAGCATGTCTGCCACCATGGCGTAGGTGTCGAGCCAGGACTGGTCGCGCTGCTCGGCGTCGACGGGCTTGAAACCGTACTTCTTGGTGTAGTCCTTGATGTCGGGCACGAGGTCGTGGCCAGACTCGTCGTAGAGGTGCGTGAACCATCCGAAGTGGTTGAGGCCGAAGTAGGTAGGCTCCCAGTTGCTGGGGTCCTTGCCCAGGAGCCTGCCATAGGAGCGCAGCAGGTTGACGGGCTGGTCGCAGATGTTGAGGATGCGCCTCTCGTCCGGGAAGACGCGTGCCAGGCCGTAGGCGACGAGGGCTGCGGGATTGGTGTAGTTGATGATCCACGCCTTGGGGCTGCGGGCACGCACGTCCTCGACGATCTGGATCATGTCGCTCATGGAGCGGATGCCGTAGGCCATGCCACCCGCGCCGACGGTCTCTTGGCCGATCAGACCCATGGACAGGGGGATCTTCTCGTCCTTGGAGCGCATGTCGTAGCCGCCGGTGCGAATCTGGCAGAGGACGAAGTCGACGTCCTCGTAGGCGACGTCCTTGTCGGTGGTGTAGTCGAACTCGACGCCCGGAGCCTCCTCGCGGAAGAGGATCTTTCCGAAGTCGCCGATCACGGCCTGGCGCTCGGCATCGGTGTCGAACATGACAACGCGCCTGAGCGGGAAGATGTCCTGGTGCTTGGTCAGGGACTTGAGGATGCCGGGGCACCAGGTGGAGCCGCCGCCGACGATGACGATGTTGAGCTTGTCCTTCATGAGGATCACTGGCCTCTCTGTGCTCAGTTGCGCCTTCTCTTCCAAGGGGCCGGGCCGTCGCCTCCCGGGATTTGGCGACCGTCCTTCCCGTCGGCAACGTTGTACAGGAGGCATCTGCCGGAAGCGCCCCTGACCACGACGTTTGGACGCACGCCACGCATCTGGTATACGTACACAATCGTGTGTAGGAATACACGAGCGCGCTCGTCGACGGGAGACGACATGAGGTTCTACGACGCGATGAGGGAGAACTCGCTCAAGCTCAATCGCATGGAGACCGACATCCTGCGCTACGTGGTCGCCTCCAAGGACCGCGTGCGGCAGCTCAGCGCCAAGGAGCTCGCGGGGCACTTCTACGTGGCGCCCAACGCGATCACCCGGCTTGCTCACAAGCTGGGCTTCTCCGGCTTCAACGAGATGAAGTCCTCATATCTCGTCTCGCTCGAGGAGCGCAACTTCACTATCGAGCGGACCAGCCTGGACGAGTCCATCGTCCGCACTCGCGAGCTCCTGAACGACCGCCTCGTGGAGGAGGTCGTCGATGCCATCGAGTCCGCCGACCAGGTCGTCTTCTTCGCCTCGGGCCTCTCGGTCCTGCCCTGCGAGGACCTCTGCAGCAAGCTCAAGATCCTGGGAAAGCATGCGGAGGTGCTCAGGGAGCGTCACGTCATGACCCACACCGCCAAGCTCCTGGGCAGCAACGACCTGCTCTTCGCCGTCAGCGTGAGTGGCGAGACCGGCGTCTCGATCGACTCGACGCTCATAGCCAAGGCGCGCGGCGTGAGGGTCGTGACGCTCACGGGCCTCTCGAAGAACCGCCTGGCTTCCCTGGCCGACCACGCCCTCTATGCGGTCGACCGCCAGATCACCTACGACGACATGGACCTCAACAGCCGCCTGGCCTTTTACTACGTGATGGAGGTCATCTTCGAGCGGCTCTTCGCGCGCGTGACCTCGCGAGGCGAGGGGCCCGCCTCGGACGAGGGCCGCACGGACCCCATGTCGGAGGGGCTGCTGTCCTAGGGGCGCGTCCCTCTCGCCTACAGAGGCCGGGACGCCGCCCACGCCACCAGAGGGGCCGACGGCAGCGTGGCCGCGAGTGCCATCCGCGCCCGCGGGTACACTCCAGGAAACGTGCCATTCGTCCTCTGGAGGTGTTCCCATGGCAAGCTACCAGGACCTGGGCTACGACAAGATCCTCGTCACCCTGGACGGAACCGAGCAGCAGGGGGAGGTGCTGCGACGGGCGATCATCGTCGCGGCAAACAACAACGCCGAGCTCTACATAGGCCACGTCATCGACGCCACGGCGCTCGAGGCGGCGGGGAGTTTCCCCACGGGGCTCGTGGCCACGCTGGAGGAGGACTTCCGCGCGTCCATCGCCGACCAGGTGGCCGAGGCCGAGGCGGAGGGCCAGATCAAGCGCGTCGAGGTCATCGTGCGCGCCGGACGCATCCGCGAGACCCTGAAGGAAGAGATGATCGACGTCATCCATCCCGACCTCATCATCTGCGGCGCACGCGGGCTCTCATCGATCAAGTACGCCCTCCTGGGCTCGATCTCGACCTTCCTCACCAGGAGCGCCAGCTGCGACACGCTGGTCATCAAGTAGGCCGGCAGGAGGCTCGGCCGGTCGCAAGGGTCCCGACACGGAATCGTTCAGAACTCGCCCGAGTTGGCAGAAAGTCGCCGTCTCGGGCGAGTTCTGCATGCCATGCCACCGGCGGAGACGGACCGCCCCCCCACCTCTTCCAGGAGAGAATCCCCTCCCCCCTACGCCGTAAGGAAGACCATGGCGATGATCATGGCGAAGCCGGCGAGCTCAGCCGGCCCGAACACCACCCCGAGCCAGAGCACCGAGCTCAGCGTGGCAACCACGGGTTCGACCGTGCCCAGCATCGAGCCGCGAACGGAGCCGACCTCCTTGATTCCCTGCAGGTAGAGGGCATAGGCCCCGAAGGTCCCCAGCACAACCGACGCCGCGACCATGACCCAGCCCGCGCCGTCGAGGGCGGGCATGTGCTCCCAGGGGCGGTAGGCCAGCGAGAGCGCCACCCCCGACACGAGGAAGGCGAGGCCGTTCACGGCGAAGTTTCCCCAACGCCGGATGAGCTCGAGGGGCTGGATGGCCAGGATCGTGGCGGCGACCGCGCAGGCCAGGCCCCAGCCCAGCCCCTCCGGCGGGAGCGAGAGCGCGGCGGGGTTGCCCCCCGTGGCGACCAGATAGGTGCCCCCGAAGGCAAGCACCACTCCCGCGAGCTCCCTCCTGCGAGGCCTCCTGCGCCCGTGCACGCACACCACCAGCATGACGATGACGACGTTCAGGCTCTGGAGCACCGTCGCGGTGGCGGAGTTCGTCCAGTCGATGGCCTCGAGGTAGGCGACCTGTGAGAGCAGGATGGAGCCGAAGGCCACGCCCACCACGCCGCGCAGCGAGCGACGGTCGCGCAGGAGCCCTCCCAGGCGCCCGGGCGAGCCCAGGCCCGCCATGGCCAGGAAGAGCCAGCAGGCGGTGAGCTCCCTCACGCAGACCATCCAGAGCGGGTCCACGGCGTAGCTGCCCATGAGGAGCTTCGAGAGCGTGCCGTTGAGCCCCCAGAGCGTGCCGCCCGCCAGGGTGAGGAGCGTCCCTCTGACCTTGCGCCTCGCATCCTCGTCGGCAGCGCCGGCACGGCTTCGAACGCCCGCTCCCACGGCACCGACGGATGCCCGTGCGGCACCGGACGCGAGGCCCTCTCGCCCGCAGTCGCCGTCCGCGGCGGCTCCCCCGTCGACGGCCGTCACGCTCCCCTTTGCCTCTTTCCCCACCGCAGACCTCCGTCGCACGCCATGTGGCGCGCAGAATCGTCCCAAGCTTTTGCCTGCTGAGCTTACAACGCGGCGGGCGGGGTAAGTTAAGCACATCGGAAGTCTATGCGGTCCACAGACGCCCGCGGCCGAGACCGCGGCAACGAGGGAGAGAAGATGCCAGCAAGCAAGAGCGGAGTTCCCTTCACCACGCCCGACCCCAGCCTCGCGCCCGGCACGCGGCACGCCGGGTTCACCGTCCGTTCGGTCGAGCCCCTGGAGGAGCTGGGGGGCACCGCCTACGTCATGCGCCACGACGCGAGCGGCGCGCGCCTGATGTGGCTCGCCGTCCCGGACGACAACAAGTCCTTCTCCATCGCCTTCAAGACCCCACCCAAGGACGACACGGGCGTCTTCCACATCCTCGAGCACTCCGTGCTCTGCGGCAGCGACCGCTACCCCGTCAAGGAGCCCTTCGTCAACCTGATCAAGAGCTCCATGCAGACCTTCCTCAACGCCATCACCTTCCCCGACAAGACCATGTACCCGGTGGCCTCCACCAACGTGGCCGACCTCGAGAACCTCATGGGCGTCTACCTCGACGCCGTCCTGCACCCCTCCATCTGGAGGCGCAGGCGCATCTTCGAGCAGGAGGGCTGGCACCTCGAGCCCACGGAGGACGACGGCCTCGCCTACAACGGCGTCGTCTACAACGAGATGAGGGGTGCCACCTCGGACCCCGACGACGTCCTCTTCCAGGCCCTCGACCGCCAGCTCTTCCCCACCAACGCCTACCGCTTCGACTCCGGCGGCGACCCCTCCTCCATCCCCGACCTGAGCTACGAGGAGTTCCTGGACTCCCACGCCCGCCACTACACCCTGCCCAACAGCTACACCGTGCTCTACGGCGACCTGGACATCGAGCGCGAGCTGGCCTTCATCGCCGAGCGCTTCGACGGCGCCGAGGACCGCCACGCCGGCGCCCCCAACCCGCTCGAGCCGCAGGAGCCCGTGCGCCCCGCCCTGGCCAAGGCGCGCATGGCCACCGCCCCCGGCAACGCCGCCGTGGGCCTCTCGTACGTCATCGGCACGGCAGGCCAGCGCGAGCGCGTGCTCGCGGCGGACGTCCTGCTCGACGCCCTCTGTGGCTCCAACGAGGCGCCGCTCAAGCGCGCGGTGCTCCAGAGCGGGCTCGCGGACGAGTTCCAGGGCATCCTGGTGGACGGAGAGCTCCAGCCTCAGGTCGCCTTCCACGCCAAGGGAACCAGGCCCGACTCCGGGCCGGCGCTCCGCGAGCTCGTGGAGGGGACCTGCGCCAGGCTCGTGCGGGACGGCATCGGCAGGGAGCGCCTCGAGGCGTCGCTCGCCCAGGCGGAGTTCAACCTGCGCGAGGGCGACTGGGGCTACTACGCCGACGGAGTGGCCCTCTCCATGCAGGCGATGTCGAGCTGGCTCTACGACGACGGACGCCCGGTGGACTACCTGCGCTTCCAGGACTGCATAGACTCCATGCGAGAGGGGCTCGCCGACGGCTACTTCGAGCGGCTCCTGGACGAGCTGGTCTGCCACAGCGCGCACAACGCCGAGGTGGAGCTCGTGCCCGTGGAGGACGGTGCCGCGGCCGACGAGGCGGCACGGCTTGCGGAGCTGCGCGCGGGCATGGATGACGAGGCCTATGCCGCAGTCGCGTCCGAGCTCGAGGCCCTGAGGCGCGAGCAGGAGGCGCCGGACGACCCGGCCGACGTGGCGCGCCTCCCGCGCCTGGGCGTCGCGGACATCGCCGAGGCCCCCGCCGAGCCACGCGAGGAGCGCGTCGAGGCACCTCTCCCCTGCGTCTGGCACGGCATCCCCACGCATCGGATCGACTACGTCTACCACTACTTCGACCTGCGCCGCCTGACGGCGGACGAACTTCCCTACGCGAGCGTCCTGGCCGAGCTCCTGGGGCGCCTGGGCACCCGCGAGCACAGTGCCGCCGAGCTCGACACGCTGGTGGAGGGCAGGCTGGGCAGCCTGGACTTCTTCTGCGACTCCTACGCGTGGCAGGGCAGCCTCGACGAGGCCAGGCCCTACCTGGTCGTGGGGGTGAGCTCGCTCTCGGAGCGCGTCGCCGACGCCGCGACCATCCCCGCCGAGGTGTGGGGCTCCACCCTCTTCGACGACCAGGAGCGCATCCTGGCCATCCTCCAGCAGAGGCGCATCGCGCTCTCCCAGTACTTCCAGAACAACGGGCACGCCGCCGCGATGGCGCGTCTCTCCACCCACTACTCGCGCTCCGCCACGGCGGCTGACGCGCTGGGTGGCGTGGGCCTCTACCTCTTCCTGAGGGAGCTCCTCGCCAGCTGGGACGAGCGCAAGGACGAGCTCTGCGCGCGGCTCGCAGACGTCGCGCGGCGCGTCTTCAGCTCCGACGAGGTGCTGGTGAGCTTCACCGGACCTCGCGCGGACCTGGACGCGTTCTGGGCGGCGGGCGGCAGCCTGGGTCTCTCCCCCGCAGGGGACGCGGCGGCACACAGGCTCGAGCTCCCCGCGCCCAAGGCCCAGGACGAGGCCTTCCTCATCGCCTCCAACGTGAGCTACGTGGGAGAGGGGGCCGCCCCCTCGGCTGCCGACGCCTTCGGCCCCGGCAACTGGGCCGTCGCCTCGCGCGCGCTGAGCTTCGGCTACCTCTGGAACGAGGTGCGCGTGAAGGGTGGCGCCTACGGCGTCGGCTTCCGCCGCACCACCAGCGGGCTCCCGCAGTTCTGGTCCTACCGCGACCCCGCCGTCACCCCCAGCATCGCCCGCTACGAGAGCAGCGCCGACTGGCTGCGCTCCTGGGACGCCAGCCGGACCGAGCTCGAAGGCTACGTCGTGTCCTGCGTCGCCGCGCACGACAACCCGGTGAAGCCCCGCCAGCTCGCCCGCAGGCAGGACGGCCTGGACCTCTCGGGCCGCCCCGAGGGCTGGCGCGCGGAGCTGCGCGGGCAGGTCCTGGGAACCACGCAGGAGACCCTGCGCTCCATGGCAACGTGCCTGGATGGGCTTGAGGAGAGGCGCAGCCTCTGCGTCTTTGGCCCCCAGGAGCAGGTCGAAGGCTCGGGCCTCACATTTGACCAGGTCATCGACCTAAGGGACGCGGCGGTGGAGAACGAGGCCGCAGAAGGCTAGGAGCGGGCCACCAAGCAAGGCGCAGGCGGGGACGGCCACGCGAGCGGTCGCCCCCGCCCCTTTGGCTACGCGCCGGCGACGGTGGTCACCCCTAGGCCAAGAGCTCCTCCACGGAGAGCTTGGGCACGTGGTTGACTCGTTCCTCGTCATGCCAATAGGCAAGTCCGCCGACCCCATCGGCATCCTCGAGGCGCACCTCCTCGGCAGGCCAGCCCACCGCGACGAGCAGCAGGCACGCCAGGCCCCTCTCTCCCAGGCCCAGGACCTGGTCGAGCTCGGGACCATAGCTCTTTATCATGCAGGCTCCCAGGCCGCGGGCGCTCGCGGCGAGCGCGATCGCCTCGGCGGCTATGCCTGCGTCGACGTTGCGGATGGGGAGCTCCGCCATCTCTGACGGCGCACAGACGGCGAGGTATGCCGTGGGCCTCTCGCCCGGCTCAGGACCGTCCCAGTCCTTGATGGCGGCCGCCCAGCGATGGGTCGCAAAGGTCGCCGCGACCTCCTCCGGCTCGAACACCAGGCGGAAGCGCAGCGTCTGGGAGTTGTTTGCGGTGGGAGCCAGCCGCGCCGCGGCAACCAGCCCCAGGAGCCCCTCCCTGCCCACGGGCCTCGACCCGTCGAACCTCCGGATGCTCCTCGCCTGCCTCAGCAGCCCCTCGAACTCGTCCGCTCGCATCTCTTCCCCTCTCGCCTTGACCCTGCTGCGAGCATACTCGTGGAAGTGGGCCGCACCCGCGGGCGCGGCAAGACGAAACAAGGGAGAGACGCATGACACGCTACACCCTGGACGAGCTCTGCCGCCTCGTGGACCACACCAACCTCCACGCAGACGCCCGCGAAGCGGACATCCTGCGCCTCTGCGACGAGGCGAGGAGGTACCACTTCGCCATGGTCGCCGTGAACCCCGTGCAGTCCGCCCTCTGCGCCTCAGCCCTCGCGGGCACCGACGTGCGGGTAGGAGCGGCGATCGGGTTCCCCCTGGGCCAGGTCTCCGTCGCGGCGAAGGTCTTCGAGACCAAGGACGCCCTGGCCTCCGGGGCGAGCGAGATAGACTACGTGGTCAACCTCACCCAGGTCAAAGAGGGCAGGTGGGACTACGTCGCCGACGAGATGCGGCAGATGGTCACCACCTGCCACGAGGCGGGCGTCCTCTGCAAGGTCATCTTCGAGAACTGCTACCTGGGCCTGGAGGAGAAACTCGCGCTCTGCCAAATCGCGCGAGAGGTGGGGCCCGACTTCGTGAAGACCTCGACCGGCTTCGGCAGCGGCGGCGCCACCGTGGAGGACGTGCGACTGATGGTGGCCAACGTGGGCGAGAGGGTCAAGGTCAAGGCGGCGGGTGGCATCCGCGACGCCGACTCCTTCCTCGCGCTGGTGGCAGCCGGTGCCCGCAGGATCGGCTGCTCGGCGGGGATCCCCATCATGGAGGAGCTGCACCGCCGGCTCGATGCCAGCGGCGCAGCGTGTCTCGAGCTATAGGGACGTCAAGCGCATGGGGGCGCTGGTTCCCAGCTGCGACAAGAGTGGCATGGGATGGCCTCATCCCAGACGGAAGGTCTAGGGCATGGCTTGCAAGGAGGCGACGTTCGAGCTCAAGGGTTTGCTCACTCGGAAAAATTAAAGTGGATTTTTGCACTGCCGGAACTTTGCACGGGTATAGTAATGACAGCGGTATTGATGTGGTGACCCCACGGGGCCCACGTCCGAGAAGGCGGCTGCCCATACGGGTGGCCGCCTTTCTCTTGTTGGAGGAGCAATGGGAAAACCGTTCCTGACGATACGGCAGCAGGTCGAACTTCTGGAGAAGCGAGGCATGGAGACGGACTCCGAGACCCCCAACGATTTTGCGGAGGGAAGGGTACTACTCGGTCGTGAACGGCTACAAGGACCCGTTCATCGATCGCGGCGCGACAGCACGCGCAAGCGACGACAGGTACGTCCGCGACGCAAAGTTCTCCGACATGTATGCCCTGTTCGAGTTCGACAGGTCCCTGAGGGAGCTGACGTTCCACTACCTCATCCGGGCCGAGTCGACCGCCAAGACGGCTGTGGCATACTGCTTCTCCGACGTCCACCGGGACCGAGATGCCTATCTCCTCCAGGACTGTTACTGCACGCGCGACGAATACGCACGGGCCGGGATGAACGCAGCCCGCTACGCGGACGAGATATCGGGCCTCGTGAGCATCCTGTCAAAGACGCGACGGAATAGCAACGCCGAGTTCATCAAGCACTACCGCGACGAATATGGCGACGTGCCCCTATGGGTCCTGAGCAATGGCCTCACCTTCGGAAACATCGAGCACTTCTTCAACCTGATGAAACCTGATGAGAAGGCGTCGGTCTGCAAGATGATCGTCCAGTCGACGAACAGGGTCGGCAGTAACCTCGGGTACCTCAGTGTCGATAAGGTCAGAGTGGCACTCGAGGCCCTCGTCAAGTTCCGCAACATATGTGCCCATGATGAGCGGTTGTACTGCGCCGTGGTAGGCGGCCGAAAGCAGATCAACTACGGGCGCATGGTCTGGCACCTTGAGTGGTTTCTCACGGATGCCGAGTTCAATGAGTACATCGCGAGTCTCGTCCACCGTCTTAAGGATGGAATAGACGGAAACGAAAAGGTTGCAGCCGTCCTCGAACCACTAGGGTTCACGGAGCTCAGCAACCAGCTGGCACGCCGTTGGGGCGTCAACTAGATGAAAGCGAACCAAGTGGAGAAGCTAGACCCCCCGCACGCGACCTTGACGGGCTCGTACGGGGGGGATAACCACCAGGGCAGGAAGTCGACGCCCCTATGGCACGACTGCGCAGCAGCCGTCCGTGCTGGACCCGAGGCACCACAGGCTCAGATGGCCCGAGGGAGGCCCTCCATGGGCTTCCCGTCGCTCAACGACGGAGGGAGTTGCAGGTTCTCGCGCGCACGACCACCAACGCCCGCGCGAAGAACCGCGATGCGAGAAACGCTCTAGGGCAATCGCCTCAGAAGTATCGGGCGCACTCCCGGAGGGGAGCCGAAACCGTGCCCTTACGCCTCGGTCACGAGTCCCAGCCTGAAGCAGGCATTGTAGATGCCGCCCTCGTCCACGTCGTCGGTGACATAGTCGGCCTGCTCGCGAACGTCGTCGTTGGCGTTGCCCATGGCGATCGAGGTGCCCACCACGCCAAACATCTCGAGGTCGTTGCCGCCGTCGCCGAAGCAGATCGCCTCGTCGGGAGCGATGCCGTACTCGTCGAGCAGGCGGCGCACCGCGCGCGCCTTGCCGCCGTGGCGGGGGAAGGCGTCCACGAAGTGCGGCGACCAGCGGGTGAGGCGCATGTTGCTGGTGGCGTTGGTCACCACGTCGGTCTGGCCGGGTGCCAGGAAGATGTTGAGCTGGAAGATCTCATTGTGGAGGGCCTGCTCGATGTCCCCCTCCTCGAAGCTGAGCCCGGCGGCCTCCTCCACGGCGCGCACCTTGTCATCGTGCCCGCTCACGTAGCAGCGGCCGCGCTCCATGAAGAGGCATTCGTAGAGGCCGTCCCTGACCTGCTGCACCACCGTCGCGACGTCGGCGGGGTCCAAGGCCTCGGCATGCAGGACGTCATCGCGAGTGACGATCATCTGGCCGTTGAGGAGGATGAAGGCCTCCAGGTTGTCGATGGGGATCTCGTCCACCTGGTAGGGGGGACGGCCCGTGGCGAGGAAGCACTTCACGCCGGCCTTCCGGAGCTCCGAGAGGGCGATCTGCGCGGAGTCGGGAACCTGGTGGGTCTTGAACGAGAGCAGGGTGCCGTCTGCGTCGAAGAAGGCGGCCTTGACCCTGCCGGGTGTGTTCCAAAGTGGCATCTTGCGTTGCTCCTAGCGTCTTTGGCCGACCGGTCATGTATGTTAGTCGGCCAAAAAATTGTAGGGGGCAAGCCACGAACGGCCCAGACCGCTCGACGAACGACACGATATGAGCAATTTTCCGCCCTTTTATGCAAACATGACGGAGAGGGGCACCAAAGCGCGCCGCCAGCCCCTCTCCCCTGCCTAGAGCCCCGAGGAGGCGATAGCTCCAACCGCCCGGCGTATGCGCTCGGGGGGCATGACCAGCGCGAAGCGCACGTAGCCCTCCCCCGCCGGGCCGAAGCTCGCACCCGGGCAGACGATGACGCCGGAGCGCTCCATGAGCTCCAGGGTGAAGGCCACGGAGTCGCCGCGGCCGTGGGGCAGGCGCGCCCAGACGAACATCGTGCCGTGCGCGTTGGGACGCTCCCAGCCTATGGCCTCGAGACCGTCGCAGAGCGCGTCCCTGCGCTGCTGGTAAAGCAGGCGCTGTTCCTCCACCTGGTCACGGGGTCCCCTGAGGGCGGCGATCGCCGCGTCCTGCTCGGGGAAGAACATGCCGAAGTCGACCTGGCTGCGGAGCTTGCGCGCCGCCGCCACGACGTCGGGCCGTCCCACCAGGAAGCTCAGGCGTGCCCCGGTGACGTTGAAGGACTTCGAGAGCGAGAGGAACTCCACGCCCACGTCGAGCGCGCCCTCGTACTGCAGGAAGCAGCCGCCCGCCGGGCCGTCGAAGACGATGTCGGAGTAGGCGTTGTCATGGATCACGACGATGTCATGGGCGCGGGCGAAGTCGATGACCTCGCGGTAGACCTCGGGCGTGCCCACCGAGCCGACGGGGTTGGCGGGGAGCGAGACCACCATGTACTTGGCACGGTCGGCGACCTCGTCGGGGATGTCCGCCACGTGGGGCAGAAAGTCGTGCTCGGCCGTGAGCGGGTAGTACCAGGGCTCGGCCCCGGCCAGGAGCGTGCCCGCCTGGAAGACGGGGTAGCAGGGGTCGGGGATGAGCGCCAGGTCGCCAGGGTCGGCGAGCGCGGCGCAGACGTGGCCCATGCCCTCCTGGGTGCCGCGACAGCTCATCACCATGTCGGGCTCGATGCCCGCCACGCCGAAGCGGTCGCGGTAGTAGTCGCAGACGGCCCGCGTCAGCTCGGGCTTGTCGTGCAGACTGTACTTCCAGCTGTCCGGGTCTTGGGCGCTCCTCACGAGGGCGTCGACCACGTGCTGGGGCGGCCTGAAGTCGGGCGTCCCCACGGAGAGGTCGAAGACCTCCCGGCCCTCCGCCTCGAGGGCGCGACGACGCGCGTTGAGCGTGGCGAAGACCTCGCTGCCAAACAGGTCGAGCCTCTTAGAGAACTGCATGCGCCTCTCCCCTCGCATTGCCGTCACGGTGCCGGAGACGTCCCGGCGCCAGCATTCTTGCACGCGAACTTTGCCGACGTGTGACGGACGGCGCCCGAACAATGCGCGGATGTGCGCAAATGCACGACGCGCAATCCGTTTGGGCCCCCAGGACGCACGGTACGCAATCCGTTTGGGCCCCAGCCGTGTTGGCACCCCGCCCCTCTCCCCCAAGGATGGCGCTTCCGCCCGCCGTCGGCGAGCGGTGGGGGGCGTACACAAACTCATCAGACGCCCCTCTCGCCTTAGTTAAATGTTTTTATCAGAACCAATTGCGGGAGCTGGGGCTCGGCAGTTATCAACAGACTTATCGACCAACTATCAACAATATCTAGTGGCAAAGTAAATCAAATGCCCCAAGTTGTTGTGGTAGTCTTGTCCTCGCATCCAATAACTCGGCGGTGTGCCCAACCAGCTGCGAACCAGCGATGACGAAGGCGGAAGCAATGAAGATCATCAAGCGCAACGGCTCCGAGGTCCAGTTCGACCTCAGCAAGATCGAGAACGCCATCAAGGCAGCCAATGCGGAGGTGCCCGCCAACGAGCGCCTCACCGACCGCGAGGTGCGCTTCGCCTCCCTCAACGTCGAGGACGCCTGCCGCCAGGCCGGCCACACCGTGACCGTCGAGGAGGTCCAGGACCTCGTCGAGGACCAGCTCATGGCGCTCGACAGGTTCTCCGTGGCCCGCAAGTACATCATCTACCGCTACGTGCAGAACCAGAAGCGCCACAAGAACACGACGGACGACAAGATCCTCTCGCTCATCGAGAGCAACAACGAGGAGGTTAAGCAGGAGAACTCCAACAAGAACCCCTCCGTCGTCAGCGTCCAGCGCGACTACATGGCCGGCGAGGTGTCGAAGGACCTCGCCATGCGCGAGCTGCTCCCCCGCGAGGTCGTGGACGCCCACAACGAGGGCATCATCCACTTCCACGACGCGGACTACTACGCACAGCACATGCACAACTGCGACCTCGTGAACCTCGAGGACATGCTCCAGAACGGCACCGTGATCAGTGGCACCATGATCGAGAAGCCCCACAGCTTCTCGACCGCCTGCAACATCGCCACGCAGATCATCGCCCAGGTGGCCTCCTGCCAGTACGGCGGCCAGTCCATCTCGCTCGCCCACCTCGCGCCTTTCGTGGACGTGAGCCGCAAGAAGATCCGCCGCCAGGTCTTCGCCGAGATGGAGGCCATCGGCGCCCACCCCACGCCCGAGCAGATCGACCAGCTGGTCGAGAGGCGCCTGCGCGAGGAGGTCGCGCGCGGCGTCCAGACCATCCAGTACCAGGTCGTGACCCTCATGACCACCAACGGCCAGGCGCCCTTCATCACCGTATTCATGTACCTCAACGAGGCCAGGGACGAGCAGGAGAAGCATGACCTCGCGCTTTGCATCGAGGAGATGCTACGCCAGCGCTACCAGGGCGTGCGCAACGAGGCCGGCGTGTGGATCACCCCTGCCTTCCCCAAGCTCATCTACGTGCTCGAGGAGGACAACGTCCGCGAGGGCAGTGAGTACTTCTACCTCACCAAGCTGGCCGCCAAGTGCACCGCCAAGCGCATGGTGCCCGACTACATCTCCGAGAAGAAGATGCGCGAGTACAAGCTCAGCAAGGGAGAGACCGAGGGCAACGGCGACTGCTACACCTGCATGGGCTGCCGCAGCTTCCTGACCCCTGACCGCACGGGCAACGGCTACGACAACGTCGCCCACGCCAAGAACTGGGAGCCTGGCAAACCCAAGTACTACGGCCGTTTCAACCAGGGCGTCGTGACCATCAACCTGCCCGACGTGGCTCTCTCGGCCCAGGGCGACGAGGGATGCTTCTGGCAGATCTTCGACGAGAGGCTCGAGCTCTGCCACACCGCTCTGCGCTGCCGTCACGACCGCCTCGCCGGCACGCTCTCTGACGCCGCGCCCATCCTCTGGCAGTACGGCGCGCTGGCCCGCCTGGACAAGGGCGAGAGCATCGACAAGCTGCTCTACGGCGGCTACTCCACCATCAGCCTGGGCTACGCGGGCCTCTACGAATGCGTCAAGGCCATGACCGGCCACAGCCACACCGACCCCGAGGGCACCGACTTCGGCCTGGCCGTCATGCAGAGGATGAACGACAAGTGCGCCGAGTGGAAGGCAGCCGAGGACATCGACTACTCCCTCTATGGCACGCCCCTGGAGTCCACCACCTACAAGTTCTCGAAGTGCCTCCAGAAGCGCTTCGGCAAGGTGAAGGGCATCACGGACCACGGCTACATCACGAACTCCTACCACGTGAACGTGCGCGAGGACATCGATGCCTTCACCAAGCTGCAGTTCGAGAGCCAGTTTCAGCGCCTCTCGCCCGGCGGCGCCATCAGCTACGTCGAGGTGCCCAACATGCAGGACAACCTCGAGGCCGTCATCCGCGTGATGCAGTTCATCTACGACAACATCATGTACGCGGAGCTCAACACCAAGAGCGATTACTGCCAGGTCTGTGGCTACGACGGAGAGATCCAGATCGTCGAGGACGACGGCAAGCTGGTGTGGGAGTGCCCCCACTGCCACAACCGCGACCAGTCCAAGATGAACGTCGCCCGCCGCACCTGCGGCTACATCGGCACGCAGTTCTGGAACCAGGGTCGCACGGAAGAGATCAAGGACCGCGTGCTGCACCTGTAGGCAGCCGGGGCGGACGTTTTAGTCCGCATGACATCGCGCGCTCGCAACCCGCGCCGTGCCTGGAAGCTTCCAGGTACGGCGCGAGTTTCTTCACCGTGGACTTCGCAAGTCAGATGCCCTTTGCAGCGCAGAGACAAGATGCTTTCTTTTGATATCTAAAATAGTACTGTATATGGTATCTATTCCAAGGAAAGGAGCGAGGGCATGACAACCATCTATTCCTCCGCCGCCCTCAAGACCCGACAGCGAGAGGTCAAGGATGCCGCGCTTCATGACGTGGTCCACATCACGGAGAACGGCAACGGAGCGTTCGTGCTCATGAGCGAGGAGATCTTCGAGCGGCGACTGCAGGAGGCGGCGGAAGGAGCCGCATACGAGGAGAGGCTTCGTGCATGCCTGAGGAACGGGAGGGCAGACATAGAAGAAGGCCGCTACGTGGAAGGCATGGAGGCATTCTCTGATGCCCTCGACAAGAGGCTCGCACGGCATGGCTAGACTTCTGTTCGCGGAACAGTTCATTGATGACGCAGAGACCATCTACACGCCAAGGCTCGCAAGCCGCCTGGAGCAAATCCTGCGGATGGTCGAGTCGTTCCCGCTGAGCGGCAGCAGCGACCTTCCTGATTCCATCCGCCGCGAATTTGGAGACGGGACCAGAAAGTGCTCTCTCCCACCCTTCGACCTGATCTACGAATACGACGAGAAGGACGATGCCGTAACGCTCATGGGCATCATCCCCCAACGCCGCATGTGGTGACGAGGACCCTGCGCAAGGGCACATCACAAGTACAAATGGGTGTAAGTCGACGTGGATTGACGGCGACCCACAGGGCCGATCAACACGCACCCGGCAAGGCCGGACCAACAAGACGGGAGGGGGAGCAGGGGCCAAGGGGCTCCCACCCCACCTCCCGGTCCATCCGGCACCTCGGCGCCTACAGCACGGTGGTCGCCTCGTCCTCGGAAGGGCACTGCCTGGAATCATCCGTGTCCGCGTCCATGCTGGCAGCGACACCCGCATCCAGCGGTAGCGTGAGCTCCACCTTGAAGAGGTCCGCGTCCACGTCCAGAGAAAGGCTGCCGCCCTGGAGTTCCATCAGGCTCTGCGCGATGGAGAGCCCCAGGCCCGAACCCTCGGTCGTACGCGACGAGTCACCGCGCACGAAGCGCTCCAGCAGCTCCTCGGCGCTCACGTCGAGCGGGGCGGCGGACACGTTCTTGAGGCTCATGCGCGCGACGCCCTCCCCTGGGGCGAGGCTGACGTAGACGCGCGTCCCTGGCTGTCCGTACTTCGCCACGTTGCCCAGCAGGTTGTCCAGCACGCGCCCCATCAGGCGCCCGTCCGCCCTCACCGCAAGGGGCAGCTCGGGCAGCCTGTCCACGAACTCCAACCCCGCACCCTCGATCCTCTCGCCCCACTCGCCGAGCGCCTGCGAGAGGAGCACGCCCGCGTCCATGGAGACTAGGTCGACCTGGACGTTGCCCGTCTGTGCCTTGGAGGCCTCGATGAGGTCCTCGATGAGCTTCTTGAGCCGTGCGGACTGCCTGCCCAGCACGTCGGCGCACTCGGCCAGCTTCTGCTCGTCTCGCTCGCCAGGCTCGAGGACGAGCTCGGACGCGAGCAGGTCCGCATAGTTGATCACCGAGGTCAGGGGCGTCTTGAGGTCGTGGCTCACGTTGGTGATGAGCTCGGTGCGCATGCGCTCGGCACGAGTCTTGACCTGCTCGGCCTCGAGGGCCTCTCGCAGCGCCCGCGCACGCTCCTCCGCAGCCGCCGATGCGGCGCCAGCCACCTGGTTGAGCCGCTCGGACATCTCGACCAGGTCCCCCCTCATCTGGCCCACGTCCACCTGGGCCTCGAAGTCGCCCTGCGCCAGGCGAGAGACGACCTCCCCCAGCTCCGCCAGGCGCGCCTGGCGCTCGCCGAGCATCACGAACGCGAGCGAGAGCGCGACGAGGTAGGCGAAGATCACCAGGGGCGTCAGCTCCGAGGCCAGGCCGAGGACGAGCCCCAGCACGATGCCACAGAAGGCGAGCGCCCAGCGCCAGAGGTGGAGCCATGCCACGCGGATGTCATCCTCCATGTGCCAGCGACGCCGCGAGACAAGCAGACCCGCCACGAGCGCCGCGTCGAGCGTGACCAGCAAGACGAGCTCCCCGTTCATCGTGAAGCCGGATCCGTTGAGCGTCAGGTAGACGTAGTGCAGAAGCGGCATGAGAATGACGAGCGAGAGTGCCCCCACCACGCACGCCGACCAAACCCAAATCGCGCCTGCGTTCTCGTTCGCCGACTCGATGCCGTTGCGTCTCATCTCTGGCCTCCCATCATGTAGCCGCGTCCCCAGACCACCCTGAGGTAGCGTGGGTTGGCGGGGTCGATCTCGATCTTCTCCCTGAGGTGGCGCACGTGGACCGCCACCGTGCCCTCGCTGCCGCAGGCCGGCTCGCCCCACACCGCCTCGTAAATCTGCGCCGGGCTGTACACGTGCCCCTGGCGGGCCATGAGGAAGCGGCAGATGTCGTACTCCTTGGGCGTCAGCGCCGCGGGCTCGCCGTCCACGGTAACGCGCTTGCCCGCGTCGTCCAGCTCGATGCCGCCCAGGACGAGGGCGTCGGAGCCCGCCGGGCCGTCTGCCATGTCGGAGCTGCCTCCCAGCCTCGTGTAGCGCCTGAGGGCGCTCCGCACTCGGGCGAGCAGCTCGGCGGGAACGAAGGGCTTGGTCACGTAGTCGTCCGCCCCCAGGTCGAGGCCCAGGACCTTGTCCGCGTCCTCTCCCTTGGCGGTGAGCATGATCACGGGGGCGTTGGTGAGGCGGCGAATCTGCACCAGGGCCTCGGAGCCGTCCATGACCGGCATCATCACATCCAGGAGGACGAGGTCGATGGGCTCCCCCGCTTCGATGCCCGCCCTCACCGCCGCCACGGCCTGCCTGCCGTCGTAGGCAGCGTGGAGCTCGTAGCCGGGGTCGTTCAGGTAGATCCTGAGAGCGCCGACGATGTCGTGGTCGTCGTCCACCAGGAGGATGCGCTGCATGTCGTTCCTTCCTCATACGTCGCTGGCGGTGGGGCCCTCCTGCGGTCGGAGCCCTTCCGTCCGGCGGGAGCCCCTGTGCCCCGCAACCTTTATACGCGAGCAGGGTGTTAAGGGGCTAGGACGCAAACGCAGAAGACTTTCTTAAGGCTGGCAGGGGGGCGAGAGAGGCGCGGGCGCGCGGAATCCCGTTCCGGACATCCTGCGGCACGCATGGCGCACGTGGCCTGCATGGCGTGCGTGACGCGCAATCCAGCCATAGACTGCGCTCCTCTCGCTTGCGACCTGCGCATTCTCCGAATCCCGCGCAAACCACGCATGACCTGCGAGCCGGGACGCCACCCAACGCACGGCCTGCGCCCAACCCCCCCGCGTCACGCGTTCCGAAGGGCCCACAGCGCCTGCACCTGCCCTGCAAGCCGCTCGTAGCTCCAGAGCATCTTGGACCGGGACCTGCTGTTGGGGTCGCGCACCACAATCGAGTCCCCGTCCATACCCGCAAGGACGACGAAGTGCCCCGTGGTCGTGAAATCCCCTGGCCCCATGACGCAGATGACGGGGTTTCCCGCCTCGAGGTTGGCGCGCACGCGACCCTCGTCCAGCGGGAGCTCCGTCACGTCGAGTCCCAGGAGGCTCCCTCCCTCGGGTATGAGGCTCCACTCGCTGCCGTCCGCCCGACGCGAAGCCGTGCGCCGTGGCAAACTCCACCGCCTCGCGCGGCGAGAAGGAAGGGTCTCCCGTCAGGTAGACGTACGCCATCGACAGGCAGGTGGGACCGCAGCCAGAGAGGGCGAGGTACTGGCCGGCATACCATTGGTAGCCCCAGCGCTCGTCCCACTGGAGCAGCAGCGGCACCTCCCGCGACCCCACCAAGGACGAGAGGTCGACCGGCTGCACGAGCTCGTGCTTCGCCGCGTAGTCAAGGACGAAGCGGCGCGCCTCGGGGTTGCGGGCGTAGAGCTCGACGAGCTCTGCCGGGGTCCCTTCGGGCGGTCGCGCCAAGGAGCAGCCCCCCTCCTGCCAGGCAAGCCAGAACGCCGCCAGGGCAAGGAGAGCCAACGGGACCAAGGCGGCAAGGAGCGCACGTGCGACGAGCCGCTCCACAAGCGCGGGGTCTCCCAGCACGAGGTCCCTGAGCATGGGCCGCCACGTCCTGCGCGCGGGGCGCCTCCGCAGGTCGCACCACGCCCCGCGCCCGAAGCCCTGCCGGCACCGGCGCCACATCCCGCACGTGGAGCCCCTGCGTGCCAGCTGCCAATCGCCGTCCCGAGCTTCGCGCACGACAGCGCCCCCTGCCCTCGCGTACATCCAGACCTCCCCCACCCGCAGGCCAACGTTCCAACTACCTGCGTTTATACGGGTAGGGCAGCTTAAGGAGCCAGGGTCCAAGCGCGAAAGACTTTCTTAAGGCAGGCAAGGCGAGAGCTGCGCGGAATCCCGTGCCGAACGTCCCGCAACACGCGTGGCGCATGAGCCAACCCGCGGCATCCGGAGCCTCCGACATGGGAGTCCCACGGCTCGCGTGGTGCGCAAAGCAGCCGTAGCCTGCGCGCCTCTCGCCCGTGAACTGCGCATTCTCCGAATCTTGCACAAACCATGCGCGGCTTGCCCCTTCTCCGAATCCCGCGCAAACCATGCGCGGTCTGCGCGCGCAAGCGGCGCCGCCAGGCCAGCCCCAGCCGTGCAGCGCCTATACTGGGTGCACCGCGACCGAGGGAGCCCCATGAACTACGCGACCATCAAGTACTTCGACATCGCCAACGGCACGGGCGTGCGCACCACGCTCTTCGTCTCGGGCTGCCGCCTGCACTGCCCCCACTGCTTCAACGAGGAGGCCTGGGACTTCAACGCAGGAAAGACCTTCGATCGCGCGACGGAGGACAAGATCATCGCCAGCCTCGAGCCCGACTTCGTGGACGGGCTCTCCATCCTGGGTGGCGAGCCCACCGAGCCCGAGAACCAAGCCGGCCTCGTCGACTTCCTCGAGCGCGTGCGCCGCGAGCGCCCTGACAAGGGCATCTGGATGTACAGCGGCCACAGCTGGGAGCAGCTGCGCCCCGGCGGATCCCAGCACACGGAGCACACCGACCGCATCCTCGCCTGCCTCGACGTGCTGGTGGATGGTCCCTTCGTCCAGGACCTATACGACATCACCCTGCGCTTCCGCGGGTCGTCCAACCAGCGAATCATCGACGTCCCCGCCTCGCTCGCCGCAGGCGAGGTCGTACCGTGGCAGGACGACCCCGTCTTCGCAACGCACACCATGGAGTAGCGCATGAGAATCTCTGACCTCGGCAGGCCCACCTTCCTCAACCCCCTGACTAGCCTGGACCCGCGCGAGCCGCTGACCTGGCTCATCGTCCTCCTGGCCCTGGCGGCCGTCGCCGCGGTCATCGCCTTCTTGGCCCTGCCGCAGCTCGAGGACCAGCAGCGCCTGGTGCTCGCGGTCGCGCTCTTTGCCATCATCTGGGCCGAGACCTACCTCATGCAGCGCTACCAGCGCCGCAGCTAGACGCGCCGGTGCCTCGCCGTGCCCAGTGCGAGGGCGAGGGTATCCGCTACGCAGACGGCGGCGATTGCGCAGGTCGCATGACGTGACGCCCGCCCGCTGTCGTCGGTTTCCAGGTCGGCGTCGCACTTTGGGTGATTTCAAAATTTGTGTGTGGCCTTCGCTTACAATCGTATTTCTCGGCAAGCCTTCTACCTGCTCTTATGTGTTTTCTAACCTTGTAATACACCCCATCGGGCGAGAAAAACCACATACAACTCTTTGTACGATCCGGTCGGGCGAGCCGCCCTGGGGCGAGAGGAGCCGCATGCCACGCGGCAGCCCCTACCTACGCGCGCGCCTCTGCGCCTGGCCCAGAAGCAGCTGGTGCAGCCCCCGCAGCGTGAGCGTCTGGTCGCAGCTCAGAAGCCCGGACAGCGGCCCCTCTCCCAAAAGGCGCGCCATGTCCTCCGCGCGGGTGCCCGTGAGCACCACCGGAGGCTCGCAGCCCAGCTCGCCCATCACGCGGCCGACCAGCCCCTCGACACGAGCGACCTCCCCCAGCACGATTCCCGCCTGCATGGCCTCGCGCGTGGAGCGGCCTATGACGGAGCTCGGAACCTCCAGCTCCACCTGGGGAAGACGCGCCGCCGCCTGCTTCAGGGCACGCGCGCCCAAGGCCAGACCAGGGGCGATCACGCCGCCCGCAAAGGCGCCGGACGCGTCCACGACCTCGACGTTCATCGTCGTGCCAAAGTCAACCACCACGACGGGCGAGCCGTGGCTCTGACGCGCCGCGAGGGCATCGGCGATGCGGTCGGGCCCCACCTCGGCGGGGTCACGGTAGGCCATGCACATCCCCGTGCGAAGGCCCGGCCCCACCACCAGGGGGCGCACGCCCAGGCTGCGTTCCAAGGCCTGGGCCCAGACGTCGCTCAGAGAGGGAACCACGCAGGAGAGGATCGACGCGACGCGCGTCCGGGCGGCAGCCTCACCGGCACACGGCATAGCGACAGCCCCACCCACGCCACCGCCGGCGGTCGCACCCCCCACGAGCGCTCCGGCGGCAACGCCCCCGCAAAGCCCCTCTCCCCCGCCCAGAAGCTCCAGCACGGAGCCGAGCTGCAGGCAGGCTTCGTCCACCGTGAGACTTTGCGGGGTGGTGAGCTCGCAGGTTCCCAAGGGCTCGTCCGTCTCCCCTGCTGACGCGGCAAAGAGCCCGAAGGAGCTCGTCGTGTTGCCCACGTCCACGGCAAGCGAGACGACCCCCGTCCCGCCTTCCCCGCGCTGACCCATCAGACCATCTCCCTAGCTCGTGACCCATGCGCTACACTCTAGCAAGTCTGTGGCGCTCGTCCGGCCCCGCAGGCGCCCGTAGCAACCCGACTCCTCGCCCGCGCACCGGCGCGTCGGCACAGGGGGAGCGGATATCCTGAAGGGACTGCATATGGACAACGGCACCAGCCGCGCCTCGTGGCGTGGCCAGCTCACCCTGCGCGGAGCGATCATCGGCTGCGTGGGCTGCGCGATCATCACCGCCTCCTCCGTCTACACGGCGCTGCGCCTGGGGGCGCTCCCCTGGCCCATCATCTTCGCGGCCGTCATCTCGCTCTTCTTCCTCAAGCTGCTCGGAAACGCCAGCCTCAACGAGGCCAACGTCACCCACACCATCATGTCGGCGGGCGCGATGGTGGCCGGCGGCCTCGCCTTCACCATACCTGGCGCGTGGATGCTGGGGCTCGCGAGCCAGATCGGCTGGGTCCAGATCTTCCTGGTGGCGCTTGCTGGCACGGGCCTGGGCCTCGTTTGCACGGCCCTCATCCACCGGCACTTCATCGTGGACGCGAACCTCGAGTTCCCCACCGGCAACGCCGCGGCGCAGACGCTCAGGGCCACCGAGGCGGGCGGGCGCACCGGCAGGCAGCTCTTCAGCTCGATGGGCATCGCCGGGACCTACGCCCTGCTGCGCGACGGGCTGCATCTCCTGCCCGCCATGCTGCTGCAACTGCCCATTCCCGGCGTGGCCTTTGGCATCTACAACTCGCCCATGATGCTCTCCGTCGGCTTCCTCATCGGCGGCGTGGCCGTGGCCTGGTGGCTCCTGGGCGGGGTCGTGGCCAACTTCGGCATCGTCGTGGCCGGCAGCGCCGCCGGGCTCTGGGACGTCGCCAGCGCCCAGGGCATCGTGAAGAGCCTGGGCATGGGCCTCATGATGGGATCGGGCGTGGCCGTGGTGGTCAAGGACATCCTGCCCCAGATGGCCGGCGTCGTCCGCGGCCTGGGCTCCGGCGACGCGCAGGGCGAGGACGTGGCCGCGACGACCTCGCTCGTGAGCGGCAACCTCCGCCTCGACGCGGGCATCCTGGGGCTCGCCACCGCGGCGATTGCCGTGCTCGTCTGCTTCGGGCTGCAGCTCGGCCCCATCCCGGCCGTCGCGGTGGTGCTGCTGACCTTCGTCACCACCATCATGAGCGCCCAGTCCTGCGGCCAGACGGGCATCGACCCCATGGAGATCTTCGGGCTCATCGTGCTCCTGCTGGTCTCGGCCTTCGCACGCCTGCAGGAGGTGCAGCTCTTCTTCATCGCCGGCGTCGTGGCCGTGGCCTGCGGCCTGGCAGGCGATGTGATGAACGACTTCAAGGCAGGGCACGTCCTGGGCACCGACCCCCGCGCCCAGTGGCTGGGCCAGGCCATCGGCGGCGTCCTGGGGGCGCTCGTCGCGGCGGGCGTCATGGTCGCCCTGGTGAGCGCCTACGGTCCGGACGTCTTCGGGCCGGACAAGGAGTTCGTGAGCGCCCAGGCCTCCGTCGTAGCCACGATGGTGTCGGGCATCCCCAGCGTACCGGCCTTCGTGCTGGGACTTGCGGGAGGGCTTGCGCTCTATTTCGCCCGACTTCCCGCGATGATGCTTGGACTGGGCGTCTACCTGCCCTTCTATATGAGCGTCACCGCCGCGCTGGGTGCCGTGGCGCGCATCGTCTACGAGCAGGTCAGCGCACGCAGGAACGCGGGCCTCGGCGAGGCGGAACGCCAGGAGGCGGCCGAGAAGGCACAGGAGAGCGGCCTCGTGGTGGCATCCGGACTGCTGGGCGGAGAGTCCGTCATGGGCGTGATCATCGCCTTCGCCTCGATCTTCGCCAGCATGGCGTAGGTGAGAAGGACACGGGACATGGCTCGGGGCGTCGCTCGTGCGGGCGGCGCCCCTTTCTTGTGGCGGTGTCGCCTGGGGAGTGGGGCGTCGCCGTGGAGAGCGGCGGCGTCGCCGCGGGAGGCGCGATGTGGGCGGTTCATCTGCCGCCACGGCATGTCACAGCCACGAGAGTCGCGAAGTGAGTGGTCCACCCGTCGCCGCAAGCGAGAAGTGAGTGATTTCGATCTCTTTTTCGGGAGAGAAACCACCCACTTCGCCCATTACGTATCGCGCACGCGTCGAACGAAGCCGAGGCTCCGACCCAACCGCCCGCTCGCGTCGCGAAGTGAGGTACCTCCGACCAACAACCGGCAGCAACGCTCCATAATGGAGGCAACTTTCACACAAGCGTTGCCACTACGAAGCTGCGAGGTCACTCATGCACTACATCAAGTTGTTTATTACGATGTTCATCGCATCGCTTCTCTCAAACCTCGTTATTGTATTCTTCAGGAAGGACAGGGGCTGATGGCAGTCTCGGAAGCCCAAAAGAGGGCAAGCGAGAAGTATCACAAAGAGAAGGTAAAGCAGACAGCTGTCCGCTTCTACCCTGCCGAGGCCAACCTCTGGGAGTGGCTCAACGAGCAGCCCAACAAGGCGGGATACATAAAGCAGCTCATACGCGAGGACATGGAACGCAAGAGAGGCTAGCCCCGCAACCGACTCTGACTTCTGCGGACTAATGCCATGAAAACATAGAACCCCCTGCCCTCTTCGAGGAGCGCAGCCAGAACTCCGAAGGAGGTCACCGCGACGTTGACGGTGCGGCCGCTTCGCCGCCGAGCGCAGCACGACGCTCTCCCACACGCCCTACACGCTCGCCAACGACAAGCAGATGCAGTGCTACAGGAGCATCTCCGCACGCGCGGGGAGCAGCCGCAATATCCGCATTTGCAAAACCCAGATGATAGTCCTCGTAAAGCGGGGGCCATCGGTTCGAGTCCGATAGCTGGCTCCATGTTTTCGCAGGTCAGGGGCTTGTCCCCTGACCTTTTTCGTTTGCTGCCACGAAAGCTGCCACAATCCTGCCACGGATTTGGGAAAAGTTCTCGGTGGCGGTTCCACACGCTACGCGCACAAAAAAGCCCCCGGCCACGGATTTCCGTAGCTCGGGGGCACGTTTTTTGCGATGGCGGAGGTCATTCCTTCTTGGGCCTTCCGCCGAGGCGTCCGTTCCTGCGGTTCTGCCCGAACCTCTCGGCGTTGCGCATCATCTTCTCGGACGCGACACGACCCTGCGAAAGCTCGTCGGAGGATATGAGCTCGAAGTCCGCCAGGCTTTCCAGGTAGGACATGAGCGCCTTGGTGCCATCGAAGCGGAGCTCGTCGGACAGTATCTCGGCGTCTATCCTCTCGGACACCGGAAGGCAGTGTCCCGTCGCAGACGCCATGAGCTCGCAGACCCGCCACCAGCGCTCGTAGCCCTCGTAGCCGAGAACCCTTATGAGACGGCGGCACTTTATGTCGCCGGCGCTGTTTGCGTCGTGTGAGAAGTAGGCCATCGGGGCGCTGGATGGGTCCTCTGAGCACATGCGGCACCGCCTCCTATTCTTTGCTGCGTTCGTACTCTCCATGAAGTCGGGGCCATCCCCACGCGTACGGGGAGGACCCTCCCACTTGCGCGACTACGCCTTCCAGTCGGTGCGGGGCTTCGGGGTCTCCCCCTCGTCCGCCCGCTCGATCTCTTCCTGCTCGTCTGCCACGTTCGGCTCCAATCTGGCTCGTGCGGGCCAACGATCCCCCTCCCCGTGCGGGGGGGCATGGGAAGCCCACGCCGTGCGGCGGGGGCCGGTCTCCTGGCGAGGGCGGTTTAGCGACTCACCCGGGTCGGGCAGCGCGCGCTTGCCTCATGGTCGGAGCTGCGGGACTCGAACCCGCACGGCCATGGGCCACGTGCTCCTGGGGCACGCGCGCCTGCCGGTTCCGCCACGCTCCGTATGAATGTGCTCGATGTGTGGTATAAGTTCGTTGATGACATTGCAACCCAGGCTAGGAGTCGGGGTGACGGATGTCATTTTTTATGGGTCTAAGACCTCTACCGTGTCGAACGTCCCGTCGTCGGGTTGGATTACCAGTCAGAACGACACTGCTCCAAAACCGGCGTCGAAGGACCCCGGTTGAATTACCAGTCAGAACGACACTGCTCCAAAACTGGTAGTAAAGCTCTAGCGTTCGCTTTAAACCTGCGAAAGGGCATAGAGAATTGCGTCGCAGTCTTGACCATACTCGTTCAGGCCATCGTCCGATAGGCCCCGGAGCTGCAACTCCTCAGTTACCTTGTCATCCGCATCCAGCCACTGCGAATCTGTGAGGGACGATATGTCATGGGGGATACGGAGAGTGTCAAGAATCTGCTCCTGCCTCTTCGTCAGTGCCATACCGCCTCCTCATCTTCTTGTTCGTCGGGTATGCCGTGATTATATCCCTGGTCGTTGGATTGATAACTACTGTGACATCGCTCCCAACAATTTTCTGGGCCTTACGGCCTTGCGAGTCGACCGTAACGGGGAAGGTATGCATTGGACTTGCGATTGCCCTTTTAACCTGTCCGTCTGTGATTCCCCTTTCGGCCATCCGCTCGGCGGCGTGCCTGGTGGCCCTCGGCGCGTTCTTCGCGCCCCTCGGCTGCACGGCGAGCTCCGGGACCCTCTCGCGGCTCGCGTCGCGCCTGATCCACGGCCTCTCTGAGGTGAGCTTGCGGATCTCCTGCTGGCCCTTCCAGATGCGCGCCTTCGCGGCCGCGCGCTCGAGGTCACTCGCGTGCTCGTTGGCGGCCTGCCTCTTGGCGGCGCGCACGTCCGCCTCGAGCGCCCTCTGCCGCTGGGTGTCCCGGTAGACCTCATCGCGGTCCCATCCGGCGTCCCCGTCGGGGTCCTCGCTGAAGGCGTGGCCCATGCCGAGCACCCAGGGCGCGAAGCCGTGGCGGCAGTTGACGCCCCCGTTGGATTACCAGTCAGAACGACACTGCTCCA
>NZ_KQ960127.1:1143-1366 GCF_001553055.1 Olsenella sp. DNF00959 | reverse complement strand
GATTACCAGTCAGAACGACACTGCTCCAAAACGCCGTCGCCGCGAAGACGCGCCCCATGGGCGTTGGATTACCAGTCAGAACGACACTGCTCCAAAACTAGGCCCCGGACAATCCCGGACAATCCCGGGTTGGATTACCAGTCAGAACGACACTGCTCCAAAACCCCGTCGCATGCGTCGTGCGCCGCATACGGGTTGGATTACCAGTCAGAACGACACTGCT
>NZ_KQ960127.1:0-1043 GCF_001553055.1 Olsenella sp. DNF00959 | reverse complement strand
GATTACCAGTCAGAACGACACTGCTCCAAAACACATGCGCTCGTTTTCGTGTGGCGTGCTCTGTTGGATTACCAGTCAGAACGACACTGCTCCAAAACATCTCGGTGCCCGTCTCCTCCCAGCCCACCGTTGGATTACCAGTCAGAACGACACTGCTCCAAAACAAGAGCGTTGGTTGAAGCAGGCCGACCTATGTTGGATTACCAGTCAGAACGACACTGCTCCAAAACGCGGAGGCCAAGCTTCGCGACCGCGAGTGACTGAGGACGGGCAAGGTACCGCCCGTCGGGTACGACTCGGACGCGACCAGGGCGAAGAAGTCCAAGGACAAGGCACATGCCAAGGAGTTCAGGACCGCCACGAAGCTCGCGGCCCATGGCTACTCCGTCACGGTCTGGGACGACGAGCTGCATGAGCCGAACCCAGACGGGAAAGGGACCGTTACCATTGGACGTTCCGACCTTGCGTCAGGCGTCGAGATAAAGACGCTAGATGGGGCAAGTTCCTACTCGACCGTCGACGGGCACATGAGAAACGCAAGAGGAAAGAAGGGTGTTTCCCTCGTCGTTCTCGACTTCAGCCAAAACAAGGCACTTGATGACGAGCAAGCCGTGTCATTCACGTGGAAGGCGATGAAGAACCGTCGCATCAGCGAAGTGGCCGTGATCGACCACGCAGGAGTGATAAGCAGACTTCATCTAGAAAAATAATGACGGGTCCCTGCTCCACAGCTGGTGCATAGACCCGTCTGACGGACTTGTACCCAATCTCACACGAAAAAGGCCACCGACGGGTGGCCTTTTTCATACGCCGCCACCGGCGCACGGTGGCTACACGACCGCCAGAGGCGGGGGAACGGACGACCGCGAAAGCGCGGGGGTTGGATTACCAGTCAGAACGACACTGCTCCAAAACGTGACGGCGGCTGCGAGATAGTCACCCAGGTTGGATTACCAGTCAGAACGACACTGCTCCAAAACGAGCGCATAGACCGGGCGTCGACCAAGCAGGTTGGATTACCAGTCAGAACGACACTGCTCCAA
>NZ_KQ960126.1:0-46243 GCF_001553055.1 Olsenella sp. DNF00959 | reverse complement strand
GCAGACCCTGATTCGCAGCTAGCCGAGATGTGTACGGGCGCCCGTTCCCGTCTGCGCAGGCAGGCGGCCCGCGGAGGGGGCGCGTTTCCCCCACTGCGGGGAATGGCACCCCGGGCGGACGGGCCACCCTGGGGAACCGCAGCTCGGAGGGGGTGCGTTCTTGCCGCCATCGCCCAAAATCGCGTCTCCCGTACACATCTCGGCTAGCTGCGAATCAGGGTCTGCGGTCGGGGCCTCTTGGCCACGGGGGCGCGCCCAGGAAGCGGCGATACATGATGGGGAGGCTCTGCGACAGGCCCGCGTCCGCAAGGGATGATGGCTTCGTGAAGAATGATGGGGGACTGAACCTGCCCCAGTTTTGTTGACACTGGGGGTGGTATCAGAAATCCGCACCAAACGATGACGTCTGGAGGTTCTGGTGCCATGTTCATCCGAACAGAGAAAACGGGCTGTGGGACTCTATATAAAGCATGACAGGAACACCGCTGAGGTGCGCGACGAGCTGGTGTATCCCAGCTGGCAGGCGCTCTACAACCGATGCGACGGCTGCCCGAGGCACGGCTCCGGCCCGACTACCGCTCGCATGTAAGGTCCACGGAAAGGCAGAAGCACGCAGCCGTCCCGCACTACCTATCGCATGGAAAGTGCGTGTCGGCCACGAATACGAGCTGGAGCGGCAGATTGACCAAGGTGAACGCGGTTGAAATCGTTTGCTCTGTCCCGCCTACCCGAGGGGAAAGATGGTAAGGCCCCTCATGCAGCGTAGTACCCTACTATATGAGCTTTGCCTGGGGAACCGGAGCCCGCAGACAGAAGGGAACAAGATACATGGACAGCAGGAAGCTCCTCACCATACTGGGTGCCATATTTACGGTGATCGGGGCTATCGTGCTCACGATTGGCATCGCTCTGTTCGTGAGCACGAACCAGAAGTACGCAGCGGGCGAGACGGTGCAGGCGCAGATCGACCGGATCGACGTCTACAGAACCCGCAACGGCACTGGCAGCAACAGCAGCACAAGCACCAACTACGACGTATACGTGAGCTATGAGTATGACGGCAAGAGCTACGACGACGTGCTCCTGAACTCCTACGACGGCTCGATGTACGAGGGGGAGCAGCTGGAGCTTCTGGTTGACCCCGAGCATCCCGGCAACGTCGCCGTCCCCGGCTTCGCCACCATGACCCTGGCGGGCTTCGGAGGGTCGGGCGCCCTCTGCCTGGTGACAGGGCTGTCGCTCCTGATCGTTCCCCGTGTGCGCCGGCGGCGCATCGGGAACCTGAAGCAGACGGGCAAACGGCTCGACGCGACAGTGCAGGAGGTAACGGTCCTCAACAACCGGACGTTCAACGGCGTGCCCGGCCGGCAGGTCCGGTGCACATACGAGGAGGGCGGGCAGAACTACCGCTTCACCAGCGCCTGCGCTTACTGGCCGGTCGAGGATGCGCTCCATGCGGGCGACCACATCGACGTGTACGTCAACCCGAACGACTACGCCAAGAACTACGTTGACATCCCCTCCGCCGACAGGCTGCCTTCGAGCAAGACATACATCGACCTCTAGGCTTGCGTGGCGAAGCGGATGCGGCGCCAGGCATAGGGGACGGTGCTCTCGCATCGAGCCCTTTTGGAAGAAGCCGCATGGAATCGTTCGCTCCCGATAGCGGCATCGCCTTGCTCTGCGTTTGGATGTCCGCGTCCATCGCCATGCTTTGCTACCTGCTGACGCAAGGCTTGTCTTCGAGGAAGAGGGGCACGGGGTGGAAGGTTCTCGCGGCAGTCGGCATCATCGTCACCCTCGCGATCTTCGCCCTCCCAGAGACCGCGAGGGCGCTCGTCACCTTCGCGTACACGTGCACGGCGCTTTTGTGCATCGGCGCGTACGGGGTCGTCTGGGGCATCAGCAAGGCGACCGCGCGTCGGCGTTGCACGGCGCAGGTCGAGGCCACGATCACCGACTCCCGCATCATACCCACCGGCAAGTCTTACTCACGGGTGTACACCGCCACGTTCGACTATCAGGACCAGACATACGAGGCCGACGACCTGAGCGGCAGGGTGAACCGTGTCGCTGCCGGATACCGGCCCCCAGAGCCGCCAGCCGGTCCTGCCAACCGGAAGCCGACGAAGAGGGGCCGCGAGCCTCTCGGGGTGGGGGATCCCTGCACGCTTTTGGTCAACCCGCGCGAGCCGGCCGAGGCGATATACGTCAACGAGCACAACGTCGCTGCCGGCATCGCCACTGCCCTGCTTGGGGTCTTCATGATGGCGCTTGCCGGATTTACCCTGGCCGTCATGCTCAACTCGGCCGCCGATGTCGTTGCGCCCTTGCTGCCCACGCTGTAGCGGGCGGGATTGGCCTTGTCGGGATTACACCCAGAGGGGCCTCGCGGAGGAGGTCGGCGTCACCGAGTCGGCCATCCGCAACTACGAGCTCGGCCTGCGCACGCCGAGCGGGGCGCAGCTGGAGGCGATCGCCGGGGCGCTCGACGTCGCCCCGGAGTCCCTTGCGGACATAGGCCCCGAAAGCGCGCGTGGGGCGCTCGAGATGGCCTTCAGGCTCGAGGGCGAGATGGGCTTCAGGCCCGTCGAGACGGAAGGCGGCATCGGGATCGCCGTCGACCCAAAGGCGGACGGCTCCCAGAAGCTCTTCCAGGCCCTGAGGGCATGGGCGCGAATGCGTGAGCGGCTGGAGGCCGGCGAGGTCTCCGAGGACGAGTACGAGGCCTGGAAGGCATCCTTCAGGGGCTAGGCAGGCAGTCAGCCTATGCCGATGGCGAGAGCCGGCCCCTCATTCCGGCTTCCTTGCTACCAGCATGGCTAGCATCTCGTTCCGCCGCACGAGGTCGGGTTGCCGGGAGATGGGCCAAGCCGCTATCTCGTCCGCCCAAGGTGAGGTCAAAGCCGATCCAGCAAGGTGATTAGGCCGCAGGCAGGCGCGCGGATATGGAGAGGCGCCCGCCCTCGACCCCTGCCGCCGCAGAGCCGC
The DNA here is from genome assembly GCF_001553055.1 of Olsenella sp. DNF00959. Lineage (NCBI taxonomy): Bacteria > Bacillati > Actinomycetota > Coriobacteriia > Coriobacteriales > Atopobiaceae > Olsenella > Olsenella sp. DNF00959. Next base: position 43,252 of record NZ_KQ960126.1, on the reverse strand, counting down.
CCATTCGCTCGCAGAGCCTCGCAACGATGGCGAGACCCAACCCCGATCCCGCCCCCGAGCGTGCACCGTCGGATTGGTAGAACCTCTCAAACAAGCGGTCCACGTCTATCGAACCGGCGTCGCCCACTTCGTTGGAGACGGAGACGACCACGATCCGAGCGTCCCCCCCATCCGGCGCCGGGAGGAAGCCTTGGGAGATGACGGGTGCCGAAGCCCCATGCTGCAACGCATTGGCGACGAGGTTCGAGAGCACGCGCTCGAGGGACCCCTCGTCCGCCATCACCCGCACGCCCTCGTCGGCAAACAGGATCGCTGGCTCCCACCCCCGCTCCGCAAACCGCGGATATGCGTCGGCCAGCACCGAGGCGAGGGCGGGCATCACCGCCACGGGGGAGAGCTCGAGCGGTCCGTCCTGGGAGGACACCTTCGCATAGTCGAGCAGCGCGTCAGTGAGGGCGCGCATGTCCGCGAGGCAGGACGCGGCCCCGCGAAGGCAGCGCGCCCTCTCGACGGAATCGGAGCTGCGGTCGTGGAGCTGCAAGTAGCCCTGTGCCCCCGAAAGCGGCGTGCGAATGTCGTGCGAGAGTGCGGCAAGGCCGTGCTGGAAGGCCCTCCTCTGCTCGCCGACGGCCGCGCGCTCGTCGCTTCGCTCCTCCATCCCCCTGTTGACGGCGGCGGCGACCAACGAGATGCCGGGAGTGGAAAAGCCCACCTCCACCCGCTCGTTGGCGGTCCGGTCGCTGCGGCCCAGGAAGCGTGCCATGCGCCTAAGCTCCCGCTCGTAGAGCGCGATGACGGCGAGCAGGGCGACGAGGAGCGACGCCACCACCATTTGTTCCAAGCTGCATCAACCCCCTCGCCCCTCCCGCAGGAGGGGCACGGCCGAAGCCGCCGATCCGTCAGGCCAGGCCCCTCCGTCGAACGGTCACCACCGTCAGGGCAGCGGTGAACGCGATAGCGACCAACACCGGACCCATCGCCCCCCACGGGAGCACGCTCCCGCTGCCAAGGCGCGACACCACCGTAGCCAGGCTGCCAGAGAAGACCGCCCCGGCGCTTTCGGGAGACCCCGCCAGCAGGCCGGCTGCGGAGCACAGCAGCTTCCCAACGACGCCCCCGCCGAGCGACAGGCCGAAAACAACGGAAAACGCCTCGCTTCCTGACAAGATCGCCGCCAGCGTCGCTGCCAGAGCGTATGCGGAGACGGAGAGCCACACCTCCACGACCCAGGACAGCAGCTCCGGAATTCCCGGCACCGAGACGACAAAGCCCAGGGACACCAGGGAGACGAGGGATGCGACGACCCCGCCCAAGACGGCCAATGCCGACACCGCGAGGGCCAGGCCGCACGCTGCAAGGGCGTAGTGGGTACGGGCACCGCGGCCCTGGGCCACGTTCTTCACGAACCCGCACTTCAGGTCCGACGCAAAGAAAAGCCCGCAGAGCGAGGAGACGATCATGGAGACGGCGCTGCCGCGCACGAACAGCACGCCGCAGGCCCGGACGAGGTCGACGCATCCCGTGCCGGGGAAAAGGGCGCCGAGGCCGAGGGAGATGTCGGAGCTCGTCTCGGAGATTCTCGCCGCAACGGATCCATCCGCTCCGATGACCTTGAGCGAGACGACGCCTCCCACGACAAAGGTCGCCAACGCGCAGAGAAGCACCATCGACGCCCGGCTCCTGACCAGCCGATACGCCATCGCCCTGAGCAGACCGCCCAAGCTCATCGTCCATCACCCCCTCTGCGGGAGCCGCAAGGGCCCTCTGCCTCCGTCCCTTGCGATCTCGATGCCACACCCGCCGCAGGCAAAGACCGCCCGTCGCCCATGAGGCCGACGAAGAGCTCTTCTACGTCCCTCTTCTTGACGAACATCTCGCTCACGGCGATTCCCGCCTGCGCGAGCACCCTTCCGGCCCGCTCGGCGGTAACGCCGCCCCCGACGCGTATGGCGTCGTCGGGCATGACGGAGAACGACGCCTGCGGGAAGGCGTCCTCGAGCCTCGCGAGGGCAGCCTGCGGCTCGGCGGAGCGGATGCTCAGGTAGTCGGAGCACTCCGCCTCCACCTCGGCCGCGCTCATCTGGCGCACGATCCTGCCGTCGCGGATAACGCCGTATCCGGTGGCCATGCGACCGAGCTGGTCGAGAACGTGGGAGCTCAGGAACACGGTGACCGAGCGGTCGCGAACCAGGCCCATGATGGTCGCGCGCAGCTCCCGCACCGCCTCCGGGTCGAGCCCGTTGAAGGGCTCGTCGAGCACCAGCAGGTCGGGGGAGCCCACCAGGACGAGCGCCAGGCCGAGACGCTGCCTCATGCCGAGAGAACAGGCCTTCGCGCGCCTTCCGGCTGCCGGCGCCAGCCCCACGGCGCCGAGCGCCTTGGCGCTCGCCTCCCTCGCCCTCGGCACGCCGAGGGCGAGGGCCCTCACCATGACGTTGTCCAGGCAGGTAAGTCCCGGGTAGACCCCGGGGCTCTCGACGAGGGCGCCGAGGCGGCCACTCGTGCAGCCCGGCCTCTGGCGCTCTCCCAGTATCTCGACTTCGCCCGTCGTCGGCAGCACCAGACCCGCTAGTATCTTCATGAGCGTCGACTTGCCGGCACCGTTGCACCCGACGAGACCGTAGACCTCGCCCATGCCCACGCGCAGGTCCACGCTGTCGAGGACGCGCTTATGCCCGAACTCCTTCACCAGGCCAGAAACCCTTATCGCATCCATGCCCCACCCCTCAAATCGGCGAATCCTTGACCCCGAGTGTGGCAGGTGGCCTTCGGAGAACCTCCCGCAAAGCCACAAGAAAGTCTAAAGATTATCGGACGGCAATGCCATGGCTGAGAGCCGGGGCCTTCACGAGCGGTCAGCGAGCTTGAAGCCGATACCCCATACCGTCTCGATATAGCCTTCGGTGCCAGTGCCCTTGAGCTTGGCGCGGATGTTGGAGACATGAGTGCCGACAGCATTTTCCTCCGGGGCCGGATCCTCGTTCCACACCAGCCGATACAGCCCCTGCTTGGTGAACACCCTGCGCGGGCTGCGCATGAGCGTCGCGACGATGTCGAACTCGGTCCGCGTGAGCCTGACGGGATGCCCGGCCGCCTCGAAGCGCCGCTCCCTCTCGGACAGAAGCCACTTTCCGTAAACGAGCGGAGGGTCGGCTGTGCCATCCGCGTACCGCGCGCCTTCAGCGGCAGCACCCGTACGGCGCAGCAGTGCCTCGACGCGCGCTACCAGCTCGTCAAGGTCGAAGGGCTTCACCAAGTAGTCGTCGGCACCGATGCGCAGGAGCGACACGCGGTCGGTCACCTGCGCCCTGGCCGAAATCACGAGAATCGGTGCCATACCCCTCGTCCTGATGAGGGTCACCACGTCCTCACCCGGGAGCCCCGGTAGCATAAGGTCGCAAATCGCGAGGTCGAACGACTCTCCCGAGCCGATGGCTAGGCGCGCCTCGCTGCCCGAGTACGCAGGCAGGCACGCGTAGCCCCTCCCTTGCAGCGTCGAGCAGACGACATCACTGATGGCTGCGTCGTCTTCGACGACAAGGATGCGTTTTTGATTCATGCAACTATCAGTCCTAATCCGTTCACGGACCCCAGTGGGTGCCTTAAATCCAGGCCAGACCCCGGTCTCTGGCGTCCCGCCCTCACCAGAGCGCGTGTATGCAGACACCAGCGTCGAAGAGCTGGAGCATTAGATTGTCTTGATTTTACACCCTAAATTTTGGCTCGTCGTCACTTCTGGTGGTCAGCACACTCCGACGCCAGCCGGGCCGAGAAGCCCAGGCGTCCCAGCCCGAGGAAGGCCATGGCCCCCAGGCAGGCCAGGTCCCCGAAGCCCCCCGAGGCCCTCTTGACGGACCGGGCGACCGAGCCGGGCCCCTCCGGGATCGCGTTTGCTGCGTCGCGGGGGAACCAGTCGAGGATGCCCCCCTCCCCTCGCGCACGGCCCTCGCGACCGCCTTCGCCCTCGGGGCGTCCGAGCGCACGACCCAGCCGGCGGCCCGGCCCGGCCCCCCTGGGGGCCGGCCCCCCGCCCGGGCGGTCGCGGACGCCCCCCGTCGCCCCGGCCACGGCGCGCGCCCCGGCGGCGAGGGGGCGCTCCGGGGAGGGCGCCCCCCTCCCCTCCCGCCGCCCCTCCGCGAGGCCGCCCCCGCGCCTCGGCCGGACGCACTTGGCGCCCCCGGGCAGGGCCCGCCCCTCGGCGGACCCCCCCTCCCCCGGCGCCCCACCAGGTCGGCGGCGCGCGAGAGCGGCCGCGTCACGCGGAGGCGGCCGGCCGCCTGGGCCGCGTCCGGCATGGCCCCCGCGACGCCGGGGCGACAGGCGGCCGGCACGTCCCCGGCGGCCTCGCCCGCGGCGGGCCCGTCGCCGCCGTGCCCCCCCAGCCGCGCGCGGGGCTCGGCGGGCGCGCCGCGCCCGCGCCCGGCCGCCATCGCCACGGCGCGCCCGCCGTCCAGGCCGGCCATCGCGGAGGCGTGGGGCTGGCCCCTCCCGCAGGCGGTCTCGCCGGTCCCGGCGCGCGCCACGCCGGAGTGGTCGGCGTGCGCCCTGGCCCCGGGGACGGCCCCGCCGGGCACCCCCCAGGCGGCGGGGCCGGGGACGCGGGCCCTGGGGGACATGGCCCTCGCGGCCACGCCGGGCACGGCCATGGGCGGGGCCTGGGCCTCGAGGGGGGGCCGCGAGGCGCGCGTCGGGGCGCGCCTCCCAGGGCACCCTGACCGTCCTGGCGCCGCGCCCGGGGCGGCCGGCCCCGGGGACGGCGCGGCGCACGACCGTCTCGTGCTGCCAGGTGCCGGGGCGCCCCCGCGCGCGCCCTGGCGCCGCGGCGCCGCGGCGCCCGCCGCGCCCCGGGCGGGGGGCGGCCGCCCCGGGCGCCCCCCGCCCTCGCGTGCGGGGCGCCGGGCCCCCTCCCCGGACCGGGCCTCGGAGGCCCCCCGCTCCGGGCCCGGCCCCGTCGACCCCTCGGACGGGCCCGCAGGCACCCCGGCGTCGCCCGTCCCGTCCCCCCGGCCGCCGAGGCCCGCCCGACGGCCGGATCCCACCGTTCGGGGCGGGGGGCCGCCTCCCGTCCCGGGGAGTGGTGGCCACCAGAAATGATGAGGAGCCTTTTATTTGAGGGGAGGGGCCCTGGCCCTGCATTAGGGCCTTTCTCCCCCCCGGGGCATTTTCAGAGAAAGCGGCAGCGAGTGCCCAGACGGGCAGGATGGAGGAACGATGAGGGACGTAATGGTGGGGACGATAGCGCAGGGGTACTACGGCTCGATGCGGGCGGGCGTTGACGCCGCCGTGGCCGCAGGCAAGCTCGACGAGGACGCCCAGGCGGCGCTCATACTCGGGGCGCTCGACCTTGCGGGCCAGATGGACGGGGCCAGAAAGGTGACGCCCCAGCAGCTCAGGCTCCTGCTCAGCTTCTCGAAGGCGCTCGGCCTGCTCCCAGCTGCGGGACGCTAGGCAGGTGGGGCGGCCCCGGAGCCCCGCCACGGCGCCGGGCCGTCCCACGCGTCCAGGTCGCGGCAGGCGCGGGCGAGGAGGTTCTGCGCCTGCCGCACGGAGTACGAGACGCCCCGGGCGACCTCGCCCCACGCCAGGGCCTCGCAGCACCTCAGGCGCACGACCTCGGCGGCGGCGGGGCCGCAGGAGGAGGCCACGCGCGCGAGCGCGGGCCACAGGGCGTCCCAGGCTTCCTCGCAGGCGGCCAGGCGGGCCGTCATGGCGTCCCTGGCCCTCAGGAGGTGCGCCGGGGCCTCCCCGCTCCTCTCCGCCACCATCGCGTTCACCTGGGCGAGCGTGCGCCGCGACCTGGCGTAGTCGGCGGACATGGCGCGCACCCGCCCCAGGCCGTTCCTCGCCCCGAGCGGCCCCCGGCGACCCGGCTGACAAACCTGCGGATAATCGGACATTATGGGCAACCTCCAACATTATGCAGAACCTACCTGCGTCTATTCGTGATGTGCGTCTAAAACGACCATCCTATTCACGACGTAACTTTACATAAAACAGATTATATAGGCAAACATATGGTTTATACATTTGCCCTATTTGCCGCACTAGGCTACAATCGCCCCAGGCGATTGCGGGAGGGAGGCGAGAGATGGCGGATGGCAAGCCCAAGAAGCTGAACCTGAACCTGGACGGCGACCTGGTGGCCTGGTGCTCCTACGTGGCCGGGCTGAGGGACACGTCGGTGACCGCGTACATAAACGACGCGGTGAGGCGCGACAGGGACGCGGCCAGGGGCGCGGTCAGGGACGGCTACGAGAAGTTCCTGGCGGCGCGCGAGGAGGCCAGGTCGTAGCCGAGGCGGCAGGGACGGCGAAGGCGCGAGACAAGACGGGGGGCCGAGGCCCGGAGAAGGAGGAGCCATGCAGGAAGAGAAGTACGACAACCCCGCGATGAGAATCGACGATGCGGCCACGAAGCTCAGGTGCCTCTCGGACGCGCTCACGCTCATGTCAACGAGCAACGAGCTGAACGAGATGGTGCAAAACGCGCTAGTCGTTGCGACGGAGGTCATGGGGGCCGAGCTGGAGAGAATCGACGGAGCGGTGCGCGAGATACTGAGCGAGAGCAAGGGCAAGGCAGCATAGGACACGCGAGATGAACGATATGGCCCACCACCAAAACGAACGTTTGCGTGGTGGGCTTCCCCTGTAGCTATGGCACGGCGATGCAAGGCAAGACGGGAGGCCGGGCCGCGCACAGCGACAACGGAGGATGCCAAGGGTACGCGCCCAATGCGCCCCCCCGTGGCAGCACGGAATGCCCTTGCGATACGCCACGGCGTCGCACAGGAAGGCATCATCTGCCCGACGTGCCAAGCCCGGCTCAGCCCGCCACGAAACACACCCCCCGGGGGTAACGCCCCCTTTTCGCCGCATGGCGTAGACCGGCGTCCCCTCCACGGATTCCGACCGAGGCCCCAAATTTAAAACTCCTACTTTTCTCGGGCGGGGACCACCGGCCCAGCCCGCCACAAAAAGCCTTCCGTGCCTCACGGACAAGCCTATCGATGTGTCCGACCGTGCCATCGATGCCCCATGTGGTGGCGGATGTGGTGGCAGATGTGGTGGCGTGATTCGCGCAACAGGAAAGCCCGCCTACCTTCACGCAGGTAGGCGGGCCTTTTTTATGGTGGCGGGGAAGGGAATCGAACCCCTGACACGGGGATTTTCAGTCCCCTGCTCTACCAACTGAGCTACCCAGCCGAAGCGCTTGCGCTTGCAAGCCTATTTAATATAGCAAAGAATCCCAAGCCGTCAACGGATTTCTCGAATCTCCTTCTCGTGAAGGTTCCCGACTAGAAGGCACCGCCTCCGCCGCCTCCGCCGAAGCCGCCTCCGCCACCACCGGAGAACCCGCCACCACCTCCACCGCCGTCGCTGAAGGACGAGCTGGCGAGCTCGGCGGTGCTGACCTGGTGTGCCCGAGAGAGACTCTCGCCAAAGTCCGCGACGGGCCTGCCCAGGCCGGGCTCGGTGTGATACCAACCGTACACAGGCATAATCTGGGGATCCTCGAGAATCTGTGGTGCGGCAATCTTGAGCTGCTTGATGACCTCCTCGGAGACACCGAGGACGACAGCCAGGACCAGGAGCTGGTTCCAGAGGACCACGTCCTGGGGAATGGCCTCCTCAAGGCGGGTGAAGTCGAGGAGCCAGCGCCTGAGTGCCTCCAGCTTCGCCTTGAGCTCGATCGCCTCGGAAGAGAGGCTCTCCATGCCGCGGGCGCTCCAGATCGAGAAGACTCCTGCGACGGCAAGGAGGACGGCCGCGGGCAGCCCCCACGTCCCCGCGACCTCTCCGATCAGCATGAGAAACGCCAGGCCCACGGCAAGGATGACGTCAATGCCGCCAAAGAGCGCCAGGCCCACACGACCGTTCGAATGCTCGTCCTCGGAGAAGCGGCGCTCCGTGAGGCAGGCCTCCACGGTCGTCTCCCAGTCCTCGTATGCGTCCCTGTATGTCTCGGCATCGGACTTTGCGACGTCACCAATCTCGGAGAAGTAGAGGGTGGTCGAGTCGCTGCGCGTGCCCTTTGGGGCAATCTTGCGGAAGAGGAACTTTATGGTGTCCTCGTCGATGCGTCGCGCCTGTGCCTCGCCTGGCCCCTTGGTACGGGCGATGGAACGGCCCACGTTGTTGGGAGTGAGCTCGAGCCGGTACTCGCTGTCCTGGTGGGTCCGGCCAAAGAGGCCCTTGCGGCTCGTCTTCACCATGCTGAGCTTTGCCATCCCAAGGTCGGTGAGACGCATGAGTGACGCAGTGAGGTCCTCCTGCTGCGGAGTGCCGCCCTTGATGAGGGCCCCCAGAACCGCGGGGTGGTCTGCGGAGGGGACGTCGCGGAAGTACTTGTCGTCGAACTGGGGCTTGTGCGTCTCCTTGTACCTCAGGCGTCTGGATATCGCATAGGCGCAGGACGCGATGGCGGCAAGGCCCCCGAAGCCCGAAAGCCCATACGAGATCGCCCGGGCCTTCGCACGCCTGGCGTTGGCCTCGTCTGCCCAGCCCTGCTCCTGCGAGGTGATGTAGTCGAGCCTCGCCTCGCTCGAGGCAGTCGCGTCAGAGAGCCATTCGGACGGGAAGGCGACGCGCGCCTCGGCGTACTCGGAGCTTCCCACGCCTGGCACGCTGTAGACGACGTTGCCGTCCACGACGTACACGCTGGCATCGAGGGGGCCGTGCCCCCAGACCCTCACGTTATCGCCCGCGCTCACCGTCTGGCCAGAGGGCACGGGTAGGTGCACCACGCAGCGAACGTTCTGGGACTCGACGTCCCAGCCATCCGAGACGAACTTCCAGTAGAGCTCGGAGGTGTCGGCGTAGCGACGTGCGAGCTGGGAGTCGACATAGTTGATGCGGAAGGTGGCCGACTCGTCCTCGTGCGCCGAATAGAGCTTCACCTGGAGGTAGCTGCCGTAGTCGGTCACCGTGTAGGTGCCGTCGTCGCCCGAGCTCGACATGGTGAAGGACTCGAAGGAGCCGTCGGTCACGAGGCCCACCTCGCCGATGGTCACCTGCACTTCCCTGCCCTCGTACTCCCCTTTGGGAATCTTCCAGTACACCCCATGGAACGAGCCATCGAAGTCGTAGATGCGGTCCTCGGTGACCGAGAGGCTGCCGTCCGTCGCCACGGTGGCGTCTATGTCCACGCTCGTGATGGCGTAGTCCTTTGCCAGTGCTCGCAGGGGCAGGAATGCAGCGGCAGCAACCAGGGCAATCGCGGCAAACAATACGGCATGGACCCGCATTTTGCGGGCATGGCTGCGGGGAAGCGACATGGTTCCCTCCGATCCGTCTCGTGGGAGGGCACTAGAAGCCCTCTCCGTAAGAGGATACCAAAGCGGAATGCGCCACCCATCGCCGTCGCTCATGAGGGAACGGGCCCAACGAGCGTGAGGAGCGTCCCACACACGTCCAAGGTGTCGCCGACCTGCATGCGGGCGAGGTCGTCCACCGCGCGCCCACGCAACATGGCGGGGTTCGTCGAGCCCTGGTCCTCGACCACGGCACCTCCCGACACGAGGGACACCCGCAGATGACGACGCGAGGCCGCGGCAGAATGCAGCACCACGTCGTTCGAGGGCAAGCGCCCCACGTTGAGGCCATCCTCGGGGATGGGCACCACTACCTCAAGCTCGCTGCCCCTGACCCACACCGACGGGATCCCGCTGGTCCTGGCACCCAGGGGCATGCCGGACAGCTCGAGCGTCCTGCCATTCTCCTCGAGCTCGAAGGGTGGCATCCCCTCGTCCCAGCCCCGAGGCTCGTCCAGGTCGTCCTGTGGGGGCAGGTCCGGACCTGACGAGCCCGCACGGGAGAAGTCGAAGAGGCAACCGTAGCAGACGTCCATGTCCGAGAAGAGCTCCATGCCACAGCGGGGACAGCGCTTGGTCGTCTCGCCCTGGCCTTCGGGCTGGACGGGTGGTTCCAGCGCCAAGGAAGTGGTTCCGTACTCATCCATGCTCAGATACCTTCCTCTTGGGTCGGGATTCCCCTCCCGACAAATCGAACAGCTCGACATGACTGCCCTCGAGAGGCCATGGCCCCGAGCCCGCAGGCCTCTCCAGCACGGCCGCGGCACCGTGGCAGCACAGAATCGTCCCGGCGCGCAGGGCCCTCCGGACGAGGAGGACCCTCCCTCCCCCGTCCAAGAACGCGACGTCTATCGCGTAGCGCATACCCACGCAGTGGATCGAGTGGCAGGGCATGATCACGATGGGCATGGCGTCGGACCCCGTTCCCAAGAGCCCTCGCGCCCGTTCGCAGAAGCGCTCCCTGAGCTCGAATCGGCCCAACATCGTCCCGTTCGCGAGTCGCGCCCCCACCATGCGCCCTCCCATCCCCCTCACCTAAGCCACCACCCCAGGCCTGAAGCGGTCGACGGTGATGGAGCGTTCGTGCCGCAGGAACGCGGGGACCCTCAGGTCGATCCCGGCCATCGAGAAGGAGCTCGGCCAAGGACGGTACGAGAGGGTGCAGGTGAACGTGGTGAGGAGGGGCGAGACGGGAAACGACACCCCCTCCCCCCTTGGCGCAGGGCCTAGGTCCCCCGAGCTGACCGCCACCTCGCAGCCAGATGCCGGGAGCCCCTCCTCGATCGCCGCCCTCACCTGCGCGCAGGCAGCCGCGACATCCTGCTCCCCCGCGGGGCTCACCCCGTGCGCGATGACGCAGTCGGGCGCGACCCTGTCGAAGGCCGCACAGGCTTGCAGGAAGCGGACCATGTTGAATGCGACGAGGGCCACCGCGATCACGATGGGAAGCAGCACCGCGAGCTCGACGACCATCTGCCCCGCCTCGCCTCGCGACACTCCAGCGTCGCTCGCCCCGGCCCATGTCCATGCCACCCTCATGTCAGCGCCCCCAAAATCGTGGCCAGGTCTATGGTCAGGGGGATGGTGGTGCCCTCCATGCCGGGAACGGGCAGTTCGGCAACCGTGAAGGTCTTGTCCCCAAGCTCGTCGGAGACCATCTGCGCACAGCGGCCCAAGAGCTCCCTGGGTTCCATCGGCAGGGCCTGCACCAGCTCCCTCACCTTGCCGACCCTCTCGAGCCCTGCCCGGTCCAAGACCTGCTGGCTGTTCACCAAGACGGGCTTTCGCAGCCTCATGTCCGCTGGCTCGAAGCCCGCAGACGTCACCGTCGCAGAGATCTTCTTGCGCAGCCACGACGCGACCCTCTCGCCGAACACGCCCCCTATGCCGTCCAGCACGTCATCCGTGACCCCCGAGACGCTCTCGTAGGACGAGCCATACGAGACGAGCAGCCTTCCCCAGATGCCCGTGATGCCACCCACGAGGTCGAGCACCAGGCCCCCGTCCGAACGGGTGACACCCTCGAAAACGCTCGAGAGGACGTTGTGTCCATCGGTTCCCTCGTCCGGGGCCAAGGTGGCGGCAGAGACGGCGACGCCACGGGGGAGCTCTCCTTCGGAGGAGAAGTGCGAGATCCCAGCCGGCACGGGGGTGAGGTCCGGGCGAGACACCACGGCCACGCATCCGTAGGCGCCGGGAGGGCAGAGCCCCGGCCTCCCCACCGAGAGCAACTTCATAACACGCTCGAACGCGCCGTCCGCATGCTCCGCTATCTCTTGCATCTCCCGCTCTGCCTGAACCTCCTCGTCCCTTGCCGCCTTGTACTCGCGCGAGGCCTCCACGACGATCCTCCAGTAGTGCTCGTAGCCGTTCGATATGTTGGTGGACGCGTCCGCCACGTTGCCCATGGCCACCGCGTCCATGCGACAGTCGGGGCAGACGGCGGCAGACCCCGCGTCGATGTCCGCGAGGCTCGCAAGGCCCGCATAGGGACCCCGGGCACCGGGGCAGTCGAGCGAGCAGTGCAGCGTCCTCACGCCATCCTCGATGGTGCACGGCCAGACGACGTCGGTGTACAGGGTCGTCTCCCTGACCCCCGCCGTGGTATGGGGGAGTTCGGGCAGGTCAATCGAGCAGCCCTCCTCCGACTCGTCACAATGCGCCTCCGATGTCCGCTCGTAGGCGTAGCGAAAGAAGGCCTTGCGCGCACAGGACCTCTGGAGCTCGTCCGCATCCGAGCCCGTCTCGCCCTCTGCCGACCAACGGGTCAAGTAGTAGTTAGCGCTGCGGAGCCGCGCGAAGTCGAAGCGCCATGACGAGGGCTCCGGATAGGACGGGTTCTGCCCTCCGGACAGGCCCGCAAGCCGCTCGGCCCGACTTCTCAGGCAATAGGGGTCGTCCACGTTGTCCGCTCGCCAGGCCCTCTCCTTTGCCGCCTCGGCACGCTCGTGGGCGGCCTGTTTCCGAGCGGACGCCTCGGCGAGCCTCCTGGCATCCTCCTCCATCTCCTCGGCGTCCAGCCCGTCGTCGAGCCCGGAGAAGTCGGACTCGCTCTTTTGGGGAAAGGGGACGGCGAGCCCCACGTAGCGCACGTCACCCTTGGAGTTGGCGGACACGCAGGACGCGGAGTTCGCCATGACCAGGGCGGGGAGGGCCGCCTCCAGGCGAGAGAGGCCCTCCGAAGCGCTGCGCGCAAAGCCGCGCCTCGCGTCGAGCACCTTCCTTCCCGCAGCAAACACCCCCGTCGACATCGCCTGGAGCGGAGGTATGGCGGCTATGACGAGCGCGGAGGCGCAGATGACGGAGCCCAGGAGCCCCATGCTCAGGACGCAGGCGTCCACCACCTGGGCGACGGTCGAATACGCCGCCACCACGTTTGACCCGGCTAGCGCCGAGGCGTCGGCCACCGCCTGCACGTCGGCAGAGCGGGAGGAGGCCCACTCGAGGGTGGCGAGGGAGAACACGAGGGAGAGGCTCACGAGGAGCGCAACGGCCACCGCCACCGTGGTATAGCCGCCGTCGTCCCGCACGAAGGCGGCGAGGGGGCTCGGCTCGGCTCCCCTAGTCCCAGATGGTCTGCCAACTCGCATAGCTCCCTCCCAACCACGATGGCCTCAGCCCCTCGCTTGCCCTTGCCTCGAGCACCACTCCCCGTCCGTCGCTCCTGCCCGCAAGCGCCATCGCCGCCCCGAGGAGGGGAAGCGGCCTCGCATGGCCGCGCAGGCCCACCTCGACCCGGCCGCCGGAGCTCGACACGCTGACCTCCCAGCCCTCCTCCCCTCCCACGTGAAAGAGGGGCACGTCGGGCACCGCGGCGAGCCTGCGCAGCGCGAAGGCCTTGCACCCGTCGAGGTCGGACCCATGATTGGTGAGCGCCACGCGGGCCGTCTCCGCGGCCGCCGACCGCATGACCACCAGCGAGTAGCCAAGGCAGGCGGGCTCCAGCAGGATGGCCAGGACGAGCATCAGGGAGGGCAGCAGGACCGCCGCCTCGACGGTCGCCTGCCCAGAGGCCGAGTACGGGACGACGGGGACGAAGCCGGCCGTGACACCATCCAAGGCGCCCCTCCCTCCCGGCTCCTCAATAGAGGAGGACGTCCTGGAGTGCCGCGACGAGCCCTCCCGCGCCGAAGCCGTGGGAGGCCGCGTCGAGGGCTCCGCGCATGAGCCCGCCGCCGCTCGCTTGTCTCCAGACGGCCGCGAGGACGAGCGTGGGGACAAGGAACGCCAGGGTGACGAGCAGGTATTCCACCGTCGACTGGCCACACGTGCCCAACAGAAGAGCCTTGGCGCAAGCCCCCGTCCCCCTGAACGTCGAGCGGGCGGACCGGGCAGAACGGACACGGCCCCCGAAAAGCCGAGCCTCACAACGCATCGACCCCCTCCCCCCACTCGTCCGCCCTCAGCCGTGTGACCGCCTCCCTGCACCCACCGCCAGGCGCCGCAGAGACCTCGCACACGTCCACCCAACCATCGCCCTGCACGACGCAAACCCAGACCCTTCCCAAAAGGTCGGCATAACCCGCGCTGACGAGCACGCAACCACCCCCTTCGCGATACCTCCCGAGCAGCTCCCCGGCCAGGTCGGGCACGTCACGGGAGTCATGGACCAGGACATGGCTCCCTCCCTCCCGAGGGACGTCGGCATTCCCCTGGCCCGCTTGGCCCCTGTCGCCGCCCCCGCTCCCGACGGACATACCTGGTTCGGCCTTGCCATCCGGCCACATGCCACCCGGAGGCGCGGGCGACCCGTCACCGCCACGACGAGTGCCCTCGGCATCACCCTCACCGTGCCCTCCCACCTGTCGCAGGACGGCGTCGCCCGGGACACCTCCCCTTTCCAAGAGCCGTGGGACCCCCACGATGACGGCTGCCGCGAGGAGGCAGGACGCCACCAGGACCGTCCTGCCCGTGCGGCGCAGGTGGGACTTCCTCGTCACAGCGAGTTGATGCCGTCCGAGATGGCCGTCCAGAGCTCCTGTACCTTCCCGCGAAAAGCGACGATGGCCACAATGGCTATGACCACCAGGACGCCGACGAGGATCGCGTATTCGGTCGTCCCCTGCCCGTCCTCGCTTGCGACGAGCTCGCGGGCCCGAACCGCCAAGCCAGCAACCCACACGCCAAGTCCCTGCATCTCTTCCACCTTTCTTCCCTGCCCCTGACTGGGGCGCAGCTAATGACCCAACACGAGCGAGGAGCCGAGGAGCGGCCCCAGTATCGCCAGGAGCATCGCCGGGACGATGAGGGTCCCCAAGGGGACGAGCATCTTCACCGGAACCCGCTCGATCTCCTCCTCCACCTGCGAGCGCTGCTCGTCCCTGATCGCCTGAGCCTGTCCCTCGAGGGCGTCGGCCAAAGGCGAGCCGAAGGCGAGGGCCTGGGCGACCGTCTGGGCAAAGCTCCCCAGAGCATCGACCCCCAGCTCGTCCGCCATCGCCCTCAGGGCCGCCTCGCGCGAGCTGACGCCCATGCGCCAGGAGGTGAGGGCGGACGAGAGCGCGCCCGCAAGCCGGCCCTCGTAACGTTGGCAGTAGAGCTCGAGCGACGCATCGAACGAGAGCCCGGAGAGCAGTCCCAAGGTCACCACATCGAGCATCGAGGGCATTTCGCGGAGGCAGCCCATCCGCACCCTCGAGCTGCCCGCCTGTACCCTCGCCCTCGCCACGGGTCCATAGCCCTCCACGACTTCCAGCAGCCGGCCCGCAACGAGCGCCGGCCCACGGGCAGAGGGCGCACGGGCCGCCCCCCTCCCCCTGCGACCGGCATGCGGTGGCCCCAGGAGCAGAAGGCAGGCCACGAAGGCGAGGAGTGCCACCGCGCCGTGCAGGGCGATCCCAGCCATCAGAGCACCCCTCTCATCAGGCGTCGGATGATGAGCAGCGCGAGGGCGTCCATCCCTGCGGCGACCAGCACGCAGCCTGCCCCGAAGAGCGTGGCGAGCCCCGACCGGAAGTCGGGAGACACGAGCGAGAGCACCCCGATGAGAATCGCCGGCAACGCGCACACCACGCGGGCGGAGAGCCTTACCTGGGCGGTCTTGACCGCGAGCAGCCTCTGGAACTCCCCTTGGCGCTCGACCATCTGCGCCGCATGCTCGAAGAGCTCCCTCAGCGGGCTGCCCGTGCGTTGCGAGATGGTGAGGGCCGTGGCGAGAAGGCCCACGCCGGGAGCCTCGAGCTCCCCGCGGAGCGCGTCCATCGACCCCTCGACCGAGATGCCGCAGCGCAGCCTCAGCGAGACGCGAGCGAAGGCCGGTGCCACGACGTCGGGGCTGTTCGACCCCAGGTAGTCAATGGCCTGGGAGAGCGTCTCGCCCGAAGCCAGGGCCATGGCGAGGGTGCGGAACACCCCCGGCATGGCCTGCGCGAGCTCCCTCTCCCTCCTCCTCCGCGTCGACTGCCCCCAGAGGGGGACGCCCACGGCAAGCAAGAACGCAGCCAGGGGCAGCGCCAGCCAGGTGCCAAAGAGGAGGGCGAGGACGACGCCTGCCAGGAAGCTGCCCGCGAGAAGCAGCGCGCAGGACCCCTCGCGAGAGGTCGCAAGACCGACTTGGGCCACGAGGCCGCCAAACTCGTCTGCGGCAAGGCCCCAGTCATCCCTCCCGGCCAGGAGGTGGACCAGGGGGAGGGCGGCCAGGCGCTCGGCCGCGACTCCGGCAAGGCGCCTGAGCCGTCGGGTCCTCCAGCCCTCCGCACGCGCACGAGGCAGCCCGCCTCCCACGAGCGCGAAGCCCCCAAGCCACGCGCAGCCACCTAGGCCAAGGACATACGCCGCCTCCAAAGCGCCACCTCCCCCTCGTCCAAGACCCCCTCCTCCAGGCCCCGGCCCACGAACGCGGGCTCGAAGCCAAGGTTCCAGCAGCGCGACGCCTCGTCGAAGCGGACCGCCTCCTCCAGGCGCACGCCGCCGGACCCCTTCCGCGTGACCGCGTTGAGCGAGGCAATGACGCGCCTGCCGTCCGGCAGCCTCTGCGACATGACCAGGAAGTCAAGGGCAGTCGCTATCTGCTCCTCGATGATGTCGGTGGGCAGGTCCATCCCGAAGCGCGCCATGAGCACCAGGCGCAACACCGCCTCCTGCGCCGTGCCCGCATGCAGGGTCGTCAGAGACCCGTCATGCCCCGTGTTCATGGCCTGGAGCATGTCGATGGCCTCCTCGCCGCGCACCTCGCCCACCACGATGCGGTCGGGCCTCATGCGCAGGGCGTTCTTCACCAGGTCGCGGATGCTTATCTCGCCCGAGCCCTCGATGGATGCGGTGCGCGCCTCGAGCCTGACCACGTTGGGATGGGAGTCGAACTTGAGCTCTGCGGAGTCCTCGATGGTCACGATCCTCTCGGATGGCGGTATCTCGCACGAGAGGGCGTTGAGGAGGGTCGTCTTGCCCGATCCGGTTCCTCCCGCCACGGCGACGTCCTGGCGCAACCTCACCGCCCAGCTGAGGAGCTGGGCATACCAGTCGGGCAGCGACCCCAGCTCGACGAGGCGCCCAAGCGTGCTGATCCGGTTGGAGAACTTCCTGATGGTCACCATGGGCCCGTCGATCGCGATGGGGGGCGACACGGCGTTCACGCGGTCCCCGTTGGCGAGTCGCGCGTTCACGATGGGACAGTTGCGGTCGAAGCGTCTGCCCAGGGGAGCCAGTATGCGGTCCACCACCATGAGAATCTGCTCGTCCGAGTCGAACACGGCACGCGCGGGATGGATCCTCCCCTCCCGCTCGAAGAAGAGGCCCTCCCTGCCGTTCACCATCACCTCCGTCACGCTGTCATCGTCGAGGAGCGGCTGGAGGGGACCCAGCCCGCATATGTCGTCCAAGACCCAACCCTCGAGCTCGCCCCGCTCGTGGGGACCCAGGGTGGAGAAGTCGCCCGAGCGCAGGATCGCCTGGCACGCCACGGAAAGCTCGCCCCTGGCACGCGTGGAGTCCGCGGACGATGCCATGGACGCCACCACCTCGAGCCCCAGCCTGCGGACCAGCTCCCGCTTGAGGCGCTCCTTCAGGTCCATGAGCTCGCGAGTGCCGCGAAGTCCCCCTTGCGGCGGCTCCTCCCGTACGGAGGCAGGCGAGACGAGTGCGGCCTCCTGATCGCGCACCATCTGCAGGACGGACATCAGCCCACCTCCCTCCTGAGCCCGAAGAGGCCGCGACGCCTCCTTCCCGGCTTGAGCTCCAGGGCATGCCTGGTCTCCTCCCCGTCGGGAAGCGCCCCCAGCTCGGCCAGCAGCTGGGCCATGAGGTACGAGACCGCCTCAGAGAACTCCGAGCGGGACGAGAGGAGCCTCTCGGTCTCTCCGGCGGCAAAGAGCTCCTCGGCCTCCTCCCCGCCGTCAGGCACCCTGAAGAGCCGTGCGCCCTCGAGCCCGGGCTCGATCCGCGCGAAGTCGACCTCCTCGTCCCCTCGCAGGTCGTCCATGTTCCTGACGCGCACGATGCGGGTGCGGGCGACGCCCAGCCTCACGGCCAAGGCGCTCGTCCTGCCCAGTGCCGCAAGGCCGCCCTGCCGGTCGTCGTGCACCAAGACCAGGCGGTCGGCAAGCTGCGCCGCCTGGGCCGCAGCGTCGCTCAAGCCCGCGGGGCCATCCACCAGCACCACGTCGAAGCGTGAGCTCAGGTACGAGATCAGGGGCCTCACCAGAGGCGACACGAGCTCCGCCGTCTCGGGGCGCTCGCAGGGACCCCAGAGGTACACCTCGTCCATGCAGCGGGCGCAGCCGCGGCCCATCTGCTCGGGCGTGGGCGGGACCTCCCCCGCCAACCGGGCGAGGTCCACGGGATGTCCCACGCCGAAGCGCGTGTGCAGGTCACCGCAGCCGAGGTCGAGGTCGACCAGGGCGACACGCAGCCCCCAGGACGACATGACCGCCGCGGCGGAGGCGACGAGCGAGGTCTTCCCCACGCCACCCCTGCCCGAGGCGAAGGCGAGGACCGGCGCGCGCTCCCCGGCCGGTAGCCCAACGCCTCCCTCCGCGGGCACGCCACGGGCAGGCAGGCCCGTCTCGCCCTGCCCCCGGCCGCCAGCTGCGCCGACCCCCTCCCGATGCGCGGGCGAGCGTCCCGACGGCACGCCGCCGGCGCGCCCCGACTCGGGGACGGAGCCTCCCATGGGCTCGCCAAGGCCCGTTGCGTCTCCATGCGCAGGACGGTTGTCGCACGTGCACGCATCCCCAGCGCCGAGCGGATGGCCTCCCTCTGCCTGCCGCCCCAGGGACCCCGCCGCGCGACCCCTCGCGCTGGACGTTGATGAGCCCCCGGGACGGCCAGACGACGTGCCAAGCTCGTCCAGGTCGATGACCCGGTCGATGCCCGCCCGGGACGCACGCGAGCGCAATGACCCGGAGACCTGCCTGCCCACCAGGACCACCTCGCTCGCAAGGCCGTCTTGGGCCAGCGCCGCGGCGAGGTTGACGTCAGACACTCCCCTTCCCGTCAGCCCCACGATGGCACCGACGCTCTGGGGCTCCTCCTCCCGGAAGCGACTCCGCATCTCGGTCGCGTCATCGGCGAACGAGAGGACCGCGAAGGGCTCGACCGACCTGAGGGCACGGGCAACCTCCGCCCTGCTGCCACGTGACGTGCATCCCAACCAAAGCTCGCTCATGCCCGCACCTAACCCTTCCTGTCCTTCTCCCGACCCGGGCCAGACCCTTCCGGGGCGGCCCCCTTCGCCTGGCCCGCAGCACCGTCCTTCCCGTCCGACCCGTCCTTGTCGACACCCGCCTGACCCGGCTTGGACGGTTTCTCCTCACCGCCAGCCCGCACCCCCTCGACAGCCGGGGAGTCGGCGGGATCCTCGAGCTCCTCCGGGGCCTTGGCCGTCTCGGCCCCCTCGCCGTCCCGGACGTCCTCCGCGGGGAGCACCAGCCTCAGGTCGCCCTTCGCGCTGGACGAGAGGACCGCCGACACGTCCTCGGGAAGCACGGCCAGGCCCAACTGACCCGAGCCGGCGATGGGAGAGGTGCCTGGGGAGGAGATGACCTGCATGTCACGGGCGAGAAGCTCCGACCCCGTGTCGCCCACGCGATAGGCGATGACCTGGGAGCCCACGGCGACGTTGCGCGAGATGCCCAGCTTGTCGGTGATGGGAAGGGAGAGGCCGACGTGTCCCGCGGGAACCTGGGCCGAGTCAGACGCGTTCCTGAACGCAAGCTCCGTGACCGGGGCGTTGCGCGCCACCGGTACGCTCACCTCACGCCCCACGACGTCCTCCAGCCGGGTCGCGGCACCCTCCGGCGCGAGCGCGGCCGCCCAGTCGCGCACGGCCACGTCCGCCTGGCCAACAACCTGCCCAGGCTCCAGGCCCTCTCCCGCCACCACCAGCCCCACGATCTCCCCGCCGTAGCGCGCGATGGCATCGGAACGCGCGCGGTCGGCCTCCTCGCGCACGCCCTGCACGTAGACGTGGCAGAGGAGCAGTGCCAGGACCGCGCAGGCGGAGGCGAAGACGACCCTGAACCTCAGCGACATGCGAACCCCTCCCCAGACAACTTCCCCAGGGCGACTTCGCCCGTGAGGAAATTGTCACGTCAGAGGAGGGGTCCGCCCGCGTCCTTAGAAACCGGGCTGGCACGAAGCTGGCGCGTAACTGGCAGGCAGCTGCGCGCATCTATGGTCTGAGCAGGCGTTTGTAGAAAAGTCAGAGGACCACGTCTGGGTCCAGGATGTCCAGGGAGGCGCGCATCTCGCCCGCGAGGGCGACGTAGGCGTCGTATTTGGGGCGGCGGACGGCACCGGACTCAAGAAGCGCCCTCACGGCGCAGCCGGGCTCGTGCGTGTGCGTGCAATCGCGGAAGCGACAGTCGCGAGCCGCGGCGGCGAGGTCGGGAAAGACCAGTGCGAGACCCCTTTCGTGCCCCACCAGGGGCAAGCTCCTGAGTCCCGGCTCGTCCACGACCACCCCTCCTCCGGGGACGCTCACCATGCGTCGGGCGACCGTGGTGTGGCGCCCCGCGTCATCGGAGGCCCGCACGCTCCCCGTCTCGAGCGAGTCGTGCCCGAGGAGGGAGTTGAGGAGGGTCGACTTGCCCGCCCCGGACTCGCCCAGGACGATGGCGACGGAACCACGAGGCACCAGCTCCAGGACGCCACCCAGGCCCCAGCTCGCCCCTGCCGCGAGGGCGGCCGCCTCCAGGCCCGGGCGACCTCCCGTCGCGGGCTCCACGGAGCAGCTGGCGCAGACCGGCACGTCTTCGCCCAGGACCGCGCGGATGGAGCCGACGTCGCGGGAGAGGAGCGACGACCCAGCCCTGTCCGCCTTGGTGAGGACCACGGCCACCCGGCAGCCGCAGTCGCAGGCGACCACGGCAGAGCGCACGATGCGGTCGCAGGGGACGGGCGTCTCCCCCAGGGCCTGCACGACGAGGACGACGTCGACGTTGGCCGCAAGGGTCTGGCGCTCGCCCCGAGAACCACCGCGCCAGCGGGCGATGTCGCTCTCGCGCGGGAGGACCTCCTGGATTATGCCCATGTCATGGGCGGGCGGGCGTCGCAGGGCCACCCAGTCGCCCACCGCGGCGCGCCCCTTGCTGGCATCCACGCGGCCGGCCTTCGAGAGCGCCACGGCGAACTCCGCCCTGAACGCCCCCTCCCGGCAGAGGACGACGGGGAAGCCCCGGTCCAGGCGCACCACGCAGCCCAGGCTCAGCTCGCCCTCCCCCTCGCGGCCGCCCGCAGTCCCCTCCCTGTCCATGATTCCAGCAAAGGCGGCCTCCTGGCGTCCGCTTGCGCGCAGCTCGGAGAAGTCGGGCAGGTCGGCAAGGGAGAGGGGCCCCGACGGGAGCCCCATGCCCCCGCCGACGCCCCTCTTGGCACGCCTGCCTCTGTCGTTGCGACGACCCAACGCTTAGGCTTTCGCCTTGTCGACGCGGCGCATGATGGCCTTCTCCAGCTCGACGATCGGGATGATCAGCGCGGCGAGGCCCATCGAGATGGCGTAGTGGACGAGGTCCAGCTCGGCGAAGTCGAAGGCCTCGGAGAGCGGCGTCTCGATCACCACGAAGGTCAGGAGCAGGGCCACGACGAAGGCGCCCCAGAGCCAGAAGTTCTGCTTCTTGAGGGTGAAGACGGACTCGCGGCGGCTGCGCATGTTGAGCGAGTGGAACATCTCGACCATCGAGAGCGTAAGGAAGGCCATGGTCATGCCCTCGAGCCCGCTGCCGTTGCCCGCGACCACGTCGGCCAGGGATACGCCCTCCGTCGCCAGGCCGATGAAGTAGGCGACGAGCGTCAGCACGGAGATGATGGTGCCCTGGACGATGGTGTCGAGGCCCATCCCGTTGGAGAAGATGCCGTCCTTCGAGTCGCGGGGCTGGCGCTCCATGATGTTTGGCTCGGCACCCTCGGTCGCCATGGCGAGAGCGGGCAGGGAGTCGGTGATGAGGTTGATCCAGAGCAGGTGCGTGGGCTCGAGCAGGGTGAAACCCATGAGCGACGCGACGAACACCGTGATGACCTCGGCCAGGTTGGAGCTCAGGAGGAACTGGATGCACTTGCGGATGTTGTCGTAGATCCGGCGACCCTCTTCGCAGGCGTTGATGATGGTCGCGAAGTTGTCGTCTGCCAGGACCATGTCGGCGACGTTCTTGGTGACGTCGGTGCCGGTGATGCCCATGCCCACGCCGATGTCGGCCTTCTTGATGGAGGGGGCGTCGTTGACGCCGTCACCGGTCATGGCGACGACCTTGTCCTTCTTCTTCCAGGCGTCGACGATGCGCACCTTGTGCTCGGGCTGGACGCGGGCGTAGACGCCGAAGCGCTCCACCTCGTCGGCGAGGTCCTCGTCCGAGATGCGGTCGAGCTCGGCACCGGTGATCGCCTGCTCGCGGCTCTCGATGATGCCCAGTTCGCGGGCGATGGCCACGGCCGTGTCGATGTGGTCGCCCGTGATCATGACCACGCGGATACCGGCGGAGTGGGCCTCCTCGATGGCCGCCTTCACCTCGGGGCGGACGGGGTCGATCATGCCGGAGAGCCCGACGAAGGTGAGGTCCTGCTCGAGGAAGCCGGGCTCGAAGGACTCGGGCATCTCCTTGCCCCAGTCGCGCCGCGCCGAGGCCATGACGCGCAGGGCGCGGTCCGCCATGGCCTTGTTCTGGTCCATGACCTGGCGGCGGAGCTCGTCGGTCATGGGCACGACGCCGTCCTCGCTCATGTAGCGGGTGCAGCGGGCCAGGACCACGTCGGGGCCGCCCTTGGTGTGCTGCTCGTAGCCGTCGTGATCCCTGACCACGACCGACATCATCTTGCGGCCGGAGTCGAAGGGCGCCTCTCCCACGCGCGGGCGGCTCTGCGCGAGCTTCGTGGTGGTGTAGCCCTCCTTGGCGGCATCCGCGACGAGGGCGGCCTCGGTGGGCTCGCCGGTGGCGACGCCCTCGGCGTCGTCCCACTTGGCATCGGAGGCCAGGGCCATGGTGCGCACGTGGGCCGTGAGGTCCTCGGTCGCGTGCTCGACCACGGTCATCTTGTTCTGGGTCAGGGTGCCCGTCTTGTCGGAGCAGATGATCTGGGTGCAGCCCAGGGTCTCGACGGCGCTGAGCTTGCGGATGATGGCGTTCTTCTCGCTCATCTTGGTGACGCCCATGGAGAGGACGATGGTCACGACGGCGACCAGGCCCTCGGGGATGGCGGCGACGGCCAGGGACACGGCGATCATGAAGGTGTTGAGCACCAGGCCGAGGTCAGAGATGAAGCCCAGGCCGTGCTTCACGAAGCCGGTCAGGAAGACGATGGCCGAGATGGCGACGACCAGGATGGTGAGGGCCCGCGAGAGCTCGTCGAGCTTGACCTGCAGGGGCGTCTGCCCCTCCTCGGCCTGGGCCAGGGCGTCGGCGATCTTGCCCATCTCGGTATCCATGCCGCAGGCGACCACGACGGCGCGGCCGCGGCCGAAGACGACGGTGGAGCCCATGTAGCACATGTTCTTGCGGTCGCCCAGGGGCACGTCGTCGGCGCCCTCCTCGAGGGAGATGACCTCAGCGTGCTTGGTGGCCGGCACGGACTCGCCCGTGAGGGCCGCCTCCTCGATTTTCATGGAGGCGCTCTCGAGGATGCGGCAATCCGCCGGGACGGAGTCGCCCGCCTCGAGGATCACGATGTCACCCACGACCAGCTCGGAGCTCGGCACGCTGACGACCTTGCCGTCGCGGACGACCTTGCTGGTGGCGGCTGCCATCTCCTGCAGGGCGGCAAGCGCCTCCTCGCTCTTGGCCTCCTGGACCACGCCCAGCACCGAGTTCAGCACGACGACGAACATGATGATGATCACGTCGGCGAAGTCGGCCTCGCCCTGGACGATGCCCGTCAGGGCCGAGATGACGGCCGCGATGATGAGCATGATGACCATGGGGTCGGCCATCTGCTGGAAGAAGCGCTTCCACAGCGGGTCCTTCTCGGCCTCCTTGAGCCTGTTGGGCCCGTTCTGCTCCAGGAGCTCGGCGGCCCTGCCGACACCGAGCCCCTGCTCCTCGTCCGCGCCGCACTCCTTGAGCACGTCCTGCGCGGGAACCAGATACTCTCTCACTGCTATCCCCCCTGGGTCTGGTGGCGGCCCCCTGCCGCCACGGCGACGCACCTGGCAGATTGATGCCCGATCATAATTCCCCAGGAGGGGCAAGGGCTCACCAAGGTTGCCGTGCCAGGCACCTTATAAGCAAGACATTGTACATGCGAGAGGCCACTCGCCGTACCACGGGAACGTCACCGTTCCACGGAAAGCTCGATGTGGGTGGTTTTCTCGGCGAAAAGCACCCGGAACCACCCACTTCTTGCCCCAAGTGGCAGGTGAAGCACCCACATCGCCCCTCTCGCGGCAAGGGACGCGGCCACGAGGGACACACGCGCACCACGCTCCGGCACCCCATCCCCACCCACTCGCCCTAATCCCAGAGCTCGTCGGCCAGGATCTTGAAGCAGACCTTCCGGATGGGGCCGGGCTCCATGCCCGCCGGGGCCAGGTTGGGCATGTGCGGCTCCCCCACCACGAAGAGGGCGAAGCGCCCGTGGCCCAGTTCCCCGCCGAACTCGTCATCGTTTCCCACCGCCACATCGAGGTACTGCTTGTCCGCCCCCTCGTCGTAAGGCGAGAGGGGCTCCGTCGCTCCCGGGGTCACGAGAAACGCCTCGTAACCCTCGACGTCCACCTGGAGGTCCATGTAGCGACGGTGCGCCTCGTAATGCGCGTCCCCACGCCTGCGCGTGGTGGCGTCCTGCGCCAGCGCGAAGACCCTGTCACCCAGGATCTCGTGCCTGCCTGCCTCGAGGGCACGGTAGTCGTTCTTCCCCAACCAGTCGATGAGCACGTCAAAGCCTCTGTAGAGGCCACCGTAGCGCTCGACGCCAGCCATGCCGTCATAGATCATGTCCCTCTCCTCCACCTCGGTGCGCACGCCACTCCTCGGCGACGCCCACGCCATCTCGTCAGGACCGGTTCCGTGCCAGCCGCTTGGGCTAGACGATATGAAGAGAGGTGGCTGGGACTCGCTCTGGTGATGACCGAATGGGCCCTCTTCGGGGGCAACGTGAGTTAGCCTTGCCGCTGTCGGTGTCAGGCATATCACAATCACGGGAGGTCCCAGCCATGCTCAATTCTACATACGTCGGTCTTGACGTGCATGCAAGGTCCATCTGCGCCTCCGCGCTCGTGGTCGAGACGGGCGAGGTGCTCCGGTCGTCGTTCGGCTACGACGCCAGCGCGGTGGCGGGGTGGTGCAAGGGGCTGCCGCAGCCGGCCAGGTGCGTCTACGAGAGCGGCCCCACCGGCTTCGACCTGCAGCGGAAGCTCGAGGCCGCCGACGTGCCGTGCGTCGTCGGGGCCGTCTCGAAGATGCTCCGGCCGTCCGGGGACAGGGTGAAGACCGACAGGCGCGACGCCGCCTTCCTCGCCCGCACGCTCGCCGTCGGCAACGTGGTCGAGGTCGCCGTGCCCACGCCCGCCCAGGAGGCGGCGCGCGACCTTTCCCGTGCACGAGAGGACTGCCGCGAGGACCTGATGCGCGCGCCACCAGCTCTCCAAGTTCCCGCTCAGGAAGGGGATCGTCTGGGACGGGGGCGCCACGTGGACCAGGAGGCGCCGCGCCTGGCTGTCGTCGCTGCACTTCGGGGAGCCCAGCGAGCGGCTCGTCTACGACGACTACCTCGCTTGCGTCACCAACGCCGAGGAGAGGCGGGACCGCCTCGACGGGGCCATCGCCGAGCAGGCGGCGACGCCCGAGTGGGGGCCGACGGTCGCGAGGCTCTCGGCGCTGAGGGGCATCGCCACCGTGTCCGCGTTCTCGATCGCGGCGGAGGTCGGCGACTTCTCGCGCTTTCCCGACGCGCGGTCGTTCATGTCCTACGTCGGCCTCGTGCCCTCCGAGTCCTCGAGCGGGGAGTCCCGGTCGCGCGGCAGAATCACGAAGACCGGGAACGGGCACGTGAGGCGCCTGCTCGTCGAGGCCTCTTGGCACCATGCGAGGGCGTGGCCGCCCGCGCTGGAGACTCAGCGGGAGGCGGCGGCCAAGCTGGCGCCGCGCGACGCCGCGTCGGCAAGGAAGGCGAACCGCAGGCTCCATGACCGCTACGCCGCGCTCTCCAGGAGGGGCAAGGCCCCGAACCTCGTGAAGGTCGCCGTGGCCCGCGAGATGGCCGGCTTCGTCTGGGCGCTCGCGACGGGCGCCGAGTAGGGCGCACCGACAAAACCACATCGTCCCGCGTCCCGACGAGATGGCGCGTGGGGCAACCCGCGAATCCGCTATGTGCAGCCCGGAGACGGGCCATGCACGAACCTAGACGCGCGGAACTCCCCAGCCGAGGCATCGGAATGCGTTAGCCAACACGCGGATGTCAGACTCGCAGTCGTGCGTCGAATCAGACACGCTTGAGTGCCGCGGACCGGGACGGTTGGTCATAGGGGGAAGGTCCCAGCCCGAGTCGAGAAACCTTGGGCTGGGACCTTTTTGCCCCTTGACACGAGGGGCTACATATCAGCAGGTAGAACGCTTGCCCGGTTTTGAAGTTGTATGCGAGAACAGCAAACAACTTCTCTCGCCCACCGGCTCGGCGCGGACGCCCCACCGTCCCCCGGGCGCGCGCCCGCCGACTTCGCGCGCGGCTCCGCCGATTGTCGCCCCTCGCCCGCCGCGCGCGGCTCCGCCGACCCCCACCGACCCCCACCCGCTCTCCCCGCGACCCGACGGGCGAGCGGCGACCTGCGCCTCAGGACCCTCACCTGCGTTAGAATCAAGACGTCAGAACGTACTTGGATCGGGGCTGCGGCTCCCAGAGAAAGGAATCGTCACATGAACGTTCTCGTCTTCGGCACCAAGAGCTACGACAAGTCCTCGTTCAACTCGATCCTCTCCGACTACCCCGAGCTCAAGGTCGACTTCACCGAGACCAACCTCACCCCGCTCACCGCCACACTTGCCCAGGGCTACGACGCCGTCTGCGCCTTCGTGAACGCCGACATCTCGGCCATGACGCTCGAGGTGCTGCGCGGCCTGGGGGTCGGACTGATCCTCATGCGCTGCGCCGGCTTCGACGCCGTCAACGTGGACTTCGCCAAGTCCCTGGGCATGAAGGTCACGCGCGTCCCCGCCTACTCGCCCGAGGCCATCGCCGAGCATGCCATGGGTCTCGCCCTCACCGCCAACCGCCGCATCCACAAGGGCTACATCCGCGTGCGCGAGAACAACTTCTCGCTCGAGGGGCTCGTGGGCGTGACGCTGCACGGCAAGACCGCGGGCATCATCGGGACCGGCCGCATCGGCGCCGCGCTCTGCCGCATCTGCAAGGGCTTCGGCATGACCGTCCTGGGCTCCGACCTCTATCCCAACCAGAGCCTCGTCGACGACGAGCACATCATCGACGAGTACGTGGACTACGACACGCTGTACGCCCGCGCCGACCTCATCTCGCTCCACGCCTTCCTCAACGAGGACAGCTACCACATGATCAACGACGAGAGCATCGCCAAGATGAAGGACGGCGTCATCTTCGTCAACACGGGCCGCGGCGGCCTGGTCGACTCCAACGCGCTCATCCGCGGCATCAGGTCGGGCAAGATCGGCGCCGCCGGCCTCGACGTCTACGAGGAGGAGAACGCCAACGTCTACCAGGACCGCGAGGACCAGATCCTGGGCTCCTCCATCACCGCCCGCCTCTGCTCCTTCCCCAACGTGGTCATGACCTCCCACCAGGCCTTCTTCACCAAGGAGGCGCTGGGCCAGATAGCCAAGGTCACGCTCCAGAACGCCCGCGCCTTCGCCAACGGTACCGATTTTGTGGAGCGCAGCGTCGTTTGCTAGGCAAGTTGCCCATTTGTCAATGACGCATCTGCGGACGTCCTATAATCATCGGTCGTCAGTTTTGTTGGACGCCAAAATCAGGCTGGTCCCCTTTCGGACCAGCCTGAGTCACATAGGAAGACCGAAAGGAACGAACATGCCTGCCAAGAGAACCAAGATCGTCTGCACCATGGGTCCCGCGACCGAGAGCGACGAGGTCCTGACCGAGCTCATCAAGAACGGCATGAACGTGGCCCGCTTCAACTTCAGCCACGGCAGCCACGACTACCACCGCAACAACATCGAGCGCGTCCGCCGCATCTCGAGCGAGCTGTCCATCCCCGTGGCCATCATGCTCGACACCAAGGGCCCCGAGATCCGCACCGGCCTGCTCAAGGACGGCCAGAAGGTCACCCTCAACACCGGCGACGACATCATCGTGACCACCGACACCTCCATCGAGGGCACGGCCGAGCGCTTCTCGCTCGACTACGCCGAGCTCCCCCACGAGGTGGAGAAGGGCTCCACCATCCTGATCGACGACGGCCTCATCGGCCTGGAGGTCGACCACGTCGTGGGCGAGGACATGTACTGCAAGGTCACCAACGGCGGCGAGCTGGGCGAGCACAAGGGCGTCAACGTGCCCAACGTCGAGGTGGGCCTGCCCTCCGTCACCGAGCAGGACCGCGCCGACATCATGTTTGGCTGCGAGCTGGGCATCGACGCCATCGCCGCGTCCTTCATCCGCAACGCCGGCGCCGTCGAGGAGATTCGCCAGATCTGCGCCGAGAGTGGCATGCGCAACGTCTACATCTTCCCGAAGATCGAGAGCGCCATGGGCGTCAAGAACTTCGACGAGATCCTGGCGGTCTCCGACGGCATCATGGTCGCCCGCGGCGACCTGGGCGTCGAGATTCCCGCGGCGCAGGTCCCTCATATCCAGAAGACCATCATCCAGAAGTGCAACGACGCCTACAAGCCCGTCATCACCGCCACGCAGATGCTGGACTCTATGATCCGCAACCCCCGTCCCACCCGCGCCGAGGTCAACGACGTCGCCAACGCGGTCTACGACGGCACCGACTGCGTCATGCTCTCGGGCGAGACCGCTGCCGGCAAGTACCCCATCGAGGCCGTCAAGACCATGGCCTCCATCTGCAAGGAGACCGAGCGCTACCTGCTCGAGCGCCACAATTTCCACGACCGCGGCGGCCTGCGCAACGTCAACGCCTCCATCGGCCTGGCCGCGGTCGAGATCGCCGACCGCGTCAACGCCAAGTGCATCATCTGCCCCACGCACTCCGGCCGAACCGCGCGCCTGATCTCGAACTTCCGTCCCAAGCTGCCGATCTACGCGATGTCGCCGTCCAACCACGCCATCCGCAAGACCTGCTTCCAGTGGGGCGTCCACGCCTACAAGACCACCGAGCAGGGCTCGCTCTCTGCCACCTGCTACAACGCGCTGACGGTGGCGAAGGAGCAGGGCCTGGTCGAGAAGGACGACCTGGTGGTCATCACCGCCGGCGACCCCCAGACCTCTCCCTCCCAGGGCGACTACATCACCTCGACCAACATGGCCATGGTGTCCCAGATCCAGTAGCGCGGGCGCTCATAGTCGCACGTCAGGCGGGGCGGTCCAACTTCGGGCCGCCCCGCCCTCCTGTGTCCGCGCCAACAAGGCGCACGGCCCGTCGCGGCGCGTCCCTCTCCCCCACCCGACCATGCCCGATGCAAGCGCCGGGGAGGCGCGCCATGCGAAGGGGAGAGCCGCCGCGGCCATCGCCGAAGCGGCTCTCCCCTCTTGGAACGTGTGCCTGGCCCGACTAGAGCTCGGCCCCGTTGGTCCTAATCACGTTCTGGTACCAGAAGAAGCTGTCCTTGCGGACGCGCTCGAGGCTCCGCAGGTCGTGCTCGCCACGGTCCACGTAGATGAAGCCGTAGCGCTTGCGGAAGCCCTGGTGCGAGCTCAGGAGGTCCATGACGGACCAGGGCGAGTAGCCCATGAGCTCGACGCCGTCGCGCATCGCGTCGCGACAGGCCCCCACGTGGGCGCGCAGGTAGTCGATGCGATAGTCGTCGTGCACGCGCCCGTCGGCCGTGAGCTCGTCGGGAGCCCCCAGGCCGTTCTCGGTGATGATGATGGGCACACGGTAGCGTGCGTAGTACTCGTCGAGCACGATGCGCAGGCCCATGGGGTCGATCTGGGCACCGTACTCGCTGGCCTCGAGGGAGGGGTTCCTCTCGTCGCGGCACCAGCCGTACTGGTCGAAGTCCACCTCGTTGCCCCGGAAGGCGCGAGACCCCAGGGGGTGCTCGTCGTCGACGGGGAGGTAGCTCGCGCAGAGGGTGCGGTAGTAGTTCAGCGCCAGGTAGTCCATCTTGCCATGGCGCAGGGTCTCCGCATCCTCGGGGAGCATGACGGGCACGATGCCGCGCTTCTCGAGGTAGTCCATGTAGAAGCCGGAGTAGGCACCGTACTGGCACATGTCCAGGTTGTACAGGGTCTTGAGGTAGTCGTTGCTGCGCGCGGCCCAGACGTCCTCGGGCTTGGGTGTGAGCGGGTAGGTGCAGGTGGACGAGATGGCAGGGCCCACCAGCCCTCCCTCGACCAGCTCGTGACAGGACCTCGTCGCGCGGGCGTGCGCCAGGGACATGTGGTAGTCCATCTGGGCGCGCAGGCGGTCGGCCTCGAGGGGGTCGGACGCCGCGATGTTCATGCGCTCGTCCACGCGGACCATGAGGTTCTGCTCGTTGATGGTCTGCCAATGCTTGACGCGGTCGCCGAAGCGCTCGAAGCAGATGCGGGCATAGCGGTCGAAGGCATCGACGCAGCGACGGTCGGCCCAGCCCCCGTGGCGCTCCACGAGCGCCCAGGGCAGGTCGAAGTGGTACAGGGTCACCCAGGGTTCGATTCCCGCGGCGAGCAGCTCGTCGATGAGCGCGTCATAGAAGGCGACGCCCTCCTCGCTCACCTCGCCGTCGCCGTCGGGAACGATGCGCGTCCAGGCGATGGAGAAGCGATACATGCCCAGGCCGAGCTCCTTCATGAGCGCGACGTCACCGCGCCAGCGGTGGTAGAGGTCGCTGGCGACCTTGGTGTCGGCCTGGCGGTCGGAGCGCTTGAAGGCGTTGTGGTCCGCGACGCTCGGGCCCTTGCCGCCCTCGTCCCAGCCCCCCTCGATCTGGAAGGCCGAGGACGAGGCGCCCCACCTGAAGCCCTTGGGGAAGCTTGCTGGCATTGCGTGCTCCTCTTCCACGATCTGGCTAGGCCTGGGCGGCGACGGAGGCCGCAGGGGCCTTCTCGCCCACAGTCGCGGGCAGGTCCTCGAAGCCCACCACGTAGGTGGCGACGCAGGCGCCCACGAAGGCGACCAGGCAGCCCACAAGGTAGAAGACGAACGGGGTCATGCCGAAGGCGGCGTAGGTGAAGATGGTCAGGACGCCGTTGTTGGCGAAGGCGTCGCCGTAGACCCCGCCCGCGCCCATGATGGCGCCGCCGATCGCACCGGCGACGATGGCGCAGACCATGGGCCTCTTGAAGCGCAGGTTGCAGCCGTAGATGGCGGGCTCGGTGATGCCGACGAGCACGGCCGAGATGACCGCAGAGGCAGAGACGCCCTTGAGCTGCTCGTTCTTGGTCTTGAGCATGACGCCGAGGGCGGCTCCGCCCTGGGCGAAGTTGGCAGCGCCGGCAAAGGCGAGCAGGTTCTGCCTGCCGCTCACGGCGACGTCGTTGAGGCCCACGGGAAGCAGGGCGCGGTGGGCGCCGAAGATGACGAGCACGCCCCAGAGGCTGCCGACCACGGCACCGCCGAGCAGGGCGTTGAAGTTCATGAGGGCGTAGTAGACGACCTGGATCACGTTGCCGATGACGATGCCCACGGGCCCGAGGAGGCAGAGGGTGAGGGGCAGCATAACGATGAGGGAGACGCCGGGGACCACGATGATCTGCAGGATCTCGGGGACGTACTTCTTGAGGAAGCGCTCGACGTACATGAGGACGAGCACGGCCAGCAGGATGGGGATGACCGACTCGGTGTAGCTGAAGACCTTGGTTGACTCACCGATGGTCCAGGCCGCCTTGACCACGGGCAGGCCGAAGATGACCGTCGCCGTGGAGGTATCCTGAATCAGGGCGTCGACCTGCGGGTAGCAGAGGAAGCCACCCAGCACCATGGCGATGATCTCGTTGCACTTGAGCGCCTTGGCCGCGGTGTAGCCCAGGAAGACGGGCATGAAGTAGAAGATGATCTAGCTCGCGGCATAGAGGAGCACGTAGGTATCGGAAGTCGCGATGTCGATGCCCTGGCGCGCGAAGATGAGCTTCGCGGCGGTGAGCAGGCCCTTGATCAGGCCGGCCGCGGCGATGGCGGGAATAAGCGGGGTGAACATCTTGGCGACGGTCTGCAGGATGCGGTCGCCCAGCTTGCCCTTGGGCTCGTCGGCGACGGGCTTGCCGGTCTCGGCGTCGACGAGGCCGGTGCCCTCGATGCCCGCCATGGGCAGGAGCGCGTCGTAGACCTTCTCGACCTTGGCCCCCAGGACGACCTGGAACTGGCCCTGGGCCTTGACCACCTGGATCACGCCCTCGGTCTGCTCGACCCTCTTCTGGTCGACCTTGCCCTCGTCCTTGAGGACGAGCCTGAGCCTGGTGAAGCAGTGCGAGACGTCAGAGATGTTCTCCTTGCCTCCCACCGCCTCGAGGATTTCTGCCGCGCTCTTTGCTGGATCCATCCGTACTCCCTTTCCTAGGGGCTTGTAGGGCTGACTTGGGGCCTCGCCGCGCGACGCCGCCGGCGCCGTGGGGGCTATTGGGCCTTGAGGAATTGGTTGACGTGCATGGCGAGGTAGAGGCGCTGCTCGCTTGTGCACTCCCAGGAGCTGCGCTTGCGGAGGTGCTCGACGATGCGCTCGGTGCAGGCATAGGCGGCAGGGTAGGCCTTGCGGATCATGGCCAGCATGCCATCCGCGTCGATGCCCCCCTCGGGCGGCTCGGCGTCGCCGAGGAGGACCGAGACCAGGTAGCGCAGGTGCGTGATGAAGCGGGTGTAGGCATAGCACTTGTGGTCCAGCACCCCGCCCGCGAAGGACTCCACGATGGAGACGATCTCCTCTATGAGCTCGGTGCTCTCCATGACCAGGTGCATGCCGCCCGCCCCAGAGGCCTGGTCCATCTCGGCGCTGACGATGTGCACGGCAATGGTGTAGGCCTCGGAGTCGGGCAGGCGAATCCCGCAGCAGCGCTCGCAGACGTCCAGGCCCTTCCAGCCCACCTCGACCTCGCGCGGATACACGATGCCGATCTGGGTCGAGAGCGGGTTCTCGAGGTGAATCCCGCCCTCCTCTCGACTGATGGCGAACTGCAGGTGGTCGGCGAGGGTCAGGACCAGGTTGGGATTGAGCTCGCCGAAGCGGTCGCCTGCCAGCTCGATTATCTCCGCGGAGGCCTCGAGCACCTTGTCAGAGAGCGAGACCAGCATGGGAAGCAGGCTCTTGTCGATGCCATAGAAGGCGCGCTCGATCTGCGTGGAATCCTTGAGCTCGTAGGGAGTCTTGGGAAAGCCGATGCCACGACCGAAGACCACGAGCTTGCGCCCGCTGTCATCCAGTGCGATGGCCACGTTGTTGTTTATCTTGCTGACGATAAACATAAAAATACTCCCTGGAGCGGCACAGCGACAGGCGCGCCAGAGGCCAGACGCCTCTGGACCCAAGTCATGGCCAGGCGCGTCTGGCTAGTGCCACATGCAGCGGAGGGAGTTCGAGACGTAGGCGCTGCGCATGCGCGAGGTCATCGTGCAGGGAAGGACCCTCGCAAGCAAGATGGACGCCCTAAGAAAGCGCCACCGTATCTCCGCGCGCATCGGCGATCCCCCCATCCCCCACCTTCGGGGCGACTATCTCGAACGGAAACGTACCGGCTCGGTTGAACGCCGAGATGAACATCCGGATGGCGTTGGACGGCGTGGTCCCGATCTGCTCGGTCGCCTCGAAGAAGCGGTCCTTCTCGTCGGGAAGGACCTTGGCCACCACCGGCGTCAGCTTTTCCTTCATGTTCACCCCTGCGAGCTGTTTTTTGCTACGTTTTGCTGCTGCATTGGTATTACTTCGTATGCCTTAGGTATACCAGATAATACCTTTCGCTCCGTCGAGAAAGGGAGGCATTTCGCAGACGGCTGCTGGAGGCATGCGAAAAGATGATTGCGACCCAAGAAGGAGGGGCGGCGGACCCATCTGGACCCGCCGCCCCGACGTTCGAGCGCTCCATGTGTTGACGGGCCGGTGCTTGGAGCCGCGTCCCACCGTCCCCTTCGTCGATGCTCCGGCCTAACGTTGGGCCTCCACAGCGATCCAACCCTCTTCGCTCAGATGGCAGCGACAGGACGAGAAGCCCGCTCCCAGCATGGCCGCCTCGTACCCCTCGGGCGAGAGGACCGTCAGGTCGTACTTGCGGATGTTCGCCAGGGTGTCCGGGTCGAGCCCCTCGTGCAGGTACACGTCAGCGACCAGGAGGAAGCGGCCGCCCGGACGGACGACACGAGCGACCTCGCGCAGGTTCGCCTCGGGGTCTGGCCAGAAGTAGAAGCTCTCGACCGTGGTCACCACATCGAAGCTCGCATCTTCAAAGGGAAGCTTGGCCACCGAGGCGCAGACCACGTCCATCGCGCCCGCTGCGATGGGCTCGGTGTTTGCCAGGCGGGACTGCTCGCATGAGACCTCGGAGTAGTCCAGTCCGGTGACGTGGCCCCACAGGGTGCCGTCCCCGGCCGCGGCGATGCGCTGGCCCAGGCGGCCCATGGTTGCCCCTCCACCGCAGCCCACGTCCAGGGCCTGGTCGCCCGGGGCGAAGGACAGGAAGTCGAGTGCCCAGTTGGTGAGGCCCTCATGGCTCTGGTTCATGCGCCGCAGCATCTGGGCGCCGAAGCTGCCCTCGGGGCGGGCGGGGTTTCCCGCCTGGGTCACACGACGCTCATGGTCGTCAAGCCCTGCCACGCCGCCCTCCCATTCGACGCGGTCGTTCGTCTGGCCTTCGCCTTCCATGGGATCCTCCCGTTCCTCTCGCCCATACGGACGACCCATGTCGACCGTCCAGCGTCACGTTTGTCACGCCCACCCTAGCCAAGCCACGACCGCTCGGCAACGGTCTTTCGACTTTGTCAATTGCCTGCCATGCGTGCAATTGTGGTCTATGCTCAATAGGTTGCCAAACGAACGAGGATGCGAGCATGAAGCCAATCATAGGAGTGACCCCCCTTACCAACCCCGACACGGACGAGACGGTGATCCGTCCCGGCTACTTCGAGGCGCTGACTGCCTGTGGGGCGATTCCCGTCATGCTTCCCTACACCAACGACGTGACCGACATCGACCAGATCCTGGGTCACGTGGACGGCATCCTGCTCACCGGCGGCTACGACGTCAATCCCCATCTGTACGGAGAGAGCCCGCTGCCCCAGGTGGACGAGCCCCAGAGGGAGCTCGACGCCCTGCAGATGGTGCTGGTGCCTCGCGCCGTGAGCCGCGACCTGCCCGTGCTGGGCATCTGCCGTGGCATCCAGGTCATCAACGTCGCGCTGGGCGGCAACCTCGTCCAGGACATCCCCACGCAGTGCCCGCAGAGCCACACCCACCGCATGGACCCGCCCTTCGACGCACCGTGGCACGACGTGAGCATCGTCGAGGGAAGCCCTCTTGGCAGGCTGCTCGACGGGGAGCCGTCCATGGGCGTCAACAGCAAGCACCACCAGGCCCTGCGCGAGCTCGCGCCGGGAATTGAGCCCATGGCCTGGTCGGACGACGGGCTCGTCGAGGCCGTGTGGATGCCCCAGAAGAGCTACGTGTGGGCGGTCCAGTGGCACCCGGAGCTCATGTTTGCCAGCGACTGGCACCAGCGGCGGCTGATCGAGAGCTTCGTGGCCGCAGCCCAGGAGCACGCGTCCGCGAGGTAGCGAGCGCAAGTCCTTGTTCTATTTGAGCTGTGCCATGATGCGCTCGAAGTTGCGCGTTATTGGCGTCTCCATCCTGGATCTCAGCTCCTCGATGCCCGGAAGACCCTCGCTGGCATCGAACACCCCGCCAATCTTGCCGATTACATCGGACGCGATCCGCAGCATAGTCTCCACGCACCATGCCTCGTCGAATCCATAGCCCCTCATGCCCGCACCCTCTGCATACTTGCTCAATGCCTTTCTGCTCATCCGACCGAAGCGATTCTCTCCCCCTATGCCCATCGCAAGCCGTCCGTCCCTGCGCATGGACTCGTAGCAAAGGCCAGATGCGACGTCGTACATCGGAGCCAGAAGCGCGTCGCCCCCTCCGCCCAGCAGGACCGAATAGTTCTTGGCATGAGCATCTGGAGCCCCTATCAGCGTGTTGAAGAAGAGCATCCTGGTGAACAGCTCAACATTTGTGCGTGCCCTGCTGGTCTTCGACAGCAACCGTACGACGTCCAACGCCCCGGGGCCTCCGTCAATCGTGTACTTCATGTCGGGCATGACGCCCAAGGCCTGGCATAGGTCCTCCTGGTGGATGCGAGCGATCTCGCCCTCTCGGCCGACCGCCCTGTCATAGCAACGAACGACGATTGCGGGCTCATCTCCGAACATCCTGTATTCGACCCTTGATACGGGCAGGTTGCATGCAGCAGCAAGTCTCATGCACACGTATTCGTTCAGAGCCTGGAGGCTATAGCCAAGGACCCCGTTCTTGAAGATATGCGTGGTCGCGGCGGATCCCTCGCAGGAGCACCACGCGCCTTCTCGCAATGCAAGTGCGAACTTCCCCTGATTGCCACCCAACGACCAATGCTCCCCCCTCCCCACCCAAGAGTCCTCCGGGCCTTGGCGAAGCCGTCTGAGGCGATTGCAAATCTGTTCGTCAGAGAGGGACACGTAGCGTGAGGAGCGTCCCAGCACCTTAGACACGCTGTCTGGCGTGCAGAACTGGACCCCGCCAGGACAGTCCAGGCCGATATGCTCAAGCAGGGCCAGGGGATTATTGGCGCTCACGTCGAACTCACGTGCAATGTCTCGGCGGACTGCCTCGCTGTCGGGCAAGAGGCCGAACAGATAGGGCCTTAGTCTTCGCTCCGCATATGCACCATTCCTCACGGGAAGGGAAAGGGAGAGGGGAATTCCATCGTAGCCATCGGCATACCTGAACTCGAAGCTGCCCGAGTCGGTCTGCGAGAGCATGCCGACCTCTTTGGTTCCCATAATTGCGACAAGCTGTCGGGACATCCTCACCCCTCCCAGCCATACGCATCGGAGAGGGACTCGGCAACAAAGTCCGCGTAGGTCTCTTCATAGCATTTCGTTAGCTCTTCGTCAGACACCTGAGGCGAAGCAGACGCCTGCCGCACGGCAGTCGCGGTGCTCGAGCCACCACCAACATACAGCGAGAGCCCAAGGGAGCCCAAGATCCCCAAGAGTTTGTCGAGTCGAATGCCCGTCGCCTCTCCCTGCTCAAGCGAGAGCACAAGCCGCTCGGACACCCCGGCCTTGTCCGCAAGCTCCCGCCGCGTCAGCCCAAGCTCGAGCCTCCTCGAACGAACCGCTTGCCCCATTTGTCTCGGAATGTGAATCTGTCGCATCGTCAATCCAATCCGCAAAGTTCTGCGGTCAATCACCAGGACAGCGCAACTCAACATTGTCACATGGTGAGAGGTACGGGTAGCACGGGGACTACGCCCAGTCGAAGTTCTCCCTGCCAGCGCCCAGCTCGAAATGATGCCTCACGATGCCCAGGTCGACGCCGGCGAGCGCCCCGGGCGCATAGCTCGCATGCACCGTGCGGCCCGAGCCCTCCAGCATGAACGCCTGACGGTTGATGGCAGTGGGGGCAAGGAGGGCCGCCTCGACGCCCGCCCTGAACCACTCGGGCTCCTCGCCTGCGTAGGAGCTCACCTGGTCCGCACGCTTGGAGCGGTGAGGCCTCCCCTGCTCGAGGCCATGGCCCACGCAGACGATGCCCACGAGCTTCTCGCCCTGGGCCATACCCGCCGCACGCGAAGCACCGCCACGGCTGAAGGTCCCGCCCACCCACCAGCTGTTCAGGCCCAAGGTCTGGGCATGGAGCATGAGGTCCGAGCTGCACCAGCCCAGCGCCTCGTCGAGCGAGCCGTCCTCGGGACCCATGAGGGCGACGTAGTCACGCACGCCGCGGGCGAGCGTCATGCGGAGCAGCGCGCCAAAGGCATGTCCGTCGTCGTGGACGAGCACCATGTGGGTGCCATGCTCGTGGTTGAGGAGCTCGACGCGCCCCTCGAGGGCGGCAAGACCCTGGTCGTCGAGCGACCGTCCGTCGAATTTCCTCACCGTGTGGCGCGCGGCCATGGCCTCTTGCATGTTCATATGTGACGTCCCTTCGGTTCGCGTTGGGGAAAGACTATCCCAGCTCGATGACGTCCAGGTCGTCGGGCACGAAGACCTGGCCGCCGAAGAGCGGTGCGCCCTTCGCCAGATAGAGCTCGCGGCGTCGCCCGAGCTGCTGCTCTCGCTCGGCACGCGATTGCGCACGCTCTTTTCGCCCAGCACGCTGTTGCGCACGGCGGACCCTGCGTTTGCACAGATGGTGAGAGGGGCGAGTGTGCGCAAGCGCGTGGCGGATGCCGGAGGCGTGCGCAACTGCGTGGCGGCACAGCTCGCACACATGCCGACCTGCCTTGCAGGCATTAGCGCGCCTCCGACGCGACCTTCCGCAGGATGCCGGCAAGCGCCAGGGCATCCCTCTCGCTCAATCGGCCAATGCGTCCCGCAGTCCCCAGGTACGAGGCAGGAATCTGGGCAATGCGATCCACCCGAGCGATCGACGGCTTGTCCAACCCCGCCTGTGCCCAGTCGACAAGCCTGTAGTCATTCTCAAGATGGAGCTTGTTGGTGGCGCTGGTAACCATCATGACCAGCTGGTCTCTGCCATCAGACGCCAGCACGATAACGGGCCTGTACTTGTAACCCTTCCCTTCCTGAAAGTTGAAGCGGGCGTGCCAGACCTCCCATCTGCATAGGTTCAAGTCACTCATCCTCGTCCCAGTCCGCAGGGAGGATGGCGGTGTCCGAGGAGTCCAGCTGTGCCTTGTATGCCAGCGCCGAGAGCTCCTCGAAGCTCGGAGCCTCAGGACGGAGGTCAAAGGGAAGGCCGCCGACCTCTATCGACTTGACCAGGAACATGTTGATCGCGTCATTCAGGCTGATGCCCCAGCGCGCGTAGACCTTCCGCGCCCCATCGCGCACCTTGCGGGGAGCGCGTGTCTTTATCTCCGCGTCATGAGGGGGTGTCACAGTTGCCATACTTTACCTCCTTTGCAGTACTTACCCGAATAGTACCCAAATCGGGTACTATCTCGAAGTCTTTCAAGCGAGATGAGCGGTGCCTTTCTCGCTTGGCACGCACGAGCGCACGAAGTGCCCATCCCGCACGCGCATGCGCACACGTTTTTCATCCAGCACGCTGTTGCGCACGCCCTTTTCGCCCAGCACGCTGTTGCGCACAGCAGACCCTGCGTTTGCGCAGATGGCGAGGGGGACGGGCGTGCGCTTTAGCGTGGAGGATGCCGGAGATGTGCGCAGCTGCGTGGCGGATGCCGGAGGCGTGCGCAACGACGTACTGGCGGCACGGCCGCACATGGACCGCCCAGCACGCAAGACATCAGTGAACATTCGATGCAATCTTCCTCAGAATGCAAGCGAGCGCCAAGGGATCCCTGTCGCTCAGTCGGCCGATGCGTCCTGCAATCCCCAGGTACGAGACCGGAATCTGAGCGATGCGGTCAACCCAAGCAATCGATGATCGCTTCAAAGGCATGGGCCATCAGAGGTACATCACGATGAGCTCTACCATGCAGATGGCAGCCATCCCAATCAGTATGCCGCCAATCGCGTGGCCCAGCCCGTCTCGCTTCTGGGCCTCGATTTGCTCATCGGTCGCCTTCCTGTTTCCCGCAATGGACCTGAGACCCCTGCCGGACACGAGCAACGCTCCCCAAACAACTAGGACCAGAGAGACGACAAGCAGAGCCACCACCCCGATGGACTTCGTTTCCATGCCATCCTCCTGCGGAACCGATGAATAATTCACTCCGGCCACATCATAACCCGACCGACCGAGTGCCCGCGAGGATGCCCCGTAATGTCAAATATACCTATCTACCTGCTAATATGGCGTAACTGACGTCAGGGAGCAGACGCCAGAACGACAACGGGCCTGTACTTGTAGCCCTTCCCCTCCTTAAAGCTGAAGCGAGCGCGCCAGACCTTCCGTGCCTCGTCCCGCACGCGATTGCGCACGCCCCTTTCGCCCAGCACGCTGTTGCGCACAGCAGACCCTGCGTTTGCGCAGATGGAGAGGGGGACGAGTGTGCGCTTTCGCGTGGAGGATGCCGGGGACGTGCACAACTGCGTGGCGAGTCCAGACGAATGCGCGCAACGGCGTGCCAGCGACCCAGAGGCATGCGCAACGACGTACTGGCGGCACGAGCCGAAGCCGTAACACAACTGGCCACGCCTCGCACCGCCACCAGCGCCGTACGCGCGTCCCTCTCGCCTGGCCCTCGCTCCCGCTAGAGGGCGGCAGAGTAGATCTGCTCGATGTCCCTCTCGCCCAGCTCCACGAAGCTGCCCCTGCAGCCCGCGGCTGCCTTCCTGGCCATCACCGCGAAGTGCTCGTCACTCGCGATGCCCACCTCGCGCAGCGTCGCGGGCATCCCCATCGTCCCGAAGAAGAACTCGCGCGTAAGGCGAATGGCCTCGCGCGACGCGGCCATGTCGTCGGCCTCAGTCACGCCCCAGACGTTGCGGCCATAGCGCGCAAACACGGGAGCCGTGCGCTCGTCCAGCACGTGCTCCATCCAGGCGGGCGTCAGGATCGCGAGCCCCTCTCCATGCGTGATGTCATAGAAGGCTGAGAGCTCGTGCTCCATGGGATGCACGCACCATGCCGGCGAGCAGCCCTCGCTCACCAGGCCGTTGATGGCGTGGCTCGACGCCCACATGAGGTTGGCGCGCGCCTCGTAGTCGTCCGGCTTGGCCAGCGCGATGGGCCCGTAGTGGATGCAGGTCTTGAGGATGCCCTCGGCGAGGCGCTCCTGCAGGAAGCTGCCAGGCTCGAAGTGGAAGTAGTTCTCGAAGGTGTGGCTCATCATGTCCGCCGTCCCCGCTGCCGTCTGGCGCGCGGGCACCGAGAAGGTATAGCTGGGGTCGAGCACGGACATCGTGGGAAGCAGCGCCGAGCCGGCCGTCCCCCACTTCTCGTTCTTCTCGAGGTCGCTGATCACCGCGAAGGCGTCCATCTCGGACCCCGTGGCCGAGAGCGTCAACACGGTGTAGATGGGCAGCGCGGCCTCGATCAGCTGCGGATGGATGACCAAGTCCCAGGGGTCCCCGTCGTAGCGGGCGCCCGCCGCGACCACCTTCGCGCAGTCGATGGAGCTGCCCCCACCGATGGCGAGGACCATGTCGATGCCGTTGGAGCGGCAGAGCTCGACGCCGCGTCGCACCGTCTGGATGCGGGGGTTGGGCTCGACGCCATCGAGCTCAAAGACCTGAATGCCGGCCTCGCCCAGGACGCGAAGCGCCTCGTCGTAGATGCCATTGCGCTTGATGCTGCCGCCGCCGTAGCAGAGAAGCACCCGATCGCCGCTCTGGCGCAGCTCGCTCAGGTGGCTGATCTGGCCTCGGCCGAAGTGAATCTTGGTGGGCGCAAAGTAGGTGAAGTCGAGCATGGCACTCCCCTTCCGACGACGTCCGTGCCGTCCCCACGGCATCGTGACGGGAAGAGCGTAGCACGGAGGGGAGAGGCCCGAGCCCTTTGGCTGGAATGCGGGCGCACGCGACGGTCGTGCGAGGCCATGACCGGAGCGGCCATGCTAGAACGCTAGAGCAGCCGCACCCCGTGCTCCTCGCAGGCACGCACCATGTCCTCAGGCCAGATGCTGGCCTGCACCTCTCCAACGTGGACGCGGCCCAGGAGCAGCATGCACAGGCGGGACTGTCCGATGCCGCCACCGATGGTGAAGGGTAGCTCGTCCGTCAGCACCGCGCGGTGGTACGGAAGCTCGGCTCGCTCGGGGCACCCCGCCTTCTGGAGCTGGGAGCGCAGTGCCACGGCATCAACGCGGATGCCCATGCTCGAGATCTCGAGCGCGCGCTGCAGGGGCTCGTACCAGAAGAGGATGTCGCCGTTGAGCTGCCAGTCGTCGTAGTCCGGCGCGCGACCGTCATGCGGCTCGCCGTTGGAGAGCCTCTCGCCTATGCGCATCAGGAAGACGCAGCCCAGCTCGTGGGTGATCGCGTCCTCGCGCTCGCGCGGCGTGAGGCCGGGATAACGCTGCAGCAGCTCCTCGCTGTCCACGAAGTGCATCTCGTCGGGCAGGCGGTAGAAGGCGTCCGGGTACTTGTACCAGACCTCGTGCTGCATGTGCTTGATGATGCGGAAGACCTCGGACGCGGTGCTGCGCAGGGTCTCCTCACTGCGGTCCTCGCGGCGGATGACGCGCTCCCAGTCCCACTGGTCCACGTAGCAGGAGTGCAGGTTGTCCAGCTCCTCGTCGCGGCGCACGGCGTTCATGTTGGCGTAGATTCCCTCGCCCGGCTGGTAGCCGTACTTGCGCAGCGCCATGCGCTTCCACTTGGCCAGCGACTGCACGACCTCCACGGTCTCGTCCGGCTGCCAGGGCACGTCGAAGCTCACGGGGCGCTCGACGCCGTTGAGGTTGTCGTTGAGGCCGGAGCTCCTCTCCACGAAGAGCGGGGCAGAGACGCGCGAGAGCCTCATCTCGCGGCCCATCTCGCGCTGGAAGGTATCGCGGATGTACTTGATGGCATCCTCCGTCTGGCAGACGCTCATCTTGGGGTCGTACTGCTCGGGCAGGTAGAGGGACATGTCTGGCGCTCCTCGGCGATCAGCTTTGCGTTTGCACGTATGGCATTGTGCTCGCAGTGGGCATGCCCAGGCAAGCTCTCGGCAAGGGCGCAACACGCTGATAATACAGGCGAGAGGGGCGCGCATGCCGCCGGCGCGACGGCGGGGACAATACGCTGCGGCCGCGGCTGCGTCACGCTGTGGCTGCGTCACGCACGCTGACGCGCACACGCAGTACCGCCGAGTACGCTGATACGCACGCCAATTTCGCCGAGTACGCTGATACGCACGCGCGCTAGCACGTTTGCCCAGTTGGGCGCTGACGACATTGTGCGCTCGAGCGTGGAGAATTCCGGGCGCGTTCGCTTCAGCGTGTGGGATGGCCCGCACCGCACCATTGGGGTATGCCTCGTGGTTTTGGGCGTTCTTCTGCTCGCGCTTCCCGCAAGGCCCGCACTTGCCGGTGCGGCGAGGGCGGTGTCCATCGTCGTTCTGGCAGCCTGCGCTCTGATGCTTTGCATGGGCTTCGCGTCCAGCGAGGGCCTTGCGCTTGCGTTCGGCGGGGTCGGCGCCGCCATGTGCGGCGGCGTCCTGCCGCTTGTGCGCGAGGGGAGGGTTAGCTGATGTTCGAGAGGCTCGCCGAGCCCCACAGGGCCTCCCCCGCCTCTGACGGGGACGGGGCTGGCATGCCGGCCGCCTTCTGCCGCGGCCACGGGGGAGGCCCTTCGGCGACGGGCTCCTGACCGTCCTCGCCCCCGAGGGGGCGTGCTGCTCCTGGAGCCGGGCGCGGCAGACCCTGATTCGCAGCTAGCCGAGATGTGTA
>NZ_KQ960124.1:0-1592 GCF_001553055.1 Olsenella sp. DNF00959 | reverse complement strand
CGACGGGCGAGCGGCGACCTGCGCCTCAGGACCCAAGGGTCGCCATGGGAATAACGAACACTCCATCCTCCCTCTGGTAGGCGACGCTCCCCCTCCCAACCACGACGGCAAGGAAGGCAGGGGGCTCCACCTGGGCCGCAGCGTTCGCGCAAAGCTTGGACCTCAACCTAAGCAGGTTGCGCGCTGCCGCATCCGCCTTCGTGTCGCTGAGCTTCACCTCGACCGCCGCCCAACGACCGCCGTGTTCCAGCACCACGTCCACCTCGAGCCCCTTGTCGTCACGGTAATAGTGGACGGAGTTCCCCAGGCCAGGATAGGTGGAGAGAAACACCCTGAGGTCGCGAAGAACCAGGGACTCGAAGAGGTCTCCCAGCGTCTGCGTGTCGCGCACGAGCCTCTCTGGCGTGGCGCCAAGCAGCGCCGCCGCAAGGGAGGGGTCCGTGAAGTAGCGCTTGGGACTCACGCGCACCCGAGCCTTCGCCCTGAGCGGGGGTTCCCAGCCCGCAAGCTCCTCGACCAGGTAGAGCCGTTCGAAGAGCCCGACATAGGACGTCAGCGTGTCGACGGAAACCCCCCGAGCGCCCATGTCCCGGATGAGCGTCCTCTTCGTCGCGGCACGGCTCGAGTTGAGGGCAAGGGACCTGAGCACGGCAAGCGCCGTGTCGGCAGAGAGCCCCTCCTGCATCACGTTGTCGTCCAGCACGGCCTGAATGTATTGGGATGCCATCTCGAACGCAACCACGTCGGGCGCGCCAAGTGCGGCAGGCCAACCTCCCCTGCAGCACCACCGAGCGACGTCGGCGACTGAGGTGGGGCTGGTGGCAGGCGAGAATGACCCCTCGAAGAGGCCCCGGAGGCTCACTTCGGCCGTGGACTCCCCCAGCTCCGCAAGCGTCATGGTGCGCATGCGAAGCCGAGCGATGCGCCCCGCGCCACTGTGATGCACCTCTCCCCGCCTCGCCGGCTCAAGCTGGGTGGAGCCCGTGAGAAGGAGCCTGCCCGTCTTTGCCGCGGAGTCATCCACGAAGCGCCGCGCCGCGTCCCACACCGCAGGCACCTCCTGCCACTCGTCCACCAGGTGCGGCGCGTCCCCCAGAAGGGCCAGCGAGGGGTCGACCTCGGCCATTTGCCTCTGCTCGCCCCTGTCGAGCTCGGTGACGCTGGCCGCCCTGGAAAGTGCACTCCAGGTCTTGCCGCACCACTTGGGCCCCGTGATCTCCACGCACCCGAAGGCACCCATGAGCATGTCGAGGCGAGCGTCGGTCAAGCGCGGCAGATATCCGTCCGGAGTCAGTCTGTTGGGTTTACTAGACATGTATTTACCTCGCTGTTCCATATTTTACTCCTAATTCGTTAGTTATTTTACACCCTTGAGGCTAGACGCTTCGCACCCTCCCGGCAGACGAGACGCTCGCCCGGGCCCGACGGACGAGCCGGGCCGGGACGGGGGCGTCACCCCCCGTGCGAGCCCTCGATGGCCCCGCGTGCCGCGCCTCCGGAGTTGTATGCGGTTTTCTCGCCTGAAAAACAGCATACAACTGTTTAAGACTTATATATTAGCAGGTAGAACGCTTGCCCGGTTTTGAAGTTGT
>NZ_KQ960123.1:673330-793583 GCF_001553055.1 Olsenella sp. DNF00959 | reverse complement strand
CCCCCCCCGCAAAATGTGAGTCGCAACGACCCCATA
Source organism: Olsenella sp. DNF00959 (assembly GCF_001553055.1). Lineage (NCBI taxonomy): Bacteria > Bacillati > Actinomycetota > Coriobacteriia > Coriobacteriales > Atopobiaceae > Olsenella > Olsenella sp. DNF00959. Next base: position 793,547 of record NZ_KQ960123.1, on the reverse strand, counting down.
CCAAGAGATTGGACCCATCCATGGCAGAAGCAGGTCTTCCGGACGAAGGCGACGCCCTGGCAACCCCAAGACAGGACGAGGCGACGGGCCAGCTCGAGGAGCTCTGCGACCCCAAGCCCGAGGACGTGACGAGCGGGCTCGACGAGGAGGAACAGGACCGCAGGGCGGAGTTTGCCGAGAGGATCATCCGCGCCGCGTCGAAGCTCAAGGGCGTGAAGATCGACCGCGCGGAGTTCCTTAGGACGGAGATCCGCAAGCACTGGCCGGACGCGGACGCCGAGCTCGCGGTACGCGAGACCCCCGCAGCGGCGGGACTCGACATCCACCAGCTTGACGTCCTGGCCAACGAGGCAATCGACCTTGAGACGGCGAAGTGCGCGGGACTCGCGTTCCTGGCGGGCATCCCGGGCGGGCTCGCCGCCTTCGGGGCGGTCCCTGCCGACCTCGTCCAGTACTTCGCCCACGTCATGCGCATAGAGCAGAAGTTAGCCTACGTGTATGGCTGGCAGTCCTTCCTCAACGAGGACGACGAGGTGGACGACCAGAGCCTCCTGGAGTTCGTCCTCCTCATGGGCGTCATGATGCAGGTGGGAGCCGCTGGGGTCGCCCTCAACAAGTTCGCTAGCAAGGTGGCCCAGGAGGGGGTCGCGAGGACGATCCAGCGTCAGGCCCTCACAAAGACGGCTTTCTACCCCATCCTCAAGAAGGTCCTGCGCGTCCTGGGCGTGAGGCTCACCAAGGAAAAGTTCGCGCAGGTCGCAGCCAAGGTAGTCCCCGTCGCGGGCGGCGTAGTCGCGGGGGGAATGACCTTCCTGAGCTTCGGCCCCAGTTCCATGCGCCTCAGGGACCACCTCCGCCGCCTTCCCCAGTCGGGCATCACCGCTGAGAAGCTCGAGGAGGAGACCAAGGACTCAATCGTGGACAAGGTCGTGGAGGGCTCGCACCAGCTCGCCGACAGCGCGGTTGTCGGTGCCGGCCAGGCGGCGCGAATGGCCGGCGATGCGCTCGGCGCGGGGGTAGGCGCAGCCGGCAGGGGTCTCGAGGCGCTCCGGGCGGCGCTGCCCCAGAAACCCGCGCACAGGGAGGCCCCATACGACGCTCCGAGGCCCACGCTGCCCACGAGCGACCCCTTCGAGCTCATCAAGAAGTACAAGGACCTCCTCGACCTGGGAATCCTGACCGAGGAGGAGTTCGACCTCAAGAAGCGGGAGCTGCTGGGAATCTAGGCACCCCTTCCCGCATCGGTCCGCAGGCGAGAGGAGATTCGAAATTCTCGCTTGAACTGCTTCGCGGGATAGTGCTACTATGCACAAGCGCTGCGTGGGTCACCGCGTGGCAGACATAGCGGGTGGTGGCGCAGCTTGGTAGCGCACTTGACTGGGGGTCAAGGGGTCGCTGGTTCGAATCCAGTCCACCCGACCAGAAAATAGCAGGTCAGAGGTCAAGAGCCTTTGACCTGTTTTTGTATGTACCAAGGGGCATGTGGCTCTACGTCGGGCGTGCGCCAAAATCTGCTGCCCCTTTTCACCTATTTTCGAATCGGCGAGCGTCCACTGATTTATGCGCCATGCATGAGCGCATCGGGGAACACCACTTGCTGTCGAATCTGTCCCTACAGCTCCAGAATCCTGCCGATCTCACGGACACACCGCATTGAGTCCTCCGCCGTCACGACCGCGGCGTAGGGGTTAAGCCTCACGTATGCCTTCCAAATTCGTGCAATCTCTGTCGAATTCTCTATTTCGCGACTCACGCGCTCGTAGTCTCTCATCATGTGCCAGGTCCCTCGGTGCTCGGACGTACGGCGCAGTGCGTTCGCGAGGACGTCCCACCTGATTTCCCGTTCGTACAGTCTCGTGAGGGTCGCAAGGTCGTACAAATCGCGGGCGCGGGTCGTCGCGGCACCACGCTTGACAATCGACTCGAACTTCTCTGCGATGCACGTCTCGAGGGGATACGACATCACATGAATCGTGCCCTCCTCGAAAAGAGTCGGGAACTCATACTCAACCTCATGCGGGGTAATAACGTCACCCGTCGTGACGTCTATTTTGAGTGGCGTCCTCATGCGTCCGAAGGAGGCGATGAGGTGGGCTCGCAATCCACCGTAGTCGTCATCCTCGCGAATGGGCTCTACGCGCTCGAGCTTGCAGGTCACATCGTCGTCCAGATCTTCAGCGCAGATTTCCTCTATTGCTATTGAGAGGTTCTCCGCGTCAAGCTTCATTGCCCGCACCGTTGCATCGAGATCCATGGTCGTTCGCTGGGCCACGCCCAACATGGCAGAAAGCAGAAGACCACCCTTTATGACGAAGTGCTCGCGATACCTAGTCCTCTCGAGCCTCATCAGGAAGCGCTCGAAGAAGTAGCGCTGCATCAGCTCCTGGGCTGACAGTCCATGCTCCTTGGCGAGTACCTTCGCCTTGCCACGCAGGCTCGCGTCGCTCTTGATGGTCACGAGAGCACCTCCAGGTAGGTCTGAAGCTCAGGCGAGATGCCCATGGCGTTGGCGTATCGCGCAAGCCGGGGAAGATCCTTGTTTGGCAAGGAGAAGTACGAGCCCATCGCTTGGCCCAGAAGCTGCGCGTCGGCCTCATCACGTCTGCGGGAGAGCACCAGGTCGCAGATGCTACGCTCGCAGTCGTGGAGGGCGAGCGGAGTTCCGGTGGGAGAATGCCCGGAGGCCACCCCAAGGCCGTAAAGCGCCTCGTTCTCGTGCGTGACGAGGCAGTTGGGAAACTCCTCCATTATGTGTCCCTCCTTGTAGCCCCGCGGGAGTGCAACCTCGTACACACCGGGGACGAAGTCCACCAGACCGTGCAGGTAGAGCGAGCTGCTGCAGCGAAACACCGCCCTCGGCCACCTCAGCGCGATTACGGCGAAGTCATCCGGCGGCGTCTCCGTAAGGGCATACACCCCACGACTCTCGAGCACCGCGACCCCCTGCGAGACGAGCAGCTGGAGCATGCTCGAAGAGAAGCCCGCCTCCCGGGCCTGCTTCGTGGTGATTCGGCCTGCGCAACCTTGCATGAGGGATATGAGCTCATCCTTCTTCGTGGCTTCCTCCTATGGTAAGATATACCAAAATATATTAATAAATTTGGTGCATCTTACCATTTTAGGCGTTAGGAAAAAAGTGTTCCGCAATCAGGCGTGACATAACCGAGCAATTCGATCCTACGATCTACCTTCCTCCATGAGACCGCGTCCGCGCAGGCTCTTGTGGGCCAGGACCCTACTCCCCCACCCGTTCGAACTCGCCTGTGGCGTAGTCGATCAGGTATCCCCGCGCCGCGTTGTACACCTCCACCTCGAGGTCCAGCGAGCCGTCACTGGACATCAGGTCGACGATCACGCTGCGGGGAACGAGCTCCTCGCCCTCGTAGAGCGGGGTGACGACGTAGGTGACACTCCTCTCCTGGTGAGCCTCGAGCCAGTCGCGCACGAGCGTCTCGCAGAAGGCCATGCCGCCCGTCTCGTCGTTTGACCCCACGTTCTGCATGCGCGTGCCGCACACCATGTTCTGGACGACCTCGGACCCGCCCAGTGACTTCGCGACGAGGTGGGAGCGGTTCCAGAAGTAGCCGTGGTATGCCTTCCCGCGCGCCAGCGGTATGTCCACCTTCTCGTTGTGCCCCCATCCCGAGGGGCTGAGGGCCTGCATGTCCCCCCTTGGGCGAGAGGTGCCCTCCCGGACCATGTCCCAACTCACCCTCGCGGCAGCTTGCCCGGACCTCCCGAGGTCATCCAGCTCCGCGTAGCTGACCTCCCCGTCCGCGAGCTCCACGTCCACGAGCGCGAGGCCGACCACGCGATAGTAGTCGGGACTCGCCCGTTCGTCCCACTCGCTCCGCACCCTCGCGTGCGGGCGCCTCAACCCGTAGCCAGGGACGATCGCCCGAAACAGAGCGACTGCATCGACGCCGGAAAGGACCCCGCCGGGCGAGAGGGACCTCCCCAGCCAGAACGACGCAAGCACGCAGGCGAGACAGACCGCCCCGCCACGCAGCCTCAGGGCCCTCGCCCTTCTCCTCCCCCTCCTGACGCGCGCTCCCAAGACGCCCCTCCCTTCGTCCTCCTTGGGAAGAGGCTAGGGGACGGGCCGCGACATGGGGGGCACGAGGGACCACGTTCCAAAATGGGCTCGCCGCAGACTGACGCCAGATTGCCCCGACCTTCCGTGCAGACTGCCGGCAGTCTGCACGGAAGACGATGCTCCACGGACGACGCTCCCCGACGCAAGGGGCCCGCCGCCACCGCAGGGATGGCAGCGGGCCCGAGGCGCCGCATGCGGCCGCTGGCAAGGGTCCGTGCGGGAGCTACGCCTTGGAGACGACGGTGTACTCGCCGGAGTGGGGGTTGATGACGAAGGAGACGAACTCCCCCGCGAAGGGGTCTCCCACGAAGCCGACATCGCCGTTCTGGAGCTTGCCGTTCAGATAGTCCTTGAGGCTCTGGGCCTCCACGAGCGCCACGTTGTACATGCGCCCCTCCCTTCGATAGACGATACTGGGACGCATGCTATTTCCCGGCGCGCGCGATGTCTGTCGCTTTTCCAACACCATGCGGACTCCACCGCCGGGACGACGGGCACGATGGCGGCTCCAGCGCGAGGCAGGGGGACGGACATGGCGGACAAGGGCTTCTTCGGGCGCGTCTATGACGTGGTGCGACAGGTGCCGCGCGGGCGCGTGGCCACCTACGGCCAGGTCGCGGCGATGACGGGCGAGCCGCGTCGCGCTCGCTACGTGGGCTTTGCCATGCACCAGAGCCCCGGGATGGCCGGGGGCGTGCCCTGCCATCGCATCGTGTTCGCAGACGGCAGGCTCGCGCCGGGCTTCGCCTTCGGGGGTCCGGACGCACAGAGGGACCTCCTCGAGGGAGAGGGCGTGGGCTTCCTCCCCGACGGGAGGGTCGACCTCGCGCACTTCCGCTGGGAGGCGTGACGGGAGCTCCCGCCGTCCGCCCCCCTAGACGTCCTTGGTGGCCACGACGTCCACGCCCGTGCCGCAGACGTCTGCTAGCACCACGTCCCCGATGCGGACGGGGGACGCGAGCCTCACGTCCGCGAGGGCACGCACGACGTCCAGCACCCGCGCCTTGGGGACGTCGCCCGCCGTCTTGACCGAGACCACCGCGGCCACCTTCGACCCCTCCACGGGCACCGTCGTGGTCACGACGCGGGTGGGGTCGCAGACCTCCTTGCGTGCGTACTCGTCGCCGCGGGGGCAAGCGTTGCCCCTGACCCCCACGACCTCGCCGCCGTCGAGCGTCACCTCGACCTGGCAGCCCCTCGGGCAGCGTATGCAGGTGAGTTCCCTGGTCTCCATGACCCCTATGCCTCCTCGAGCAGGACGCGGATCTTCTCTCCCCCGTGCAGGCCCCGGAGCTGGTCGCGCCGCAGCACGACCTCCTGCATCTCGCCGGGGGCGACGACCTGCTTGCGCCGGTGCACGATGCGGCGCTCGCCGGCATAGACGCTCAGGTAGCGGTCCTGGTACACGCCGGACACGCGGAAGCGCAGGGTGAGCCTCTCCCCCATCCTCTGGGGCGAGAGGTGCGCGGGGACGGTGTAGCGGACGCCCTCCCCGCAGACGAGCTCGTGCTCGGTCGGCGTGGTGCCCGCGGCAGCCACACGTCCCCCTCCCAGAGCCCACGCCGCGGCGGACCTCCCCGCGACGGAGGCCTCCTCGCTCACGTAGTCCACGAGGTCGTGGACGTGCAGGACGTTGCCGCAGGCGAAGATGCCAGGGACGCTGGTCTGGAGGGACTCGTCCACCACGGGGCCGCGGGTCACGGGACTCAGCTCGACTCCCGCCTGACGGCTGAGCTCGTTCTCGGGCAGGAGCCCAACCGAGAGGAGCAGGGTGTCGCATTCGTAGCGCCTCTCGGTCCCCGGGATGGGACGAAGGGCCTCGTCCACCTGGGCGATGGTCACCGCCTCGACGCGACCCCTTCCCTCGACGCCCACGACGGTGTGCGAGAGGTAGAGGGGAATCCCGAAGTCGTCCAGGCATTGCACGATGTTGCGCTTGAGCCCTCCCGAGTAGGGCATGAGCTCCGCCACGCAGGCGACGTGCGCCCCCTCGAGGGTGAGGCGGCGCGCCATGATGAGCCCGATGTCACCCGAGCCCAGCACCACGACCTCGCGGCCGGGCAGGTAGCCGTCGATGTTGACAAGCCTCTGGGCGCAGCCGGCGGTGTAGACGCCGGCAGGGCGCGTCCCCGCGATGCCGAGCGCGCCGCGCGGCCTCTCTCTGCAGCCCATGGCGAGCACGACGGCACCGGCCTCGATGCGGAAGACGCCACGCTCGGCGTTGACGGCCGTCACCACCCTGTCGGCCGAGACGTCCAGGACGGTGGTCCTGAGCAGGTGGGTGATCTTGCGCTCGGTCGCCTGCGCCACGTAGCGCGCCGCGTACTCGGGCCCAGTGAGCTCCTCCTTGAAGGTGTGGAGACCGAAGCCGTTGTGGATGCACTGGTTGAGGATGCCGCCGAGCTGCCCCTCGCGCTCGAGCACGAGGACGTCCCCCGCCCCCGCGTCGTGTGCCGCGACCGCCGCGGCGAGGCCGGCGGAGCCACCTCCGATCACCACCACGTCATGGCGCTCCGCGCTAGCCACGAGCCTCGCCTCCCTCGACGGGCCGCTTCGCGAGCCCCACTACGTACTCCGAGCCGGGACCGGACTTGCTCACGTGCAGCATGTCCATCCCCTCGACCTCCTCGCAGATGATCTGCATGACGCGGGGCGAGCAGAAGCCGCCCTGGCAGCGGCCCATCGTGGCTGTCACGCGGCGCTTGACCCCATCGACGGAGCGCGCGCCCGGAACGCGGCGGCAGGCGTCGCGGACCTGTCCCTCGCTCACCCTCCTGCAGCGGCAGACTATGGTCCCGTAGCTGGGGTCCTCCTCGACGAGGGCGTTCCACTCGTCCGGCGAGACCTTGTCCAGGTCGACGAAGCCCCTGCGCGTCGCCACGAAGCCCTCCTTGGGCTCGAGGCCCAGGATGTCCCGGACGATGCCGGCGACCATGACGCCGATGGCGGGGCTCGCCGTGAGGCCCGGGCTCTCTATACCCGCGCAGTCGACGAAGCCGGGGGCGCCAGGAACCTCCCCGATGGCGAACTCGTGCTCGGGACGGTGCGCCCTCAGGCCCGAGAAGGAGGTGATGGTCTCGCGGAAGGGGACGTCTTTCACCGTGAGGGCGCTCTTCTCGACCACCGAGCGCATTCCCCTGGGGGTCGTGGACGTGTCGTCCTTGTCGTCGATGTCGTCGGCGGTGGGCCCCACCAGGAGGTTGCCGTGGGTGGTGGGGGTGACGAGCACGCCCTTGCCCATCTTGGTGGGAAGGGCGAACACGGTGTGGCGCACGTGCGCGCCTGCCGTGGTGTCCAGGAGCTCGTACTCGCCGCGGCGCGCCACGATGGTCATGCGCCGTGGCGAGACCATGTTGTGCAGCTCGTCGGCGTGCACGCCCGCGGCGTTGACCACCGTGCGCGTAACGACCTCCCCGCCGCCCTCGAGCCGCAGGCGCCAGAGCTCCTCCTCGTCGCGGTCGATGGCGGCGACCCTGGCGTCGAAGCGGAACTCGACGCCGTTCGCGGCGGCGTTCTCCGCCAGCGCGCAGCAGAGGCCCCAGGGGTCGCAGATGCCGCCCGTCGGGGCCCAGAGCGCGCAGACCGCCTCGTCGGAGACGTTGGGCTCCATCTGGCGCAGCTCGTCACGCTCGACTATCCGCAGTCCCGGGACGCCGTTCGCGGCACCTCGGTCGAGGAGCGCCTCGAGGTCGGGCCGTGCCCCCTCGTACAGGCAGACCACCAGAGACCCGACCTGCTCGAAGGGGAAGTCGAGGTCGCGCGAGAGCTGGGGGAACATCGCGTTGCCCTCGACGTTGAGGCGCGCCATGAGCGTGCCCTCGGCGGCGTCGAAGCCCGCGTGCACGATGGCGGAGTTGGCCTTGGAGGTGCCGCAGCACACGTCGTCCAGCGCCTCCAGGACCAGCACGCTCGCATCGTAGCGCGAGAGCTCCCGGGCCGTGGCGCAACCGCTCACCCCCGCGCCGACCACGGCGACGTCATACCAGCGCTTCTCCATGCTTCCCCCTCCTGACGCGGCACATGCGTTGACATCTTATGTCGCTGGTGGCATGCGGGGGAGCCGGCGTGCCGCCAGCGGTAGCGGCCGTGGGAGGGACGGCCCCAGGCGAGAGGGTCCCCTCCCGTCGCGTCCGCAGCTGGGCGCAGGCCTACGAGAGCGCGAACTGGCTCTGGTAGAGGCGGGCGTAGAATCCGCCGCGGGCGAGGAGCTCGTCGTGGGTGCCCATCTCCACGATCTTGCCCGCGTCCATGACCACGATGCAGTCGGCGTTGCGGACGGTGGAGAGGCGGTGCGCCACGACCAGCGAGGTGCGTCCCACCATCATGCGGTCGAAGGCGTCCTGCACCTGCAGCTCGGTGCGGGTGTCGATGGAGCTCGTCGCCTCGTCCAGCAGGAGCACCGGGGGGTCGGCTAGCATGACGCGGGCGATGCAGAGGAGCTGGCGCTGCCCCTGCGAGAGGCTGCCGCCGCCCTCCCCCACCGGGGTGTCGTATCCCTGGGGAAGCTGCATGACGAACTTGTGGGCGTGGGCCCTCCTCGCCGCCTCCTCCACCTCCTCGTCGGTGGCGTCGGGACGTCCGTAGGCGATGTTGTCCCGCACGCTCCCCTCGAAGAGCCAGGTCTCCTGCAACACCATGCCGAAGGCGGCGCGCAGGCTGCTCGCCGTGAGGCCGCGTATGTCCCGCCCGTCGACCAGGATGCGCCCGGAGTCGAGGTCGAAGAAGCGCAGCAGCAGGCTGATGAGGGTGGTCTTGCCGCAGCCCGTGGGGCCCACGAGGGCGAAGCGCCCGCCTGCGGGGACGTGGAGGCTGAGCCCGTGGATGACCTCGTGGCCGGGCTCGTAGGAGAAGCGCAGGTCCTCCAGGTCAAGCTCTCCCCTGGGGTCGGCGAGCTCCGCGGCGTCGGGCGCGTCCTGGGTCTGGGACTCGCTGTCCATGAGCTCGATGAGCCTGCGCGCGGAGGCGAAGGCACCCTGCACCTGGCCCACCACGGCCGAGACCTCGTTGAAGGGCTTCATGTATTGGTTGGCGTACGAGAGGAAGCTCTGCACCTGGCCAACGGTGAGCGGGCTGGGGCCCACGCCGATGACGCAGAGGCAGCCCACCACGGCGACGACGGCGTAGATCGCGTTGTTGACGACGCGCGTCGCGGGGTTGGTGAGCGAGCTCACGAACTGGGCCCTCTCGCCCGACTCGTAGAGGCGGGAGTTGATCTCGGCGAAGCGCTCGCGTGCGCCGTCCGCCCGGGCGAAGGCCGTGAAGAGCCGCTGGTTGCCCATGACCTCCTCCACGTAGCCCCCCAGCTCGCCCTGGATGCCCTGCTGGGCGGCGAAGCTCGAGGACGAGCGGCGGGCTATGAGAGAGGCGACGAGGGCCAGGGCCGGCGTGAGGAGCACCACCACCAGCGCCACGGGGACCGAGACGGAGCACATGAAGGCTATGGTCCCCGCGATGGTGACGATGCCGCCCATGAGCTGGTTGAGCCCCTGGAGGAGGCCGTCGCCCACCGCGTCGGCGTCGGCCACCACGCGAGCGAGGAGGTCGCCGTGGGGATGGGCGTCGATGGTCGCGAGCGGCAGGTCCGAGAGGTGGTCGTAGGCGTCGTCGCGCAGGTCGCGCACCGTCTCGAAGGCGAGCCGGCTCACGAAGTAGCCCGAGAGCCACTGGCAGGATGCAGCGGCGACGACCACGGCGGCGAGCGTCCTCAGCACGGGGACGAGCGCCGCGGTGCCCCCACCGTAGGCCATGGCGTCGATGGCCCGCCCGATGAGGATGGGGACGTAGAGTTGCAGCGCCACCGAGGCCATGGACGCGACGAACGAGGTCGCGAGCGACGCGGCATGGGGGGCCACGTAGCGCCCCAGCCTGCGGAGCACCGCTCCCGCGGAGAGGCCCTCCGCCACGCCGGCACCCTTGGGCGAGAGGGACGCGCCCCCTCCCCGGACGGACGAGACGAGGCCGGCGCTGGACCCCCCGGCCTGGTATGGGTTGGCCATCAGGCGAGCACCTCCCTCTCGGAGAGCTGCGAGAGGCAGATCTCCCTGTAGAGGGGGCAGCCCCCCACGAGCTCCTCGTGCGTGCCGAGGCCCGCGGGGCGCCCGTGGTCGAGCACGAGGATCTGGTCGCAGCCGCGCACGCTGGACACGCGCTGGGACACGATGACGCGGGCGCTCTGCGAGAGGTCGCGGGCGAGGGCCGCGCGCAGGCGGGCGTCCGTCGCGAGGTCGAGGGCCGAGGCGGAGTCGTCCAGTACGACGAGCTCGGGCTCGCCGACCAGGGCGCGGGCGATGGTCAGCCTCTGGAGCTGCCCGCCGGAGAAGTTCCTCCCGCCGGCCTCGACGACGGCGTCGAGGCCGCCCTCCTTGTCGCGGACGAAGTCCTCGGCCTGGGCGGTGGCGAGCGCGGACCAGAGCTCCTCGTCGCCCACGTCGCCCTTCCTCCACAGGAGGTTGGAGCGGACGGTGCCCGAGACGAGCGCCGCCTTCTGGGGCACGAGCCCCACGTGGGAGCGCAGCTGTCCGCTGGGGTACTCCCGCACGTCATGCCCCAGGACCCTGACGCTGCCCGAGGCCGCGTCGTAGAGCCTGGGCACGAGCGAGACGAGCGTCGACTTCCCCGAGCCCGTGCCGCCGATGACCCCCAGGCTCCCCCCGCGCGCGAGCGTGAGGGTCACGCCGTCGAGGGCGGGCACCGCCGCGCCCGGGTAGGCGAACGAGACCCCCTCGAGCTCGAGGGCGGGGGCGTCCGCCAGGGGCTCGACCGGCCCGCTGGCGAGGTCCACCACGCTCGGCTCGCAGTCGAGCACCTCCACGAGCCTCTGCGCCGAGGCGGCGCCGCGGGTGAAGACCACCACGAGGTTGGCGATGTAGACGATGGAGAGCAGGGTCTGGGTCATGTAGTTGACGAAGGCGATGACCTTCCCCTGGGTGAGGGCGCCGGAGTCGACGCGCACCCCGCCCAGCCAGAGGATGACCACGACCCCCAGGTCCATGACGAGGAGCGTCGTGGGGTTGAGCAGGGACGAGAGACGTCCCGACGCGATGGCGTCCGCGGCCTGCGAGGCTGCCGCCACGCGGAAGCGCCCGCGCTCGTGGTCCTCGCGGCGGAAGGCCCTCATCACGCGCGCGCCGCCCAGGGCCTCCCTCACCAGGAGCGAGATGTGGTCGAGCTTCTCCTGCATGCTCCGGAAGTAGGGCACGCAGCGCGAGAGCACGGCCCAGAACACCAGGGCGATGACGGGCGTGCAGACCAGGAAGACCAGGCCGAGCCTCCAGTCGATGAGGAGGGCGGCCACGATGGAGCCCACGCCCAGGAAGGGCCAGCGTATGAGCTGGCGGATTCCCAGGGCGATGGCGAGCTGGACCTGGTTGACGTCGCTCGTTATGCGCGTGACCAGCGAGGCGGGGCCCAGGCGGTCGACGTCGACGGCCGAGAGGCCCACGGCCTTGGCGAAGCTCGCCTCGCGCAGGTCGGTCCCCATCCCCTGCGATACCAGTGCCGCCATCTTCTGGCAGACCGTCGTGAAGCAGAAGCCCACGAGGGCGAGGACCACGAGGAGCCCTCCCCTGAGGGCGATGGCCCTTCCGTCGTGCCGCGCCACGCCGACGTCCACCATGGACGCCACAATGACCGGCACGAGGAGCTCGAAGGCCACCTCGACGACCTTTGCGAGCATGCCGAAGGCCGCCTTGGCGCGATACGGCCCCAGATACCTCCTCAGGAGTTCCAGCACGTGGAATCTCCCTCCCTCTTCCTACTCGATGCCCAGCCTCTCGCCGAGCTCGAGCCACTCGTCCTCGAGCGAGGCCTGCTCCGCGCGCGCCGCGTCGACCGACGCCTGCGCCGCCATGAGGGCCTCGTAGTTCGAGGCGTCCACCTGCGCCATCTCTGCCTCGAGGCGCTCCGGCTCCCCCTCCAACCGCTCGAGGCGGCGGCCCACGGCATCGTAGCGCTTCTTGAGCTCGCGACGCTCGGCGTTGGAGAGGCGCGCCTCTCCCCCCTCCTCGGCGGGAGCGGGTGGGGGCGCCGTCGCCACGCGGGCCCGTGCGCCGTCGTTGGCGGGCTCATGCTCGCCGAGGAGCCTCAGGTACTCGTCCACGCCGCCTGGCACGTGGCGGACCCGCCCGTCAAGGAGGGCGAACTGGTCGTCGGTCACGCGCTCCATGAGATAGCGGTCGTGGCTCACGAGCAGGAGCGTGCCGGGCCATCCGTCCAGAAGGTCCTCGAGCACGGCCAGCATGTCGGTGTCGAGGTCGTTGCCGGGCTCGTCCAGGACGAGGACGTTGGGCTCCTCCATGAGGACGCACATGATGGCGAGGCGGCGGCGCTGGCCACCCGAGAGCTCGCCCACGAAGCTCGCGAACTCGCGACGGTCGAAGCCCAGGCGCTCGAGCAGCCGCTCGGGGCTCTGCTGCCTGCCGTCCACCACGTAGTAGCTCTTGTAGCTCGAGAGGAGCTCCTGGACCCGCCAGCCGTCCCTCTCGGAGAGTCTCCCGAGGTTCTGCGAGAGGATGCCGAAGCGCACTGAGGCGCCGATCCTCACGCTCCCCGAGCTGGGACGGAGCCTGCCCGTCATGAGCGAGAGGAGCGTCGACTTCCCGGCGCCGTTCTCTCCCAGGATGCCAAAGCGGTCTCCCGGTCCCACGATCCAGTCGACGCCCGAGACGACGGGGGCGTCCGAGCCGGGATACGAGAAGGACGCTCCCCTCATCTCTATGACCTGCTTGCCCAGACGGCTCACCGCCATGCGCCTGAGCTCCACGGTGTCGCGCAGGGGCGGGTCGCCGGCGAGGAGCTCCATGGCCGCGTCGATGCGGAACTTGGGCTTGCTCGAGCGCGCCTTGGCGCCGTGGGCGAGCCAGTTGAGCTCCTTGCGCAGGACGTTCTGGCGCCTCTCCTCCATGACGGCCGCCTGCCTCTGGCGCTCGAAGCGCTGCTGCACGTAGGCCGAGTAGCCGCCCTCGAAGGGGTCAATGGCGCCGTCGTGGACCTCCCACATGTGGTCGCAGACCTCGTCGAGGAACCAGCGGTCGTGCGTCACCAGGAGGAGCGCCCCCTGCCCCTGGGGCCAGCGCCCCTTGAGGTGGTCGGCCAGCCAGCCAATCGCCTGCATGTCCAGGTGGTTGGTCGGCTCGTCCATGAGGAGGACGTCCCAGCGCCCCACGAGCACGCGCGCAAGGTCACAGCGGCGACGCTGCCCGCCCGAGAGCTCGCCCACGCGGGCGTGCCAGTCGATGTCCCCCAGGAGCTCGTCGATGACGCCGCGCACGCGGGGGTCGGAGGCCCAGACGTACTCGGGCTGCTCCCCCACCACGGCATGCTCGACCGTCTCGTCGTCCGTGAGAGCGTCCGACTGGCCCAGGACGCCCACGCTGATGCCGTTCCTCCAGGTGACGGCGCCGGCGTCTGGCTCCACCTCGCGCGCGATGAGCTCGAGCAAGGTTGACTTGCCGTCTCCGTTCCTGCCCACGATGCCTATGCGGTCGCCCTCGTCTATGCCGATGGTCTGGCCCTCGAGCACGCGCTTGTTGGGCCACTCCATGTCGACGCGCTCGAGCCCTATGAGGATTCCCATGCGCGCCCCCTAGCCCTGGTCCCGGGGAAGGGCAAGCTCGCGCACGCGGTCCATGACGCGGCGAGCCACCTCGTCCTTGGGCAGGCAGGGAAGCTCGAGCTCGCCGGAGGCGTCGACCAGCGTCACGGCGTCCGTCTCGGAGCCGAAGGTCGAGTCCGCGCGCGAGACGTCATTGGCCACGATGAGGTCGGCTCCCTTGGCGCGGAGCTTCGCGCGGGCGTTGGGGACGAGCTCGTCGGTCTCGGCGGCGAAGCCCACCACGACGCGCCGTCCCTTGCGGGCGCAGAGCTCGGCCAGGACGTCCGCCGTGCGCACCAGGCGGATGGAGTCGAGCGGCTCCCTTGCCTTCTTGAGCTTGTGGTCCGCGGGCTCGGCAGGGGTGTAGTCCGCCACGGCGGCGGCGCACACCGCCACGTCCGCGCCGTCGAAGGCAGCGAGGGCGGCATCGTGCATCTGGGCGGCAGAAACCACCTCCACGCGCCTCACCCCCTCGGGCGTGGGGAGCGAGACGGGCCCTGCCACCAGCGTGACGGAGGCGCCCCTCCTCGCCGCCTCGCGTGCGAGGGCGAAGCCCATCTTCCCGCTCGATGCGTTGGCGATGTAGCGCACCGGGTCGATGGCCTCGTGCGTGGGCCCCGCCGTGACCACGAGGGAAAGGCCCTCGAGGTCGCGCGCCTCCCCGCCCAGGAGGTCGAGGGCGGCCGCGAGGACCTGCCCGACGGGCGCGAGCTTGCCCGTGCCCACGGCGCCGCAGGCGAGCCTGCCGGAGTCGGGCATGACGAAGCGCACCCCACGCGAGCGCAGGGTGGCGAGGTTGGCCTGGGTTGCCGGAGCCTGCCACATGCGCAGGTTCATGGCGGGGGCGACCAGCACGGGGCAGCCCAACGCGAGGAGCGTGGTGGAGAGCGCGTCGTCCGCCATCCCCGCGGCCATCTTGGCCATCACGTTGGCCGTGGCGGGGACCACCACCGCGAGCTCGGCGAAGTCGGCGAGCTCGACGTGGGGGATCGGGCCCTCCCCTGAGCCGTAGAGGCTCGTCGTGACGGGATGTCCCGAGAGGGCCTCGAAGGTCGTGGGGCCCACGAAGCGCGTCGCGTCCTCGCTCATGACGATGCGCACGTCGCAGCCCGCCTTCTGGAGGCCCCTCATGAGCTCGACCGCCTTGTACGCGGCGATCCCGCCGCACACGGCGAGAAGGACCCTACTCGACCTCATCGAAGGCCCCCTCGAACACCAGCATGCGGTGGCAGTAGGGGCATTCGGTCACCTCTGCGCCGGCGCACCTGAGGTCCGAGAACTGGCTGGGCTGGAGCTTGACGCGGCAGACCGAGGGGAGGTTGCCCGCGAGCCTCTCCACGGCGAGGCCCCCGAAGCGCCTCGAGGCGGCCTCGTAGCGCGCGAGCACCTCGCCCGAGAGGTCTGCGACGACGGACTTGCGCTCGGCCGCGAGCTTGCGCACCTCGGCCATGAGGTCCGCGGACGCCCGCTCGAAGGCCTCCTGCTGGGAGGCCGCCTCCTCGTCCAGGCGCGCCATGACGCCACGGGCGTTGCGTTCCGCCTTGCGCAGGCGGTCGCGGAGCTCGACCTTCTCGCCATGCGTGAACTCGATCTTCTCGAGCCTCTTGGCAAGGGAGGTGAGCTGCGCCTCGAGGTCGGTGAGCTGGCGGTAGTCCGCCTGGCGCTCCGCCGCCTGGGCCTTGACCTCGTCCATGAGGACGACGAACTTGTCGTGCGCGGCCTCCGAGTCCTCGACGTCCATCTCGCTGTCCTTGCGCTGGCCCACTATGCTGGCAAGCTCGCCCTGGAGCTTGCGCTTGGCCTGGGCGATGGCCTGGAGCTTCTTCTGCTGGGGCATGGCCGAGAGCTGTCGCTTGAGCCTGAGGAGCTGGAGGTCGATCTCCTGGAGCCTGAGCAGTGCCTGGGATTCCTTCATGTGCCGCCTCCTTGGGGGCATGGTGTTTGGTCGCAGGTGGTTCGTGCCGGCGGGCTTGCTGTCGCGCGAGGCGGTCCGCTACGCCCCGGCCTTCTTGCGCACGAGGGCGAGCAGGGCGTCCGCGAAGCGCGACAGGTCGTCCTCCCCCACGCGCTCGTCGAAGGACACGCGCAGGGAGCAGAGGGCGAGCTCGCGGGGTATCCGCATGGCCGAGAGCACGTGGCTCGGGTCCAGCGATCCCGACGAGCAGGCAGACCCGGCCGAGACCTCGAACCCCGCCTCGTCGAGCGAGAGGACCAGGGTCTCGGAGTCGACGCCCGGCACCAGCAGCGAGACCATGCCGGGCAGGCGCCCCTCGTCCATCTGGGGGGAGACGCTCGCCTCGATGCCGGTTCCGGGGGCGCAGAGGCGGTCGTAGAGGCCCTGGGCGCGGGAGGCGACGAGGCGACGGCGCTCGGAGAGCCCGTCCGAGCAGGAGCGGGCGGCGGCGGCGAAGGCGAGCGCGCCGCGCACGTCCTGCGTGCCCGCGCGCCTCCCCTGCTCCTGGCCGCCCCCGAAGGACTGCGGCCTGAGCGGGCAGCGGCTGCGCAGGGCGAGCGCCCCCACGCCCACCGGGCCGCCGATCTTGTGGGCGGCGAGGGAGACCGCGTCCACGTCCCCGAGCTCGAGCGGGATCCTGGCGAAGGCCTGGACGGCGTCCGTGTGCATGAGGGCGCCGGCCGCGTGCGCCCTTCGCGCGATGGCGGCCACGGGCTGCACCACGCCCGTCTCGTTGTTGGCGCACATGACCGAGACGAGGGCCACGTCCGGGCCCAGGAGCTCGCCCACCGCCTCGGGGGTGACGACGCCATGGCGGTCGGGACTCACGAGCCCGGCCTCGAAGCCGCGGCCCCTCAGCGGGGGCAGGACGTCCAGGACCGAGTCGTGCTCGATGGCGGAGACCAGGACCCTGGTTCGCCTGCGGTCCCTCTCGCGTGCCGCCTCGGCCATGCCGAGGAGGGCGAGGTTGTTGGACTCGGTGCCGCCCGAGGTGAAGGTGACGTCCATGGGCCTGAAGCCGCCGCCCAGGCAGCGGGCGAGGTCGCGGCGGGCGCCGTCGAGGGCGCGGGCGGCCTCGCGACCCAGGCTGTGCAGGGAGTTGGGGTTCGCCCCCGCGATGCGGGAGGACTCGTAGTCGAGCTCGGCCTCGCGCGCCGCGTCGCAGAGCGGGGCCGAGGCGGCGTAGTCGAGGTAGAGGGGGGCATCGGACGGCATCAGGCGCGCCTCGCGAGTCCGCCTAGGGCCGCGTCCCTGATGGACCGGATGGCCTGGGCGCGGTCCTGCGCGCCGAAGACGGCGCTTCCCGCCACGAGCACGTCGGCTCCCGCCGCCGCCACGGCGGCGGCGTTCCCGGCCGAGATGCCCCCGTCGACCTCGACCCTGGGGCTCACGCCATGGGCGGAGCAGAGGGCCTTGAGGCGGCGGAGCTTGGCGAGGGAGCCCTCGATGAAGCCCTGGCCCCCGAAGCCGGGGTTGACCGTCATGACCAGCACCATGTCGAGCTCGTCGACGAGCTCCTCGAGGCAGGACACGGGGGTCGCGGGGTTGAGCGCCACGGCCGCCTTGGCCCCCGCCTCGTGGATGAGCGAGACGAGCCTCCGGGCGTGCGTCTGGGCCTCCCAGTGGAAGCTCACCACGTCGGCGCCGGCGTCGAGGTACCAGGGAACGCACTCCTCGGGGTTCGAGACCATGAGGTGCACGTCGACGGGAAGGTCCGTGGCACGCTTGACCTGCGAGAGGACCCCCACGCCAAACGAGAGGTTGGGCACGAAGTGACCGTCCATGACGTCGAAGTGGAGAAGGTCCGCCGTAGCTATGTCGTCGAGCTCGTCCGCGAGCCTGGTGAAGTCTGCCGAGAGCAGCGACGGCGCCACCCTCACGTCATGGTCAAGCATCAGCACATCCCCTATTCGTTTGTGCGGAGACCGTAGAACTCCTCGTTGGGCCCGCGGTCCAAGAGGAGCCCGGCCGCCTCCTCGAGTCTGATTCCCTCGTACAGGATAGCGTGTACGGCATGGGTCACGGGGGTCTCTATGCCCATCTCGCACGCAAGCTCCCAGACGCTCACCGCCGCGCGGGCACCCTCGACCACCATGCGGGTGCGGCCCTCGTACGACTCGAGCGTCTCGCCCGCGGCGAACGCCTCGCCGAAGCTGCGGTTGCGCGAGTGGCGCGAGGTGCAGGTGGCGACGAGGTCGCCCATGCCGGCGAGCCCCATGCAGGTGAGGGTGTCGCCGCCCAGGGCGCTCACGATGCGCCCCACCTCGGCGAGGCCGCGAGTCATGAGGACGGCGAGCGCGTTGTCGCCCATGCCCAGGCCGGCACAGACCCCGCACGCGATGGCGATGACGTTCTTGACGGCGGCGCAGACCTCGACGCCCCGCACGTCCCGGGAGCGGTAGGCCCTGAAGCTGGTCGAGTGGAGGAGCCGCTGGAAGTCGCGGGCGAGGGCCTCGTCCTCCGCTGCGACGACGCCGGCGGACACCATCCCGCGCGAGATCTCCTCGGCGTGGTTGGGGCCCGAGAGCGCGGCGATGCGGCAGGGATGCCCCAGCTCCTGGGCCACGACCTCGGTCATGAGCAGGTGGCTGCCCGGCTCGATGCCCTTGGTGAGCACCAGGAGCCCGGCGGGGTCGGGGACCGCGGCCGCACAGGACGCGAGGGTGGCCCTCAGGAAGGAGGAGGGCACCGCCACGAGGACCTGGCCCGCCCCGGCGAGCGCCTCTGCGGCGTTCGTGGTGGCACGGACGTTCGCGGGCAGCTCGTAGGAGCTGAGGTGGCGCGGGTTGCGGTGGAGCTCGCTGATGGAGCGGGCCACCTCATCGGAGCGGGCGAGCATGCAGACCTCGTCCGCATGCCCCGCGACGAGACCGGCCGCCGCCGTGCCCCAGGACCCCGTGCCGATGACGGCGACCCTCCCGCTCATCGCGACTCCCCCTCCTCGTCGCGCTTGTCGGACGAGCCGCGATGCACGCTGAAGCGACGCTCCTCTCCCCTGGCGAGCTTCCTCAGGTTGGTGCGGTGCGACCAGATGACGACGACCGCGGTGACGGCCAAGGGCAGCTCCACCCAGGGCCCGAAGCCCATGAGGGCCCCCACCACGGGAAGGGCGGCAGCGGCGGCGACGGAGCCAAGCGAGACGTAGCGCGAGGGTATGGCGAGGACGAAGAACACGGCGAGGATGGCGAGCGCCAGGGGCCAGTGGAGCCCCAGGGCCGCGCCGAAGCCGACCGATATGCCCTTGCCACCCCTGAAGCCCAGGTAGGGGGAGAAGACGTGTCCCATGACGCAGCTGAGGTAGACCAGGGCGAGGGCCCAGCCGAAGGGGGTTTCCACGCCTGCGGCGGCCCAGTCTCCCCCAAACACGAAATCGGAGAGCGCGAGGTGCGAGAGGAGCATGCACGCCATGCCCTTGCCCGCGTCGCAGGCGAGGGTGAGCGCCGCCGCAGCGGCACCCGCGGAGCGCGCGACGTTGGTCATGCCGATGTTGCCCGAGCCCACCGTGCGCACGTCCACGTGCTCGCGCGAGCCCTTGGCGATGAGCAGGCCGAAGGGTATGCCACAGACGAGGAAGGACGCGAGCATGCAGGCGGCGGTCGCCAGGGCGAGCGGGCTCATCTGCGCCCCTCCTCCCTCAGGCGGAACTTGAGCCTGACGGGGGTTCCCGTGAGGTCGAAGGCCTGGCGCAGGCGGTTCTCCATGAAGCGCTCGTAGTTGTCGTCCACGAGGTCCGGCGCGTTGCACCAGAAGGTGAGCACGGGAGGCCTCTGGCCGGTCTGCACGCCATAGTGGACCTTGAGGCGGCGGCCCTTGTCGGTGACGGTGTGCCCGCCCTCGCGGATCTGGGTGAGGAGGGCGTTGAGCTGCGAGGTCTTGAGCTGGCAGGCATGGTTCGCCGCCGCCTTGACCGCAGCCTCGAGGATCTTGTCGGTGGCGCGCCCGGTGAGGGCGCTCATGTTGACCGAGGGCGCCCAGGGGGCGAACGAGAGGCGCTGGGCGAGGGTGGCCGCCACGTCGTCGCGCTGCTTCTCGGTGGTGACGAGGTCCCACTTGTTGAGGGCCACCACGAGGGCGCAGCCGCGGTCCACCGCCATGCCCACGAGCTTCTGGTCCTGCTCGGTGACGCCCACCGAGGCGTCCACCACCAGGATGCAGACGTCGGCGCGGTCCATGGCCTCGAGGCCGCGGACCAGGCTGTAGTACTCGACGTCCTCGTGCACCAGGTTCTTCTTGCGCATGCCCGCGGTGTCGACGAGGCGGATGCGCGTGCCCTTCCACTCGATCATGCTGTCGATGGCATCGCGCGTGGTGCCCGCGACGTCCGAGACGATGGAGCGGTTCCTCTTGGTCAGACGGTTCGCGAGCGAGGACTTGCCCACGTTGGGACGGCCGATGATGGCCACGTTGAGGGCGTCGTCCGCCGGCCCCTCCTCGTCCTCCTCGTCCGGGAGCACGGCGACGACCTCGTCGAGGAGGTCTCCCGTGCCGTGGCCGTGCCCGGCCGAGATGGGACGCGGCTCCCCCACGCCCAGGGAGTAGTAGTTCCAGGACTCGAGCTCGCGGGCGGGGTCGTCGATCTTGTTGACCACCAGGAAGACCGGCTTGCCCGACTTCCTGACCACGCGGGCGACCTCCTCGTCCTCGTCGGTCACGCCGACGGTGCCGTCCACCACGAAGATGATGGCGTCCGCCTCGTCGCAGGCGGCGAGCGCCTGCTCGCGGATGCGCGGGGCGAAGACGTCCTTGCTCTTGGCGGACTCGATGCCGCCGGTATCGATGAGGACGAACTCGCGGCCGTTCCAGTCGGTCGTGTGGTACGAGCGGTCGCGGGTCACGCCGCGCGACTCGTGGACTATGGCGTCGCGGTTCACCGCCAGGCGGTTGACGAGGGTCGACTTCCCCACGTTGGGCCTGCCGACCACGGCGACTATGGGCTTGGACATGATGCTCCTTGCTGTTCCTGCTGCAGATTCCTGGGAAAAGTCTAGCATGCGCGCCCTGGGAGCCCCGGGCGGCGGGGTCCGCGCACAGCAAAGCCACGGCAGGGGCGCCCCTCCCCTGCCGGGAGGCGTCGAGGCACGTGGCCCTCGCCCGACGAGGCCCTAGAGCCCGAAGGTCCCGGCGAGGGCTGCGACCATAGTTCCGGGCGAGGACTGGCTCACCAGCGGGAGCCCCCCGCGGGAGCGGATCTCGTCCAGGATGTGTGCCTGGCTGTCCCCGTCCAGGGTGACCTTGTCGAAGTTGAACATGACCTCGGGCAGCACGACCACCGTCGACGAGAGGTCCTGGGGCAGCTGCGCGAGCAGGTCGCAGGACACGATGAGCCCGGTCACGTTGACGTCCCCGCCGTAGTAGTCGTTGCGAATCGCGACGCAGCCGGCGCGACCCGCCGACCACCGCTCGAAGAAGCTCGAGATGGTGGGCTCCGCAGCCTCGCCGCAGACGACGAGCGCGCGCATGCCCCGCTCCTCGAGGCGCGACCTCAGGCCACTGAGGAGCCCGCCCTGCGTGCGGCAGAGCTCGTCCGCCTCGTCCAGGAAGCTCCTCAGCATGCCGATGCCGTCATAGAACTGCGGGTAGCCGTCGTAGGTCTCGGCCGGCGGGACGGGCAGCTCGGCGTCCACGTAGAACTCGTCCGAGAGCTGGAAGCGGGTGCGCCCCAGCTCCCGCCTGGCCCGCTCCTGGTAGGGCTCGATGAGCCTCACCACGGCCCGCGACGCCTCGACGTCCTCCGAGAAGGACTCCGAGAACTGCTTGGAGTACTTGGTGTAGCCCATGGGGACGAGCGCCATGGAGCTGATGTTGGGCCTCTCCTCCACCCAGTCGAGGGTCCGCCTGAGCTCGTCGCCGTCGTTGATGCCGGCACAGAGCACGATCTGCCCGTGCACCTCGAGCCCCGCCTCGCAGAGCCGCTCCAGCACCTCGACGCCCCTCATGGCGCGCGGGCCGATGAGCGACCTCCTGACCTCGGGCGATATGGCATGGATCGAGACGTTCATGGGCTCGAGGCGGCACCGGACGATGCGCTCCAGGTCGTCGTCCCCCACGTTGGTGAGCGTCACGAAGTTGCCCTGGAGGAACGACAGCCGGTAGTCGTCGTCCCTGAGCGAGAGGGACGCGCGCGCGTCCTCGGGGAGCATCCTCATAAAGCAGAACTGGCAGGCGTTGACGCAGGTGCGGATGCCGTCGAAAAGCACGTCGGTGAACTCGACGCCCCAGTCCTGCCCGGGCTCGCGCTCGAGCTCGCAGGAGTAGGACTGGCTGTCATCGGGGTCGAAGACCTCGAGCTCGCAGTAGGCGTCGGCCCCCTCCCAGCGCCAGTCGATGAGGTCGCGCAGGGGGTGCCCGTTGATGGCGTCCACGCGCATGCCCGGCTCGAGGCCTGCCTCCCAGGCGGGGCTCCCGTCCTCGACGGCCTGGATCCAAGCCCCGTCCGCCTGCGATCGGGTGGAGGCGTAGTCCACACGCTTGAGCCTGCCCTCTCCCGCCTCCATCAGCCCTCCCCCACGAGCTCGCCGATACGCTCGACGACCTCGTCGATCTGGGACTGGGGCGTGGAGGCGCCGGCGGTCACGCCGATGAGCTCGGCCCCGTCGAACCAGGGCGCCTCGAGCTCGGACGCGCCCTCGATGTGGTGCGTGCGCGGGCAGGAGGCCTCGCAGATCTGGGCGAGCCTGCGGGTGTTGGCGGACATGCGGCCGCCCACGACCACCATGGCGTCCGCCTGGGCGGCGAGCTTCGCCGCGGATGCCTGGCGCAGGGTCGTGGCCTCGCAGATGGTGTCGACGACACGCAGCTCGTCCACCCTGCCTATGAGGGCCCCCACGAGCGCGCGCAGGCGGGAGCGCGACTGGGTGGTCTGCACCACGAGTCCCACGCGCCGCGCGAGCCTGACGCCCTCGAGGTCCTCGGGCCCGCCCACGATGAGCGCCTGGGGGGCGTGCCCCAAGGTCCCCTCGACCTCGGGATGCCCCTCCTCGCCCAGGATGAGGACCTGGTAGCCCTCTCTTGCGAGCCTCTCCGCGGCGTTGTGCGCCCGGATGACGAAGGGACAGGTGGCGTCCAGGACCTCGTCGTGGGAGGCGCGGGCAGCGTCCTCCTCCTCGGGGGTGACGCCGTGCGTGCGCAGCACCAGCGTGCCGCCGGGCGCGTCCGCCGCGGAGGCGACGACGCCGACGCCGCGGCTCTCGAGCTCGCCCACCACGCTGGGGTTGTGGATGAGGGGGCCCAGGGTGTGGATGGGACCCCTGGCGTCGCGGGTCGCGTCCCTCACCATCTGGAGCGCGCGGTTCACGCCGTAGCAGGCGCCCGCCTCGTCGGCGACCAGGATCTTTGGCATCTCTTCTCCCCTACAGCTTGCCCGGGTGCTCCCGACGGAGCTCGTCGCGCATGGCATAGACGCGATCCATCGCCAGGGACTCCATCGCCTTCGCCTGGGCCTTGCGGCCCCTCACGCCCAGGTCGCCGAACTCGAGGCAGTCTCCGACCTTGCACCAGACCCTGCCCGGCCTCTTCCAGTGCGTGCCCTCGGGCGTGATGTTGAGGGCGCCAACGATGGAGAGGGGCTGCACGGGCGCCTTGGCGAGCTGGGCCACCAGGGCGAAGCCCGCGTGGAGCTCGACGGGCTGGTCCTGCGACCTGACGCGCGTCCCCTCCGGGAAGATGAGGATGCACTCACCCCTCCTGAGCGAGCGGACGCAGCGGCGCACGAAGCTCATGTCGGCCGTGCCCCTCACCACGGGGATGCCGCCGATGCGCGAGAAGAGCCAGGTCACGAACCTGTTGCCGTCGAACTCGCTCTTGTAGACGGGACGCACGCGCTGGCCGTGGGCCCAGAGCGAGACCACGACGGGAATCGGGTCGAGCATGGAGACGTGGTTCATGACTATGACGCGCCCGCGCCTCTCGTCCCAGAGCTTGCGGCCGTCCACCATCCTCCAGGGCCAGACGAGCTTGGTGAGGGCCCCGACCAGGCAGACCGCGAGGGCGAGAAGCGCTCGCGCCGGAAGCGGGAAGTCCGCCATGCGGTGGTCGTAGTAGTCGTCGAAGGAGTTTCCCGCGAAGGCGCGCATCCTGCCCTCGCCCGGCTCGGCGGCGAGCCTGCGCGCGGCGGCGTCGGACTCGGGATTCGGGACGGGCGTGCCGGCGGGCATGGAGTCGGCGGCGGGCACGCCGACCGTCCCCGCCTCGCCTCCGGAGGCCGCCTGGGACGCCGCCGGGACGTCGTCGCCGGAGTCCCTCTCACCCGAGGCGACCCGGTCCATGAGGGCCGAGATCAGCGCGACCTCCTCCTCCACGCTCAGTCTCGACGAGTCGATGTGCACGGCGTCCTCGGCGGGCCTCAGGGGGGACTCCTCGCGGGAGGAGTCGAGGCGGTCGCGACGGACGATGTCCTCCAGGATCTTGCGCTCCTCCTCGCCGTCCGCCTGCGCCGAGGCGTCGGTGGTGCTGTTGCCGCCGGCGCGCTGGACCGCCCTGCGGTGGGCGCGGGCCGCGGGGTCGGCGGTGAGGAAGACCTTCACGTCGGCCTGGGGAAACACCACGGTGCCGATGTCGCGGCCCTCGGCCACGACGTTGCTGGAGCGCCCCAGCTCCCGCTGGCGCGCCACCATGGCGGCACGCACGGCGGGGACGGCCGCCACCGCTGACACGTTGTGGTCCACCTCGGCGGAGCGGATCTGGGCGCTGACGTCCTCGCCGGACTCGAAGACCGTCTGGGAGCCGTCCTCGGCCGTGCCGAAGCCGATGCCGCAGGCCTCGGCGACCCTCGCCACGGCCTCGCGGTCCGCCAGGTCGACCCCCCTCTGCAGGCAGCGCAGCGTGGCGCAGCGGTACATGGCGCCGGTGTCGAGGTAGGTGAGGCCCCGCTCGCGCGCGAGCGCCCTCGCTATGGTTGACTTTCCGGAGCCGGCAGGCCCGTCGATTGCAACGATCACTTCACACTACCTTCCGCGATGTTCTCGGTCGTGTCCCTGCCCAGGAGGGAGGGATCCTCCGCCCTGCGCCGCACCTCCTCGGGTGCGAGCCCGATGGCGACGAGGGTGTAGCTCGTGCCGTCGCAGGCGAGGACCTGCGAGCTCACGTTGGGCAGGCGCAGCCTCCAGAAGCTCGTGAGCGGAATCTGGAGTGCCGAGGCCAGGACCGCCCTGGTGAGCCCCCCGTGGGTGACGCAGGCCGTGCGGCCCCCGAGAGGCCTCAGCGCCTCGAGCAGGCCGTGGGCGCGCGCGAAGAGCTCCTCGAAGCGCTCTGCCCCCTCGGGCGCCCGCGAGCGTCCGTCGGGACCCAGGGCCCAGGGGAAATCGTACCCCATGGCCCTGAGCTCACCCACCGTGAGGCCCTGCGCGGGACCGAACTCGATCTCGGCCAGCTCCTGCCTGACCTCGAGCGGCACGCCGAGCCTCCAGGCCGCCTCGCGCGCGATGGCGAGGCAGCGCGAGAGGGGCGACGACCAGACGCGGTCGGGCCCCCAGGCCACCAGCGCCTCGACGGCGCGCGCCATCTGGCGCTCCCCCTCCGGGCTCAGGTCCACGTCGCTCCTGCCCGAGAGCGTGCCGGCGAGGTTCGCCGTGGTCTCGGGGTGTCGCATCAGGAGGATGCGCTGCCTATCCCCTGACATGCGAGGGCACCTCCCCCGTGGCCAGGGCCTCGACCGCCGCGCGCTCGCGGGCGTCGAGGGGCCTCCACTGGCCGGGCATGAGGCCCGTGAGGGCGAGGGGCCCGAACTCGTCGCGGTGCAGGCGCAGCACCTCGTGCCCCACGGCCTTGAGCATGCGCTTGACCTGGTGCTTGCGACCCTCGTGGATCCTGAGCGAGACGACGCTCGTCCCATAGGGAACGCCCTCGGGCGCCACGGGCAGGGTGTGCGGGTCGCCTGCGCGCAGCAGCCGCGCCTCCGCGGGCGCCGCGGCGCCACCCCGCAGCTCGACGCCCTCGCGCAGGGCCCGGAGGGCGTCTTTGCCCGGGACGCCTCGGACCAAGGCGACGTAGTGCTTCCAGACGTGGCGGGAGGGGTGGAGCATGCCGTTCGCCACGTCGCCGTTGGTGGTGAAGAGCAGGAGGCCCGTGGTGTCACCGTCGAGCCGGCCCACCGGGAAGAGACCGGGATGGCGGTCCGTGGGCACGAGACTCGCCACACAGGGACGGCCCTGGGGGTCCCTCATGGTGGTGAGGTAGCCCGCGGGCTTGTAGAGCATGACGTAGGCGTGCCCGTCGGCCAGGCGCACGAGGCGGCCGTCCACGCGCACCTCGTCCGCGTCGACGTCGACCTTGCTGCCCAGCTCGCTCACCACCTGGCCGTTCACGCTCACGCGCCCGGCGCACATGAGGTCCTCGGAGCCGCGCCGACTCGCGACGCCCGCACGGGCGAGGAAGCGCTGCAGGCGCATGGTGTGCGGCGCGCCCTCGGGAAAGGCCCGCTTGGCGCGCGCGTCCCCCTCGCCCCTATTCGACATCACAGGACGCCTCCCCGACCACTGTGCCCGCGGCTTCCGCCTCGCCGCTCGGGACGACCGTCGCGGCGGCCACGCCGCCGACCTGGGCGAGGGGGGCCTCTCCCCCGTCCGCGAGGGCAACGAGGACCTCCGGGGCGTCCCCGTCGTAGCCGTCACCCAGGAGCTCCCGCTCCTGCTCCATGTCCTCCGAGGCCTCCTCCAGGGTGGACGAGATGGCCCGGCCGCTCAGGCGCTCACGGATGAACTGGCGCGACTCCTCGTCGGGCGCGAAGTCCTCGAGCGGCGGCAGGTCGCGCAGGGACCTGAGGCCGAACTGCTCCAGGAAGCGGCGGGTCGTGCCGTAGAGGAGGGCGCCGGAGCGACCCGACTCGTGCCCCACCTCGCGGACGAGGCCCTTCTCCTTGAGGGAGCCGATGACGCCGTCCGAGTTGACGCCGCGCACGGCCTTCACGCCCTCGCGCGTGACGGGCTGGTGGTACGCGATCACGGCGAGGGTCTCGAGGGCCGCCTGCGAGAGACGACGCATGTCCCACGAGAGCACGTAGCCCTCCACCTGCTCGTGATAGGCGGGGTGGGTGAAGAGCCTCCAGCCACCCGCGACCTCGCGCAGCTGGAAGCCGCGGTTGGCGTCGGAGTACTCCGCCGCGAGCTCAGCGAGGGCGGACGCCGCCTCGCCCGGGGCGACCCCCAGCGCCTTCGCGAGGTCGGTCGCCGGGACGGCGTCGGTCGAGACAAGGAGCAGCGCCTCGAGCTGGCCCCTGAGGGAGCCGGTGGAAAGTCGTTCGAGCTCGCTCATTGGAGTTCCTCCTCAATGCTGGTCAGTTCGGACTCGTCCAGCTCGAAGGCCGGTGCGCCCTCCACGCGTGCCACGTCGATCTCCCCGAAGGTCCGCGACTGGCTGAGCGTCACGGCGCCGCGCTTGCTGAGCTCGAGGATGGCCAGGAAGGTCGCGACGACCGCCTCGGGCCTCCAGTCACCGTCCACGAGCTCGGAGAAGGTCACGAGCGGACGGGCGCGGGTGAGGCGGTCGACCGATGCCACGGTGAGGGCGATGGGCAGGCGCTTGGGGGCGACGTGCTCCGCCTCGAGCAAGAAGCCCTCGCGCCTGCTGTCGAGGTCGGCGCAGATCACGGCGAGCGAGCGCAGGGTGATGCCCTTGAGGTAGTCGGGCATGAGGCCCATGAACTCCGGGTCGGGGCCGGCCGTGCGCGCGAGCATGAGGCCCTCCGCCTCCATGCGGCTCCCCAGGGCCATGCCAGCGTTCCTGAACTGCTTGTAGGCGATGAGCCGGGCGATGAGGACCTCGCGCACCTCCTCGGGCGAGAGGTCCGCGAACTCGTCGTCGTCCGCATCGTCGTCTCGCCGCGACGGCACGGAGTGGTCGGGCACCAGAGACGCGGCCTTCATGTCGAGGAGGGTCGACGCCACGAGAACGAAGTCACTCGCCACGTCCAGGTCCAGCTCCCCCATGGAGCGGACCTCCTCGAGGTACTGGTCGGCCACCTCGGCGATGGATATGGAGCCGATGGCCACCTTCTGCCTGCTCACGAGCTGGAGGAGCAGGTCGAAGGGCCCCGAGTAGGCCTGGGTCCTCACGCGGTACGACATGCTAGGCCCCCAGGAGGTGGCCGGCGAGGCGGATGGCGGTGGCCCTGAGGTAGGAGCTCAGGGGGTCGAAGCCCAGCAGGCCCGGCAGGACGTAGAGGACGACGAGCAGGATGGGCATGGAGTAGGCCTGCACCTGCTGGTATATGCGGCGTCCCTCTCCCCTGAGGAAGGGCGAGAGGAGCTTGGAGCCGTCGAGGGGCGGCAGGGGGATGAGGTTGAAGAAGGCAAGGGAGCAGTTGACGTAGCACCAGGACGAGGTGACGCGCAACAGCCAGTACGCCAGGCCGTACCCTCCGTCCCAGAAGCCCGCGAGGGCCTGGAAGGCGAGGCCGGCCACGACTGCCTGGAGGAGGTTGCAGGCCGGGCCCGCCAGGGCGACCAGCGCCTCGTCACGGGCGGGATGACGCAGGCGGCGCGGGTCGAAGGGCACGGGACGGGCGTAGCCGAAGACCGGCCCCTGGGCGAGCGCCATGAGGACGGGCAGGAGGACCGACCCGAAGGGGTCGAGGTGCGCCGCGGGGTTGAGGGTGAGCCGTCCCTGCTCCTTCGCCGTGGGGTCGCCCAGCATGAGGGCGGCCCAGGCGTGGGCGAGCTCGTGCAGGACGAGCGAGAGGATGGCCACGCCGACGCTGACGAGCGTCCCGACGACGCTCATGAGGCTGAGGTCCACGTCCGCCCCCCTAGCGCCGAGATGCCCGGGACAGGAGCCAGTCGAGCACGAAGAGCGCGAGGGCCGCGATGGCGAAGTCGAGCCTCAGGACCCCGCCGAGCGGCGTCTCGAAGAGCAGGGCGCCCGAGAGGGCACGGGGCAGGAGCTGCGAGACGCGTGCCGTGAGCTCGAGGAGCTGGACGCGGTGCGATCCCACGACCACGGCGTCCGCGACCACGAGGGCCGAGAGGCCAAGCGCCGCGAGCCTGCAGGCGAGGGCGAGGAGCCACAGGGCGAGACGGGCGAGGAGCCCTCCCAGCGAGGACAGGAAGCCCCCATGGCGGCGGGCGGGCTCGGGCGAGAAGGCCTCGCGGCGAGGGCTCGGCACCGCGGCACGAGGCGCTGGCACGTAGGGCCTCTGCACCGGGGCCGGCTGTGCACGCGGCACCTGGGCCGCAGGCCTCAGCAGCGTGCGCTCGGGACTCTCGCCTGCCTGACGCGCGGAACGGTCAAGGCGCCTGGTCGCAGGCTCCGCCGCCTGCCAGGGGCGCGGCTCGTCGGCCGCCACGTAGGCGTCGGAAGGCACGTGGGCGCCCGCCTGTGAAAACTCCTGCCGGGGAGAGGCCGCCGTGCGCCCCTCCCAGCCACCACCCGGGACGTCGCTAGGCATTGAGGGCCTCCTCTATCTTCTCCGTGAGCTCGAGCCACTCCTCCTCGAGCGAGGGGATCTTCTTCGAGAGCGCGTTGTACTCCGCCATGCACGTGTCGAAGCGGTCTGCGTCGGCATAGAGCTCCTCCGAGGCCATGAGCTCCATCAGCTCCGCATAGCGCTTGCGCGCGGGCTCGAGGGCGGACTCGACCTGCCTCAGGCGGCACCTCTCGCCCTTGAGGGCGCGGTTCGCGGCGTTGCGCGCCTCCGCCTCCGCGCGGCGCTGCTCCTTGGTCTTCACGTTACGGCCCTGGGTCACGGGCTCCTCCTGGCTCGCCGTCGCACGGGTGGGCTGTGGCGCCTGCTGTCCGGACGCCTCGGCCTCCCGGGCCTCGAGCTCGGCGCGCTTGAAGAGGTAGTAGTCGTAGTCCCCGTCATAGAGGGTCACCTTGTGGTCGCGCACCTCGATGACCTTGTTCGCCACGGCGCGCACGAGGTGCTCGTCGTGGCTGATGAGCATGATGGTGCCCGGGAAGTCGACGAGCGCCTGCTCGAGCACGTCCACCGAGTCGATGTCCAGGTGGTTGGTGGGCTCGTCCAGGCAGAGCAGGGGGTCCGGCGAGACGAGCATCCTGGCCAGCGCGAGGCGCGCCCGCTCCCCGCCCGAGAGCACGCCGACGCGCTTGTCCACGTCGTCGCCATGGAAGAGGAAGGCGCCCAGGAGCCGGCGCTCCTCCGAGCTCGTCCAGCCGGGGGCAGCCTCGTCCATCTCCTGCATGACGGTCAGGCCCTCGTGCAGGGTCTCGAGCTGGTGCTGGGCGTAGTAGGTCTGGGTCACGTTCTGCCCCAGCTCGACCGTGCCACGACTGGGCTCCTCGTGGCCGTTGACGATCTTCATGAGCGTGGACTTGCCCGCACCGTTGGGGCCCACGAGGACCGCATGGTCGCCGCGGTAGAGCTTGAGGTCGACGCCCTCGTAGACGTGGTTCTCCCCGTAGCTCTTCGCCACGCCCTCGAGGCTGATCACCATGTCGCCCGTGCGCGGGGGCTCCGGGAAGCGGAAGCGGACCTTCTTCGACGACTCGGGCAGCACCACGAGCTCGGACTGGATCTGCTCGATGCGCCGGATGCGCTCCTGGACCTGCTTGGCCTTGGTGGGCTTGTAGCGGAACTTGTCCACGAAGACCTGCATGTGGTTGATGTCGCGCTCCTGGGCGGCGCGCTTGGCGCGGAGCTGCTCCAGGTTGTCCTCGCGCTGGCGCAGGTAGCCGGAGTAGTTGCCCACGTAGGTGACCAGGCGCTTGTTCTCGAGCGCGGCGACGTGGCTCACGCAGGAGTCCATGAAGGCACGGTCGTGGCTCACCAGGAGCACGGCGCCGTCATAGGAGCTCAGGAAGGACTCAAGCCACTTGACGCTCTCGAGGTCGAGGTGGTTGGTGGGCTCGTCCAGGAGCAGGAGGTCGGGATGGCGGAGGAGGAGCTTTGAGAGGGCGATGCGCATCTGCCAGCCGCCCGAGAAGTCGCGCGAAGGCTTGTCGAAGTCCTCGATGGGAAACCCCAGGCCGCCCAGGATCTGCCGGGCGCGCGCCTCGAGCTCGTAGCCGCCCAGCCGCTCGAAGCGGTCCTGCGCCGCGCCGTAGCGCTCGAGGAGGCCGTCCTGCTCGGGCCCGGTGGGCATGGACGAGATCTGGTGCTCCATCTGGGATATGCGGCGCTCGAGCTCCTTGAGCTCGTGGGCGGAGTCGACGACCTCGGCGAGGGCGCTCTTCTCGCCCGCCAGATGGGTCTCCTGCTCCAGGTAGCCGATGCTGCAGTCGCGCGCGAAGCTCACCGTGCCCTCGTCGGCGGACTCCTGGCCCATGATTATCTTGAGCAGCGTGGTCTTCCCGGCGCCGTTGGGACCCACCAGGCCCCAACGCTCGCCGGCATTGAGCTGCAGCGTAGCGGCCGAGTACAGGACCCGGCCGCCGAATGACTTCGAGATCTTGTCAGCGAGTGCGATCAAGCGCGTTCCTCCGGATGCCCGCCTACACGTGACCTCCCAGTATACGAGATGGCCCGACGGGGGCGACGTCTCCTGCCGACGCGCACATCGCAGGAACAGAATGGCTCGCCGACGACTGCAGGCCAGGCGCGCCCACTACGTCCAATGCGTGCCCTGGTTCGCCCACTGCGTCCGACGCGCTCGGAGGCTCGTCTCGACAACGCCCGATACGCGCGTATTCTTCTTGATAGCGTCTGACGCGCGCCAAGATTCGCCGAAAGCGTCCGACGCGTCTTTGGCGTGGCCGGCAACTGGGCAAACGCGAACGCTTCAGACGCGTTCGACGTATTCGTGGATTTTACGCACGCGTTCGACGTATTCGTGGATTTTATGCACGCGTTCGACGTGCTCGTTCGACTCATGCGCAGCCCCGCACGCGCAGCGCAGCTCGACGGCGAACAACACGTATGTCAGGCGCGATGACGCCGCGAGTGCCGCGCCTACGAGCAGAGGTGGATGGCGAAGCCCGCGATCTGCCGCTCGAAGTAGATCAGCTGGGTGCTGCCATCAGGCCTGAGCACGCGCGACGCCTGGTTAAGCCTGAACCCGCGCGCCTCGAACCAGCGCTCCGCCGCAGGCAGGTCGTCGACATGGAAGCCGATGTGGCCCTTCTCCCCGCGCGGGGCCTGGGGGCGCATTATCTCGACCAGGCTGCCCGAGAAGAGCGAGATGGGGGCCTGGACGTTGCGCGGCAGCCCCATGAGGGTCTGGAAGAGGCCCGCGATCTGCTCCGCCTCCTCGTCCGTAGCCGCGTTCACGCCCACGTGGGCGATACTGAGCCCGAAGAGTGCCACCGGATCGTCCTGCACGCTCGTGTCCTGCACGCTCGTGTCCTTCACCTCGTCTGCCATGAAAAGCTCCCCTTCCTCGTCGTAGGAGGACCCTCTCCCCTCTTCCCCCTTTTCGCTCGAGTGTACAAGCTGAAGGTTTCAACTTGCGCACTCGTGAGACGGTTTCTCTCTCCTTCCTGCACAGACATCGTGGCGCGGCTGTCGAGTGCGCAATTGAGTGCTTTAAGTTTGTGCACTCGCAAGGGGGAGGTGGGACGAGGGTGGTGAATCAAGGGGCGCGCGGCTCCGGCGGTCGTCGCATCCACAGGAAAGCGAACAAATTACACAGGTACCTGTCTTATGTGGAGGAGCGGTGTAGATGCGCCTCCCAACGAGGCCGAGCGTCGCAATCCAACTCCGCACTGCTATCGTCGTAGACAGTTACACAGGTACCTGACATTCGAAAGACGCACGGAAGGACCGTGCGGGACGCCAGGCGCCGACGGAGGGATTCGCATGACCGAAGAGAACGACACCCAGACCCAGGCAGACCAGACCGAGGAGGTCGCGGGCGAGAAGGCCGAGGCCACGAGCCCCAAGGCCCACGAGGAGATCTCGCTCGCCCACAAGGCCGGACGCATGGGCAACCTGCTCTATCGCTACACCAAGCTCCAGACCGAGGCCCACGGCGGCTTCGGCGACCCGCTGCGCGGCCAGGGACGCGTGCTCGCGCTGCTCAAGGCCAAGCCCGAGACCAGCCAGAAGGAGCTCTCGTTCCTGCTCGACATGCGCCAGCAGTCGCTCTCGGAGCTGCTCGCCAAGCTGGAGGAGAAGGGCTTCGTCACCCGTGCCAAGTCCGAGGAGGACGGGCGCGTCACCATGGTGCGCCTGACCGAGGAGGGCGCGTCCGCCGCCCCCGCCGAGGACGACATGGACCCCGACGAGGACGTCTTCTCCTGCCTCTCCGCCGAGGAGCGCGCCCAGTTCGAAGCCCACGTTGACACCGTGATCGCCTCCTTGGAGGAGAAGCTCCGTGCATTGGGCTTCGACCCCAACGCCAGGCGCGAGCGCCACGACGACCGCCGTGGCGGCTTTGGGCGCGGGCGAGACGAGCGCGGAGGGCGCGGCGGCTATGGTCGTGGCGGCTTCGAGCGCGGAGGGCGCGACGAGCGTCGGGGCGGCTACGGCCACGGCCGCGACGAGCGCGGGGGGCGTGGGGGCTTCGACCGCGAGCGCCACGACGACCGCTGCGGCGGCTTTGGACGCGGGCGAGACGAACGCGGCAGCAGGGACGAGCGCCCCAGCCGCGGGCCCAAGGGCTTCGGCCCCCAGAACACGAGCCGAGGCTACGGCTATCAGAGCTCCGACCGCAAGGGCGGCTACGGCCACGGCCGCGACGAGCGCGGAGGGCGCGGGGGCTTCGACCGCGGGGGCCGGGACGACCGCCGCGGCGGCTACGGCAAGGGACGCGACCGCGACTAGGTCCCCAGCCCGCAAGTCAAACGTCCCTGACGCCCTGGTGTCCGGACAGGCAAGACGAGACCCCTCCAAGGCAACCAAGCCATGGAGGGGCCTCCTGTTGTTCGCGCGCCATCGGGCATGGCGCGCATGACCCAGACGCAGCGACCTCTCCCCCGTCGCGCGTCTCCTCTAGGCGTGGGACCCGTGCTGGGATCTGTAGAAGTCAACGAATTCCTGCGGCGAGAGGAACAGCTCCTCGTAGCCCAGGGCATGGCAGAGCTGCGCCGTGGTGGGCTGCTCCAGCCGCGCGCGCTCGAGGACGTCCCGCTGCGAGAACACGGAGCGTGGGTCCGCGTCGAGGAGGACCTCGCCGTGCGCCATGGCGATGACGCGCTCGAAGGTCTGCGCCACGAAGTCCATGTCGTGGAGGATCGATATGACGACCTTCCCCTGGCACGACAGGTCCCGCACGATTCGGGCGAGACGCTCCTTGCCGTCATGGTCCTGCGCGATGGTCGGCTCGTCGAAGATGACCACGTCGGTGTCCATGGCGAGGATGGCCGCGATGGACACCATCTTGCGATCCGAGAGCCCCAAGTCGTAGGGGTTCACAGCCTCGTGGCCAGATAGCCCGACCAGCTCGAGGGCGGCGAGCGCTGAGGCCCGCGCCTCGCCCTCGCCCATGCCGATCTGGAGCGGCCCGAACATAACCTCGTCCAGCACGTTGTTCTTGAAAATCTGGTCGTTAGGATTCTGGAAGACAAAGCCGACGTGGCGCGCGAGCTCCGGGACGGAGGATCCGGCGATGTCGCGGCCGTCAAGCAGTATGCTCCCCGAGCTAGGCCTGAGCAGGCCCTTCAGGAGCTTCACGAAGGTCGTCTTCCCGGCGCCGTTCTGACCCACCAGGGCGCAGGAGCGCCCGTCGAGCGAGAAGTCGAGGCCCTTCAGGACCTCGGGACCCTTGGCATAGGAGAAGTGCAGGTCCCTGACGTCGATCTTGCTCATCGGACCTCACCGCCCTTTCCGCCCGCACCAAGCAGGCTGCGCGTCTCCTCGAGCGTGACCGGGTAGAGCCCGTCTGCGGAACGCACGCCGAGCTGCCGGCAGATCTGGGTGTAGGTCGGCGCGACGACGCCGTGCTCCGCGAGGTCGTCGCGCGAGAAGATGGCGCGGGGCGTGTCCATCGCCACGAGTCTGCCCTCGTCCAAGAGCATCACTCGGTCGCTGTACGCCGCGATCTTCTCAATCTTGTGCTCGACCATGACGATGGTCTTGCCCTGGGCGCGCAGGACGTCCACCGCGCGGAACACGTCCTCAGATCCCTGGGGGTCGAGCTGTGAGGTGGGCTCGTCCATCACGATGACCTCGGGTTCCATGACGATGATCCCCGCAAGGGCCATGCGCTGCATCTGGCCACCCGAGAGGTCGAAGGGAGCACGGTCCTTGTACTGGGCGATGTCCAGCAGCTCCATGGCCGCGTCGATGCGGCGGCGCATCTCCTTGGGAGGAACCCCGAAGTTCTCGAGCCCGAAGGCGATCTCCTCGTACACGGTGAGCTTCGATCCCGTCACCTGGTTGAAGGGGTTCTGGAACACGAGGCCCACCTTGCGGCAGAGCTCGTCCACGCTCGACTCCCGCACGTTCTGGCCGTCGATGGTCACGGAGCCTCCGTAGGCGCCGTGGTAGAAGTTGGGGACCAGCCCGAGCAACGCTTGCGTGAACGTCGACTTTCCCGCGCCGTTTCTGCCGATGACGCCCACGAACTCGCCGCGCTCTATCTGGCAGCTCACATCGTCCAGCGCGAGTCTCTTCGCGTCAGGGTAGCGATACTTCAGGTTTCGCACCTCTATCTGGGCCACGAGACCACCCCCACGATTCTCAGGACGAAGAATGCGACGCCGAGCGTGAGGAGGGCCAGGAGGGCGATCCGCACCGGACGGTCGGCAGAGCTTGGTACGAACTCGTCCAGGAAGGTCTTGCGCTCGTGCGAGTTGAAGCCGCGCACCTCGAGGGCGATGGACCGCTCGCGCGTGTCGGTGAACGAGCTCATGATCACGGGAGAGATGAGGGGGAGAAACGCCCTCACCCTCGTCCCCAGGCTTCCCTCGGTTTGCATGCCCCGGCTGCGCTGGGCGTCCGTGATGGTCGACGTGTGCTCCGTCATCTGCGGGATTATCTGGAAGAGCGAGACGAAGACGTAGCCCAGGCGTGGCGAGATGCCCCGTCTCACCATGGACTGCATCATGTCGGAGGGTTTCGTGGCGAGCACGAAAACGCAGAAGGCGAAGATAATGTTGAAGACGTTGAGGACGATTCCCAGGGAGTAGTCGAATCCCTCCCGGCGTGCCACCAGGGGCCCGATGCGGAAGAGCTCGGTGTATGCGCCGCCGCGGAAGAAGGTCTGGACGATCACGACAGTGAGGAGGACGAAGCCCGACACCGCGATGATGGGCCTTGACTTCGTCAGGATCTTGGAGCCCGCCAGGAGCGCAATGCTCAGGAGCATGATCGCCAGCTGTGGCACCGTCCCGCCCACGAGGGCAGGAAATGCGATGGCGACGACCACGTAGAGAAGCTTCGTCTCGGGCGAGAGTCCATTGAGGAAGGAGTGCTTCTCCTCGAACAGGCTGATGCTTTTCATGGTCACGGTTTCGATAGGGGTCCCGGCTGGGAACCAAGGGAACGGGGGCTCCCCGGGGGTTCCCGGGGAGCGGGAGGCGTTAGTCCAGGGACTCGTCCTTCGCCTGGTAGAGCGAGATGAGGCTCTTGGGCAGCACCTTGTAGATGCCGGCGGTGATGAAGAGCACCACGATCTTGTCGGGCAGGTCAACGATGATCTCGTCGACGGCGGAGGCGAGGAAGCCCTGCGAGCCCATGGCTGCGAATGCCGCGTCGCCCCAGACGTTGCCCGTGGAGCCTCCCCAGAAGGCCATGTTGAGCGGCGTCGAGATGCAGACCGCTACGAGGCCGGCGACGAGGCCGGCGACGAGGATGCCGGGCGCCTTGCGCATGTGACCGTACCAGGCCATGAGGCCCACGGCGATGCCGATACCCGCCTGGGTGAGCCCGTACACTGTAGAGATCGGGTCCATAGTGAGGCCATAGATCACGTTGGTCAGGAAGCCCGAGAGCGCCCCCACCACGGGCCCGGCCATGCAGGCCGAAAGGCAGGTGCCGATCGAGTCGAGCCACAGCGGCAGCTTGAGCATGCTCGCGAAGAGCTTTCCGACGTA
Organism: Olsenella sp. DNF00959; assembly: GCF_001553055.1. Classification (NCBI taxonomy): domain Bacteria; kingdom Bacillati; phylum Actinomycetota; class Coriobacteriia; order Coriobacteriales; family Atopobiaceae; genus Olsenella; species Olsenella sp. DNF00959. Next base: position 757,040 of record NZ_KQ960123.1, on the reverse strand, counting down.
ATTGATGCCGATGGCCGCGGGGATGAGCACGAGCGACGCGGTGTTCAGCTTGAGCGACCAGGGACTTCCCTCTCTCTTGCTTGACATGGAACTTGCTCCTTTCGTATGCCAGATTCTGTCGGACGGGGCGAGGCGCCCCTCCGAATGAGCCGATTGCCCGATGCGGCCGCTACTCCCCCGCCTTGCGGTAGTGCTCGAGGCGCACGACCGTCTCGAGCGCGAGCGTAATCTCGTTCCTCTCGCCTTGGGCCGCCTTGTCCTCCGCGCCGGTGTAGGCGTTGATCTCGCTCGCGAGGTCGCCCCCGTAGAGCGAGACGACGTTCAGGATGGAGCCGCACCGAACCCTGCGCAGGCGTCCGATGGTGAAGAGCGCCGAGGTCTCCATGTCGGCTCCGAGCACGCCACGGTCGTGCCAGTAGCGGTCTATGTCCTCCTCGCGGTCGGTGTAGAAGCTGTCGTGGCTCCTCCCCAGCCCGACGTGGAACGGGAGGCCAAGCTCGCGGGCCGTCTGTACCTCAGCCATGAGTACATCGGTGTCGGGGACGGCAGGGTAGTTCTCGCCCACGTACGCCCTCGAGGCGCCGTCGTCGCGCACCACGCCGCTCAGCACGACGAGGTCGCCCATGCCCACCTCGGGCTGGAGGGCGCCGCAGGATCCGATGCGGATCATGCATTCGACGCCGACGTTGTGGAGCTCCTCGACGGCTATCCCCGTGGAGGCGCCGCCCATGCCAGTCGAGACGCACATGACGCGTACGCCCCGATAGCTGCCCACGATGCTCTTCATCTCCCGGTTGAACGCAATGTCCTGCACGTCGTCGAGGAACTCGCGCATGCGGTCCACGCGCGCCCAGTCTCCGGGCAGGATCGCATAGCGGGCCGCGTCCTTCCTCGTGCACCTCACGTGCGGCTGCGGCTGCCCCCGTGGGCACTGCCCCTCTCGTGGCTGCAGTTCGTCTCCCATGACCTCGTCCCCTTCCCTAGGCGCCAAGGAGCTGGCGCGTCGCCGCCTCGAGCTCGTCGAGGGCTCGGGTCGACTCATCCCGGCTGCCAGCGATCCCGAAGAGATAGCACTTGAGCTTCGGCTCGGTCCCAGATGGCCTCACCATGACCTTGCACCCGTCGTCGAGCCTCCATTCGAGGACGTCGGACGCAGGCAGCGTCTGCGATCGGTCGTCCCCCGGACCTCCCAGCTGCGGAAGGGGTTGGGGGTGGAGGTAGTCGACGGTGCGGGTCACCCCGCGCCCGGCGATGTCCCGAGGCGCGCCCTCGCGTAAGGCCCGCATCTTGGACGCCATGAGCGTGGCCCCCTCGGCGCCGGGGTACTGGAGGTTAAGCGTGCGGTTCAGGTGGAAGCCGTGCCGCTCGTACAGGACGTCCATGGCCTCGACGAGGTCGAGGCCCCTCTTGGCGTACCAGCCCGCCATCTCGACGAGGAGGGTGAGCGCCGTAACGCCGTCCTTGTCCCGCACGTAGGGGCCCGGCAGGTATCCGTAGCTCTCCTCGTATCCCATGAGCCAGCGCTCGGCTCCGCCCTGCCGCTCGAGGACGGCAATCTGGCCGCCGATGTTCTTGAAGCCGGTGAGCGTGCGACGCAGCTGGAAGCCGTGCTCGCGCGCGACGTCGTCCAACATGTCGGATGACACGATGGACGAGACGGCCACCTTGCGTGAGAGGTCGTCTCCCGCCTCCGCACGCGTCCGTGCCATCCAGTCCATGAGGAGGATGCCCACCTCGTCCCCCGTGAGCAGGACGTACCTGCCATCGTGGAGGACGGCGCTGCCCAGGCGGTCCGCATCGGGGTCGGTCGCCACGACGAGGTCAGGATGCAGCTCGTCCGCAAGGGAGAGCGCGAGCTCCAGGGCCTCGCGGAACTCCGGGTTGGGATAGGGGCAGGTCGTGAAGTCGCCATCGGGTTCCACCTGCTCGGGCACGACGGACACGTCGCTCACGCCGATACTCGCGAGCGAGCGTCTCACCAACTCGAGCCCAGTGCCATTGAGTGGGGTGTAGACGACCCTCGGTGGACGAGCCGGGTCGATCGAGCCAGGGACATGGAGCGCATGCACGCACGCTAGGAAGTCGTCGAGGACCGAGTCGTCGATCCAGCTGACGAGCCCCTGGGCAAGGCAGTCCTCGAAGGGCAGCCTCCTGGACCCGTCCAGCACGTCAATCCTCCCTATGGCAGTGGCGACCTCCTCTGCGACCTCGCCGGAGATCTGGCAGCCGTCCGACGCGAATACCTTGCAGCCGTTGTACTGGCGCGGGTTGTGGCTCGAGGTGACCATCACTCCGGCGGAGCAGCCCAGGCGCGGTATGGCAAAGGAGAGGGTGGGCACGGGCTCGACCCTGGGGTACATGAGTACCTCGATGCCATTCGCGGCGAAGACCTCTGCGGCGACGCGCTCGAATCGCTCCGAGTTGTTGCGCGTGTCGCGGCAGAGGGCGACGCGCGGACGCTTCCCGGGCTCCGCGTTGGCATTGACCCAGTCGGCGAAGCCCTGCATCGCCTGCGCGACCACGTGCACGTTCATGCGGTTGGTCCCCACGCCCATGACGCCGCGAATACCTGCGGTGCCAAAGGAGAGGTATCGATAGAAGGCATCGAAGAGCTCGTCCTCATGGCCTGGCGCGAGAAGCGCGCGTAGTTCCCCCAGCAGCTCTGGGTCGCGCTCCCTCGCCTCCCAGTCGAGCACCCGTCTCATGAGCTCGTCGCTGAGCATGTCGCCCCTCATCCCCCTGCTCCACGGCAACCAACCGAGCAATCGCCATGACATACTGTTGCGTCTGTGCATAAAATCCGGCAACTAATGAAACATAGTAGTGTCCTCGTGTTGTGACGAGGAAAAAATGTGTCGACGGTAGCGTTGGCCTGCATGAGCGGCACCGGGACGTGGCGAACGCCACCACGGCCTCCGCCACGTCAGCCATCAGAGCGCCCATCGGTGCGATTGTCATCCAGACGCTTTTTCGGGGTTCAACAAAATTTGTCAAAAAAGTCCTTGACCGACCTTTTCCCTTTGCTAATATAGCTACTGCACCAACGCGAACGGGGAATTAGCTCAGTTGGGAGAGCGCGTGACTGGCAGTCACGAGGTCAGGGGTTCGAACCCCCTATTCTCCACCATGTAGACTCGGAGCCAGGACTCAGGTCCTGGCTCTTTTGCTATCTCTGCGCCCAGGCGCGCATGCGGACCCGTCCCACCGCAGGCTGCCTGCCGCACATGCCCCCCTATTACAGGAAGGGGCCCGGAACCCCCGAACGGACGAGTCCCGAGCCCACGTCGTTATCGGCATCACGGCCTGGAGCCATGACCTCGTGGCAAGACTACGAGATTCTGAGCACCGCCTTGATGATCTTGCCGTCGTGCGAGTCCCGCAGGGCCTGGTCTATGTCCTTGAAGTCGTAGAACGAGAGGATGCGGTCGATCGGGAAGCGACCCTCCTTGTACCACTTGACCATCTGGGGGATGAACTGCTTGGGGTTGGACTCCCCCTCGCAGGTACCCCTCATGGTGCGCATGGGCATCATGATGTCAGCGCCGACCTCGAAGTGCTCGAGGGAGCCCGCGGCCGCCACGGGCAGGAAGGTGCCATGGAACTTGAGGCCCCGGATGGCGTTGAGCATCATGTTGCCGTTTCCGGAGGTATCCACGCTGATGTCGGCGCCACGACCGGTGATGTGACGGATCTCTCCCGCGATGTCCTCCACCTCGCGACGGTTGATGGCGTGCGTGGCTCCCAGTTCGCGAGCGAGCTCGAGGCTCCTTGGATTGCCTCCCACGGCGATGATGGTCTTGCAACCCACGACGGCAGCTCCCATGATGGCGCTCATGCCTACGGCGCCACAGCCAAAGACCGCGACCTGCGAGCTGGGGTCGGCCTGCCCGGCGTTGATGACCGCGCCGGCGCCCGTCTGGACGCCACACCCCAAGGGTGCGACGAGCCCCAGGTCAATGTCATCGTCCACCTTGGCCACCGACGCAGCAGCGGCCACAGAGTGGGTGGCAAAGGAGGACTGGCCGAAGAACATGCTCACGTCCCTGCCGTCCTGGTGCAGGCGGGTGGTGCCGTCGGTCGCCGCCACGCCACCGAAGTTGATGGGGGTTGAAGTTCTCGCAATAGTAGGGCTCCCCGTGCTTGCAGGCGTCGCAGCTGTTGTCGAAGGCGTAGGTGATGCCCACGTGGTCGCCGGGCTTGAGGTCCTCGGCGCCGGTCCCGACGCGCTCGACGATTCCGGCTCCCTCGTGCCCGAGGACGAGGGGAAGGGGGATGGGGACGCCCTGGCTGCGGCCGAACTCGTCGGTGTGGCAGATGCCGGTCGCGACGTTGCGGACAAGGACCTCGCCCGCCTTCGGCTCGTCCAGCTCGACGTCCTCGAGCAGGTAGGGTCCGTTGGCCTCGTGCACGACGTATGCCTTGATCTTCATGAGGTCCCCCCAAGGATCGGCACGATGCCGCAGGCGCATCCGTACGCCCGCGCGCGGTGCCCGTCACCCATTATGAGCGAACGCAGCCCCCGTGCTCCCCTGGCGCCCCTCTCCCCCGTCATCGACCCCCTGGCGTCCCGCCGGCGTTGCGCCGCCGCCCTGCCGGCATTCCACCATCGTTCTCTATGCCGTTCTCTGAAGTCGGCCGTGCAAACGCCCAGTTGGCGAGGCTATCGATTCAGCAAGTTGCATAGAGAACGAGAGCGCGGGGGAAGGGTGGGAGAAGGGCAGAGGGCGAAGCGGAGGCAGGGTGCATAGAGAACGCGGGAGCGGAGACGCCAGAAAAAGGCCCCCGCACTCGACGGGGGCCAGGTCGTTCTCCATGGGCGAGAGGAGCCTCAGTCCTCCATGTAGTCCTTGAGCCTGCCCGAACGGGAAGGATGCCGGAGCTTCGCCAGGGTCTTGCTCTCTATCTGGCGGATCCTCTCGCGCGTGACGCCAAACTCGCGGCCCACCTCCTCGAGGGTGCGAGGATGCCCGTCCTCGAGGCCGAAGCGGAACTTGATGACCTTGCGCTCGCGGTCGGCCAGGCTGTCCAGCACCTGCTCGAGCTGCTCGCGGAGCATCGAGTCGCTTGCCGCCTCGGGGGGCGCCACGGCGCTGGAGTCCTCGATGAAGTCGCCCAGCTGGGAGTCCTCCTCCTCGCCGATGGGCGTCTCTAGCGAGACGGGCTCCTGGCTAATCTTCTGGATCTCCCTCACGCGGTCGGCGGTGATGCCCATCTCCTCGCCGATCTCCTCGGGGGTCGGGTCGCGACCGAGGTCCTGGAGCAGCTGCCTCTGCACGCGAACGAGCTTGTTGATGGTCTCGACCATGTGCACGGGGATGCGGATGGTGCGTGCTTGGTCGGCGATGGCACGGGTGATGGCCTGGCGAATCCACCAGGTGGCATAGGTGGAGAACTTGAAGCCCTTGGTGTAGTCGAACTTCTCCACCGCGCGGATGAGGCCCAGGTTGCCTTCCTGGATCAGGTCGAGGAACAGCATGCCGCGACCCACGTAGCGCTTGGCGATGGAGACGGTCAGGCGCAGGTTGGCGCTGATGAGCGCCTGCTTGGCCTCGAGGCCCACCTGCTCGATGCGCATGAGGCGGCGCATCTCGGCGCGGGTGAGCTCTATCTCCCCGTTGTCCGCAGCCTCGAGCTTCTGCGAGGCCTCGGTGCCGGCCTCGATCTTCATGGCGAGGTTGACCTCCTCCGAGGCGGTCAGCAGGTCGACCTTGCCGATCTCCTTGAGGTACATGCGCACGGGGTCGCCCGTGAGCATGACTGTCGAGCTGTCCGTGCGGCGGGCGCGGGCGCGGGACGAGCGCTTGCGGGGCTTGCTCTTGGGGGCGGAGCGCAGGACCTCGTTGGCAGCGCGGGCCTCAGCGCGAGCCTCCTTGATGCCGCTGTCCTCGTCGTCCTCCTCCTCGTCCTCCTCGAGCTCGTCGTCCTCCTCGAGCTCGTCGTCCTCCTCGTCGTCGGAGTCGCCCTTGGGCCTGGCGGCCTCGCCGTCGCTCGTGATTTGGACGCCCTTGGCGCGCACCGCGTCATAGAGGTCCGAGAGCTCGTCGTCGTCCACGTCGAGCTCCCCGATGGCCACCTGGACGTCGTCCTCGGTCACCGACTTGGAGCCAGAGGCCTGCTTGACGAGCCTCCCGACGACCCCCTGGAGCTCGTCGGTGAGGTTGGGAGCGGTGCTGTTCTTCTTGTTTGCCACTGGTTTCCTTTCCACGCAAGGGCGTAGGGAATGGTACCCAATTTACGAACTCACTAACGACGAGATGCGCCTTCCTAGCTCGCCGATGCGCTTTTGCACGTCGGTCGCCCGCCTGAAGAGCTCCTGTGAGGACTCGTCGGGCAGCGAGGAGGCGCTCCTGAGGCGCGCCTTCATGGACCTGACGGCCCGCCTGCAGCTCCAGAGCTCGACCACGTCCAGGAGGAAGGACGCCTGGTCGGAGGCGCTCATGCCAGACACCAGCTGGAGCCTGCCTCCCGCCAGGAGCCGTGGGGCGTCGGCGACCATGGAGCTCGCGGCCGCCACCACCTCGGCGGGCGTCGCGCCCTCGGGCGTGGCGAGCATGGCCCAGGCCATGGACTCGTGGCGGGCATCGACCCACGAGAAGGAGGCGATGCGGTCGGCGTCGGGCCGTATCGCCTCGATGTCCTTCGCCATGAGCGAGAGGAGCTCCCGTTCGGCCGTGGCCTGCATGCGCTCGTCGCTCGAGAGCGCCGCGAGCGCGATGGGCGCGCCGGCCTCGGAAGGCCCGTCGTAGCCGGCATACGCCTCCGCGGCGGGCAGGTACCCGCCTGCCGGGGACGGGGCAGCGCCCGCCGTCGTGGGGACGCGCGTGCCGGCGCCGCCCGCGTCCTGGTTGCGCTTGCGCTGCGCCTGGCGATGGACGTGGCGCTTCGTCTCGTCCACGCTCGTCCCCAGGAGGTCGGCCAGCTGGGTCGCATAGCCGTCGAGGAGGATGGAGCCGTCCAGCGGGGCGAGAAGCGCCGCCATCTGGTCGAGCGCCGCCACGCGCCGGCCCGGCACGCTCAGGTCCACGCCGGCGAGGCGCTTCTCGAACACGAAGTCCATGAGGGGACGCGACTCGGCGATGCGCGCGCGAAGCTCGTCGGCCCCATGCGCGCCCAGGTACTCCGCAGGGTCCTGCCCGCCAGGAAGCACCACGCACCTCAGCTCCACCGACGTCTTGTCGATGTACTGGATCGCCCTCTCGGCCGCGCGCTGCCCGGCCTCGTCGCCGTCGAACATGCAGACGACCCGGGACTTGGCAAAGCGCTCGATCATGCGCACGTGGTCGAGGGTGAGGGCGGTGCCCAGGGCGGCGACGGCGTTGGTGATCCCCGCCTCGTGCATGGCGATGACGTCGGTGTAGCCCTCGCAGACGATCGCCTCGCCGCTCGCCACCATGGCCTCCTTGGCGCGGTGGAAGGCGAAGAGGTGCTTGCCCTTGTGGAAGACGCGGGTCTCCTTGGTGTTGAGGTACTTGGGCTTGGCGTCCGTGAGCACCCGGCCGCCGAATCCGATGGTGCGCCCCTGCTCGTCGTGGATGGGAAACATCACGCGGCCGAAGAAGCGGTCGCGCGGGCCGCCCCTCCCGTCCAGCGCGAGGTCGCAAGCGAGCATCTCCTGGGGGGAGAAGCCCTTGGAGCGCAGATGGGAGACGAGCTGGCCGTGCCCGGGGGCGTACCCCAGCCCCCAGCGCCGGCAGACGGTCGATCCGAAGCCGCGCCCCGCGAGGTAGGCGCGACCGGCGGCCGGCCCCTCTCCCCTGCCCCTCATGAGCAGGGTCGAGTAGAAGCCCTCGGCGGCGGCGAGGCAGTCGATGAGCCGGTTGCGCTTGGGGCCACTGGGACCGGCGGTCCTCTCCTCGCTGAGCTCGATGCCGGCGCGGTCGGCAAGGTAGCGGATGGAGTCCGGGAAGTCCAGGCTCTCGCGCTTCATCACGTAGGCGAAGAGGTCGCCGCCCTCGCCGCAGCCGAAGCACTTCCAGAGGCCCGTGGAGGGGTTCACGTGGAAGGACGGGCTCTTCTCGTGATGGAAGGGGCAGCAGCCCCAGAAGTCGGCGCCGCGGCGGCGGAGCTCCACCGTCTCTCCCACCAGCTGCAAGATGTCGGTCGCCTGGCGCACGCGCTCCTTGTCCTCGTCGGTGATCACGCCCCCACCCCCTCGAGGTCGGCGGCCCCTCCCAGCGTCACGGCGCGATCGCCAAAGTTGGCGCGTACCCAAGCTATGTTGCCCATGACGACCCGCTCGAGCTCCTCGAGGGAGTCGAAGGGGTGGGAGTCCCTGAGCCAGCGGCCGAACGAGACGTGGACCCTCCGGCCATAGAGGTCGCCGGAGAAGCCCAGGAGGTTCGCCTCCAGGAAGGGACGGTCCGCCTCGGAGAAGCTCGGAGGCGCCCCCACGTTGATCGCGGCGGGCCACGAGCGTCCCCGCGCGCTCACGAAGCCCGCATAGACGCCCTGGTCGGGCGCGCAGGCCTCCAGGGGGAAGCTGACGTTTGCCGTGGGGAAGCCGAAAGCGGTCCCCTCTCCCCTCCCGTGGACCACCACGCCGGACACGAAGTGCAGCCGGCCCAGGAGCCCTGCGGCGTCCTCGACGCGACCCCCTCGGACGAGCCCGCGCACGCGCGTGGCCGAGATGTGCTCGCCACCCGAGCGGGCGAGCTCGTGGCAGTGGGCGCGCATGCCGAGCGGGGCGGCGACGGCGGCGAGCTCCGCAGGGCCGCCCTTGGCCCCCCTGCCAAAGCGGAAGTTGCTCCCCACGTGCATGGAGACGGGACGCAGGGGTCCTTCGAGCGCGGCGGAGAGGAACGCGTCGTACGGCGTCGCGGCGAGCCTGGGGGTGAAGTCGAGCAGGAGCACGGCGTCCGTCCCCGCGAGGAGCAGGCCACGCACGCGGTCCATGGGTTCCAGGAGCCGAGACGAGGGGCGAGGCCCCGCAAGAAGCTCGGCCGGGTCGGGGTCGAATGCGACGGCCACGCAGGCGAGCCCGAGCTCGTCGGCCTCGCGGCGGGCATGCGAGAGGAGCTCCCGGTGACCTCGGTGGACGCCATCGAAGGCGCCGATGCAGGCCACGCAAGGGAGGGGGGTCCCGACGTCCATCCCGGCGCGTAGGAAGAGCCTGCCGCCCGGGACCGCGCGCACGGTCGGGGCAGGACGTCCGTCCAGGAGGAGGGAGTCCCTGACGAGCGTCGCGGCGTCGTCCCCGGCGAGGGGCAACGGATGCCCGAGCAGGCTCGGGGCGCTCATCGTGCCACCCCGTCTATGCCCTGGGGGAAGTTGCTCCCGCAGCGGAGCCATCCGCCCGACCGCTCCCAGACGCCCAGGAGCCTGCCGTCGCGCACGAGGCAGCAGGACTGGCCGTCAAGCACGTCGCCGCCGGAGGCGCGGAGGCGGCGGCCGCAGGCGACGTCGTCGAGCTCGTCCGCGGCAAGCTCGCGCACGGGCAGGCCCAGTGCGCGGCAGGGGTCGAGCCGCAGGTCGGCGAGGCCGGCGGCGCCAAGCTCCTCGAGGAGCTCCAGGCCCGCGCAATCGCCGAGGCCCACGTTGCCCGCGCTCGTGCGGCGCAGGCCCGAGAGGTGCGCGGCGCTCCCGAGCACGGCGCCGAGGTCGCGCGCGATGCTCCTGATGTAGGTGCCCTTGGACACCTCGAAGAGGCAGTGCCAGGTGAGCGGACCCTCGGAGCCGATGCCAAGGAGCTCGGCGCGCATGATGCGGACGTGGCGCGCCTCGAGCTCGAGGGGGCTCCCGGCCCGGGCCGCCTCGTAGGCGCGCCTGCCCCCCACCGAGATGGCGGAGAAGGCCGGGGGGAGCTGGTCGTGCTCCCCCACCAGGGACGCGAGGGCACGCGCCGCCCCATCGGGGTCGCGGAGCCGGTCGGGGACCTCCGCCACGCGCACGACCCGACCGTCGGCGTCGTCGGTGTCGGTCTGGCTGCCAAACTCGACCCATGCCTCGTATGACTTGGAGTCGGCCGAGAGGAGGCCGAGGAGGCGCGTCGCCTGCCCGATGCCCACGACGAGGACGCCCGTCGCCGCGGGGTCCAACGTGCCGGCATGGCCCACGCGCCTCTCGCCCACCGCGCGACGCACCCTGCCCACCACGTCATGGCTCGAGAGCCCCTGGGGCTTGTCGACGGCCACGAGGCAGTTGATCCCGCTCTGGCCGCGCCTCACTGGACCCCACGCCCGCCTTCGCTCGCGACAGGCGAGAAGAGGGCGACCAGGCGGGGAAGGGCGGCAGAGAGGACCTCGTCGAGGTCCGACTTGATGGTGAAGCCCGCGGCCGCGCGATGCCCCCCGCCGCCCAGCTCGCGGGCGATGCCCGAGATGTCGAGGTCGGACTTGCTGCGAAGGTTGCCCCTCACCCTGCCGTCGGGGAGCTCCTTGAGGAAGAGCGCCACCTCGGACCCCGCGACGCTGCGGACGACGTCGATGAGGCCGTCGCACTCGTCCGGGCTGGCCCCCGTGCGCTCGAGGTCGGCCGCGGTGGCGTAGCTGTAGGCCACCTTGCCCTCGGCAAAGGTGGTAATGCGCCCCATCACCGCGGACTTGAGGTGTAGGAAGGGCAGGCTGTAGTTCTGGTACACGTTGAGGGAGACCTCCGAGGGGGAGGCCCCTGCGTCCACCAGGAGCGACGCCACCGAGAATGCCTCGGCGTCAGCGTTCTGGTATTGGAAGCGACCGGTGTCGGTGGAGAGGGCGCAGAAGAGGCACTGGGCCATCTGCGGTGTGATCCGGACCCCCAGGTGGAGGGCGAACTCGGCGACGATGACGCCCGCCGCGGCAGCGTCGGGGCGAATCAGGGCGAGGTCGGTGTACGGCTCCTCGCAGGGATGGTGGTCCATTATCGCGCTCCGGCGGGCCCGCCTCATGACCGCCTCGCCGTCGTGCAGGCGCGCGACATCAGAGAGGTCCACGCTCACGAAGAGGTCGGGCGCCCCGTCGTAGTCCGCCGCATGGACGAGCGTGTCCGCGAAGGGCAGGAAGTCATAGAGCCTGGGAATGGGCTCGGGGTCCGCCAGGAGGGAGACGACCTCCTTCTCGGGCCACTTCGCCCTCAGGGCCGCGGCAAGCGCCAGGCCCGAGCCCAGGGCGTCGCCGTCCGGGTTGGTGTGCGCACAGATGGCGATGGAGCCAGCCGCCTCCATCGCCGAGGCGATGGAGGCGAACCTCTCCTCTTGTTCCGGATTGGATCTGATGTCCACGGGCTGGCTACTCCCCCTCGCCGTCCCCGGAGGGCGCGTCGCCCGCGGAAGACCCCACGGGATAGCCCTCCTCGTCCTTCTCCACCGCGAGCGTGCTGGGCACGTTCTCGAGGGCGCGTGCGATGCGTTCGGCCTCGTCGGCGGTCGTGTCGATCTGGAAGATGAGCTCGGGGGTGACGCGCCAGCCCAGGGCATGGCCCAGGAGGCTGCGAACGCGGCCCCTGGCCCGCCCGAGCGCGGCGAGCACCTTGTCGTAGCTCTCCTTGTCGCAGCTCACGTAGGCCTTGAGCACCGACTTGTCGACCGAGACCTCCACGCTGGTGAGGGCCACCAGCGCGAGATCGGGGTCGGAGACCTCGAAGAGGAGGATGCTCGCGAGCTTCTCGCGCGCGATCTTGTTGACGCGACGCGAATTCTGGTTCTGCTTCATCTTCTACTCCGTACGGGCGACTTCTTCGATGCGGTAGGTCTCGATGATGTCGCCGACGTGAATGTCCTGGAAGTTCTCGAGGCCCACGCCGCACTCGAAGCCGGCCTTGACCGACTTGACGTCGTCCTTGTAGCGGCGCAGGGACGCGAGCTTGCCCTCGTAGACCACGATGCCGTCGCGGACGAGGCGGCACTTGTCGTCGCGCGAGACCTCGCCCTCCTGGACCATGCAGCCGGCGGCGATGCCGACCTTGGGGACCTTGAAGGTGTTGCGGACCTCGATCGAGGCGGTCTGGACCTCCTGCTCGGTGGGCTTGAGCATGCCGATGCGCGCGGCGTCGATCTCTTCGATGGCCTTGTAGATGACGCTGTAGGTGCGGATCTCGACGCCCTGCTGCTCGGCGGCGACCCTGGCCTTCGCCTCGGGACGAACGCCGAAGCCGATGATGATGGCGTTGGAGGCGTCTGCCAGGGTGACGTCGGTCTCGGTGATGGCACCGACGGCAGAGTGGATCACGTTGATACGAACCTCGCTCTGGTCCATCTTGCCCAGCGAGTCGACGAGCGCTTCGATGGAGCCCTGGACGTCGGCCTTGATGATGAGATTGAGCTCCTTGACCTCGGAGTCCTCCATAGTAGAGAAGAGGTTCTCGAGCGTCACGTGCTTGACCTTGTTCTGCTCCTCGATGCGGGCCTTCAGCGAGCGCTCGTCGGCCAGGGCCCGCGCGTCGCGCTCGTCCTGGAAGACGCGGAACTCGTCGCCCGCCATGGGCACGCTCTGGAGGCCGAGCACCTCGACGGGGTCGGAGGGACGGGCCTCGGTGACGCTGTTGCCGCGAGGGTCGACCATGGCGCGAATCTTGCCGAAGGACATGCCCGCGACGATGGCGTCGCCCACGTGGAGGGTGCCGCGGCTGATGAGCAGCGTGGCGACCGAGCCGCGACCGCGGTCCAGCTTGGCCTCGAGGACGTTGCCCGAGGCGAAGGTGTCGGGGTTGGCCTTGAGCTCGAGCACGTCGGCCTCGAGCAGGACGGACTCCAGGAGGGTGTCTATGCCCTGCTTCTTCTTGGCCGAGATGTCGACGAACATGTTCTGCCCGCCCCACTCCTCGGGAATGACGCCGTACTCGGTGAGCTCCTGGCGCACGCGGGTGGGGTCGGCGCCCGGCTTGTCGATCTTGTTGACGGCCACGATGATGGGCACGTTGGCGGCCTTGGCGTGGTTGATCGACTCGATGGTCTGGGGCATGACGCCGTCATCGGCGGCGACGATCAGGATGACGATGTCCGTCACCTTGGCACCGCGGGCGCGCATTGCCGTGAAGGTCTCATGGCCGGGGGTGTCGATGAAGGTGATCACGCGGTCGTTGATCCTGACCTGCGACGCGCCGATGGCCTGGGTGATGCCACCCGCCTCGCCCTCGGCGACGCCGGTGTGGCGGATCGCGTCGAGCAGCGACGTCTTGCCGTGGTCGACGTGGCCCATGACGGTGACCACGGGCGGCCTGCCCTTGAGGGTAGACGGATCGTCGTAGAAGGTGAAGGAGTTCTCCTCCTCCTTGCTCATGACCTTGACGTCGCGCCCCAGGTCGTCGGCGACCAGCTCGATGAGCTCGTCCGACATGGACTCGGTGACGGTGAGGGGGGTGCCCAGGAGGAAGAGCCTCTTGATGATGTCGTTGGCGGCAATGCCCAGGAGCTCGGCGAGCTCGGCCACCGTGGAGCCCTGGGGCACCTTGACCGTGTCGAGCTGCGAGAGGTCCTGGTCGTTCTCGATGGCCTCCTGTATGCGCTGCTCCTCGGCCGCGGCCTGCTGCTGCTGCTTCCTGCGCTCCTTGCGCTTCTTGCGCCTGCCGGTGGACTGGCGGGCCTCCTCGATGGCCTCGCGGGCCTCGACGATGACGTGGCTCGAGCGCGTGAACTCCTCGGCCTCGCGGGCCATGCGGCTGTAGCGGTCCTCCTCCTGGCCCCTGCGCCCGCCCTTGCGGCCCTTGCCACGACCGCGGGAGTCGGCGGAGTCGGCGGCAGTGGCCGGCGCCCCGTCTCGCTGCGGGGCGGGGCCACGGCGACCCGGGCGGGCAGCGGACTCGCGCCTCTGCCCGCGCGACTCCTCCTTCTTCTTGGCGGCCTCCTCGGCCTGCTGCTTGAGCACCTGCTCCTGCTGGGCGATCTGGTCAAGGAGGCTGGTGAAGGAGGGCGCCATCTTGGGCGCGGTGTCCTTCACGCGGTTGCGCTCGGCCTCCTCGGCCTTCCTGCGCTCCTCCTCGGCACGCTCCTCCTCGGCCTTCTTGCGGGCTGCCTCGGCGGCGGCGCGCTTGCGCTCCTCCTCGGCGCGCTCGCGCTCGCGACGGGCCTCTGCCTCCAGGCGCTCCCTCTCGGCCTTCTCGGCCTCGATGCGCTCCTGCTCCGCCTTGGCCTCCTCCTCGGCCTTGCGCTGCGCCTCGATCTCGGCGGCGCGGGCCTCGAGGATGGGCTTGAGCTTCTTGCGGACGATCGAGACGTAGGCGTCCTCGAGCGTCGACGAGGGAGACTTTGCGGGGATCTTCATGTCCTGGAGGTGACCGAGCATCTCCTTGCTCGACATGCCGTATTCCTTTGCCAGGTCATGCACGCGGGTCTTTGCCATGTAACCAACCTTCTTACGTACGTTTGGGCGGACGGGGTGGGTGACCTCTTAGATCAGGGAGTCCGGGTCGTCAGAGACCGAGGCGTCCGAGAGCTCCTGGAGCTTCTCGTGGATGCCGCAGAAGCGGGAGCCGGGACGGGCCATGTTGCGGCACTGGATGCCCGTGGGTCCCACGTACTCGCAGCGGTGGCCCCCCTCCTCCGCCAGGATGTCGACGTCGTCGTGGGGCAGCTCGCGCATGACGTCGGCGGCAAGCGACTCGTTCTTGATGTCGATGTGCATGCCGGTGAGGCGGGCGGCCAGGCGGGCGTTCTGGCCCTCCTTGCCGATCGCCAGCGAGAGCTGGTCGTCGGGCACGATGACGGTGGCGTAGTTGTTGTCGTCGTCCACGATCACGCGCGAGACGCGGGCGGGCGAGAGGGCATTGGCGACGCACTTGGCGGGGTCGTCGCTCCAGAGGACGACGTCCACGCGCTCGCCGCGCAGCTCCGAGACCACGGTGCGCACGCGACTGCCCTTGGGGCCGACGCAGGCGCCGACGGGGTCGAGGCGGTCGTCCATGGACGAGACGGCCACCTTGGACCTCACGCCCGGCTCGCGCGCGACGGAGCGCACCTCGACGATGCCGTCATAGACCTCGGGCACCTCGAGCTCGAAGAGGCGGCGCAGGAGGTCCGGGTGCGTGCGCGAGACCACGATGGAGGGGCGCTGGCGCTCGGAGCGAATCGGGGGCTGCGAGCTGTTGGGGTCGCGCACGTCCACGATGATGGCGCGGATGCGCTGGTTGTGGCTGTAGCGCTCCCCCTGCGGGCGCTCGTTGCGCTCGTCGGGGAAGCGGCGCTGGTCGAAGTAGGGCAGCTCCGCCTCGACGCCCTCGCGAATCTTGATGAAGGCGAAGTCGGGCGTGGTCTGCAGCACCGTGCCGGTGATGATGTCGCCGATACGGTGCGAGAACTCCTCGAAGATCTGCTGGCGCGCGGAGTTGCGCACGATGTCCATGATCTCGCTCTTGGCGTGCTGGGCGGCGATGCGGGAGGCGTCCTTGGGGGTCACGTCCTCCTCGTCGAACTCGGTGTACTCGCCCGTCTCCTCGTCCATCGAGTCGTCGCGGGGGATGAGCTTGTAGACGTAGACCTTGCCGGTGGCGCGGTCGATGGTGACGCGCGCGCCCCAGTCGAGGTGCAGGACCTCGGTGTAGCTCTTGGCCAGCGACTGCTCGAGGCGGTCGATCAGGTAGAGCTCGTCGATGTGCTTCTCCTGGCAAAGCGCCATCAGCGCTTCCATCATCTCGGATGCCATGCTGCTTCCTCTCCTTGCCCCGGCGCTACGCCCGGTCGAAGTTTGGCTTGATCTTGCAGGACTTAATCTGGTCGAGCTCGAAGGCGAGCTCCTCTCCCTCGCACTCGACGCGCACGAGGGAGCCCTCGATGCCCAGGAGGCGCCCGGCGAAGCGGCGCCTCCCCTCCGTGGCGGCGGTGGTCAGCGAGACGTCCTCGCCCGCGAAGCGCTCGAAGTCGCGCGCGCGGCGCAGGGGGCGCGAGAGGCCGGGGGACGAGACCTCGAGGGTGTAGGAGCCCTCGATGGGGTCGAAGGCGTCGAGGGCCTCGTTGATCCAGCCGCTCTGGGCCGCCACTTCGTCGAGCGAGATCGTGGGGAGCCCCTCGTCCGCATGGTCGATGCGCACGCGGACCGTGGGAGCCTTGGCGGACCCCACGACCTCCACGTCCACGACGTCGATGCCATGGGGGGCCGCGGCCTCCTCCAACGCGGCGACCAGCCGCTTCTCAAGGTCAGTCGATGCCACCCTGTCTCCTTCCCGCCCTGCGGCGTCCCTGCATACCAAAAGGAAGCGGGGCAAAGACGCTGCCCCACTTCCTCGAACGTTCACGATTAAGCTCTGCACACTATAGCACGCCGGCGACGGGACGGGAGCGACGAGGCGGACCCACACGTTTGCTGCACTTTGGTGAGCGCCCGAGGTTGATTTGCGAAGTCAGCCGGACGCCCAATGACCGCCCGAGGACCACCGGGAGCCCGCCGGGGGGCACGGGCGCGTCATTCCCCCGCGAGGCGCTGCCGCAGGAAGTCCCTGAACGCCCGGGTTGGCTCGTCGAGCGCGGAGTTCCTGCGCCAGGCGACGTAGAGGGAGCGTCGCGAGGCCTGGCAGGGCAGCTCGAACTGCAGGAGCCTGCCCGCCTCCACCCCCGCCCTGGCCGCGCGGGACGACATCACCGTCACGCCGAGGCCCGCCTCGACGAGCTGGCGGATGGTCTCCTGGTCGTTGGTGCGCGCGACGACGTCGAGCCCCTCGCCCGTAAGCCCCAGCTCCTCCAGGATCCTGTCCATAGTGGAGCGGCTCCCGCTGCCCTCGCCCCTCAGGACGGTCCGCTCGCGCAGCAGCAGCTCGCGCACGGCCTCGGCCCCAGCCCCCGCAAGCGCGCGGAAGCGGTCCTCAGCGGGGGTGACGAGCACCATGTCGTCGGCACAAAGGGGCACGCACTCGAGCGAGGGCTCGTCTGCGGGAAGCCCCGTGAGGCCAAGGTCGAAGCTGCCCTCGGCGAGCCCCGAGACGACCTCGCGGCTGTCGTGCTGGAAGATCCTGAAGCGCGCGCCGGGCCAGGCACTGGTGAAGGCGAACAGCGCGTCGGGCAGGACGTAGGCCGAGGGGACGGAGGAGCTTCCCAGGTAGATGGCATTGCGCTCGCGGCTGCGCGCGTCCTCGAGCAGGCGGTCGCGCAGGGCGAGCATGGAGCTCGCCTGCTCGAAGACCCTGGCCCCCTGGGACGTGAGCTCGACGCGGCGGGCGCCCCTCAGCACGAGCGTGGTTCCCAGCTCCTCCTCGAGCGCCCTCAGGTGGGTCGAGATCGTGGGCTGGGACACGCCCAGGACCTCCGCCGCCCTCGTGAAGCTCTCGCAGCGCACGACGCTCACGAAGGACTGCAGCTGCCTCAGGTCCATGCCAGGTCCACCAATCGTGACGGGGGCGGCGGGGCGGCGCCTCTCGCCTGCCCCATCGGAAGGGTCGATGCCCATCGGGGCAAGATTCTAGCATCGCCGGGACGCCCCGGCCGCAGCGACGCGCCGCGAGACGTCTGCATCGCCGCGGAAGGGAAGGGGCTAGCCCCGTCCCCCGGCCGGCACGCGCGCCTCGCCCACCAGGCGGGACACCCCCGCGCGGTCGAGAGCCTCGAGCAGCATCTGCGCGTACCTACGCGAGACGCCCAGGCGGTCCCGGAACTGCGCCAGCGTCACAGGGGCGCCAGAGGCGAAGAGCTCACCGAGAGCGGCGCGGGCCTCCTCGTACGCGCTGGCCAGGACCAGCCAGCCGCCGGGCAGCTCGACCAGCGCACCCTCCCCCTCCATGTGGGCGAGAAGGGCCGCGAGCTCCGGCTCGGAGGCGCCGGCCGCCTCGGCGAGCTTGTCGCGCGACGTCGCCCTGAGGCCCCTCTCGCCCAGGACCTCGAGCAGGCGCCCCTGAAGCTCGAGCTGACGGTCGTCCAGATGGGGCTCGAAGCCGGGGAGCCACGCGCGGCCCTCCCCCAGCTCGAGGACGCCCTCGCCCGCGAGCCAGTGGAGCCAGGCGTCCGCGACGGAGGAACAGGAGGCGAGGACGCGCTCGCGCAGCTCCCCCAGCCCCATGCCGCGCTCCAGGGGATGGCCGTCCTGGTGCTCCCCCAGCAGTTCCCTGACCTCGTCGGCGAGCACACGGGCGCGGGAGGCAGAGGCGAGCCCGCCCCCCACGCGGACGCAGGCGCCGGAATCCACCAGCCGGCCGGCGATCCGCCCCGCCTCCCGGAGCGAGAGGTTCTGCGCCACGGCGAGCTGGCCCTCCCCCGGGAGCGCGAGCCCCGCGTCGTCGACGCGCTGGGCCAGGGCCTCCTCGGGTGTGCCGGCGAGGCGGGCGAGGCGCACGAGGACCTCGGGACGGTGGCGCTTGTGCCGAGGCGAGCCGAGCTCGAGGATGCGCCCGCCGCCCACCGTCACCATGGGAGAGAAGAAACGCACGACGAAGCGGTCGTTCGCCCTGGCCGCGAGCGTCCCCTGGAGGCTCAGCTGCGCGAAGCCACGCTCGCCGGGGAGGAGCTCGTCGGCGTCGAGGAGGCGCAGCCTCCCCACCAGCTCCTGCGTGCCGCAGAAGAGGTGGAGCGAGGAGGAGTTCCTGAGCGAGAAGCGCGCGTCGCCCGTGACCTCGAGCTCCACCGTGACGCGGTCCGCCAGCTCGACCGTGCCCGGAAGCGCCAGGACGTCGCCGCGCCCGACCTCGGAGCGCTCGACGCCCGCCAGGTTGGCCGCGACCCGCATGCCGGCCACGGCCTCGCCCACCGCCGCGCCGTTGCTCTGGAGGCCCCGCACGCGCACCCGCGCATGGCCGGGATACAGCTCGAGCTCCTCTCCCACGCGGATGCGCCCGTCCACCAGGCTCCCCGTGACCACGGTGCCGAACCCCGCCTTCGTGAAGGACCGGTCTATGGGGAGCCTGCAGGCACGGTCCGGGTCGCGGCGAATCGAACCGCGGGACCCCGGACCCTCCGCGAGCCTTGAGATGACGTCCCTCAGCTCGTCCAGGCCCTCCCCCGTGACGGCCGAGCAGCGCACGCAGGGAGCCCTCTCCAGGAAGCTCCCCCTCACGCGCTCGCGGAGGTCGGCCTCGACGGCGTCCGCCCAACCCGCGTCCACGGCGTCGCACTTGCTGAGCACGAGGACGCCCCGCCTCACGCCCAGGAGCTGCAGGATCTGGAGGTGCTCCTGGGTCTGGGGCATGAAGCCCTCGTCCGCGGCGACCACCATGAGCACCAGGTCCATGCCCGTGGCCCCGGCGATCATGTTGCGCACCAGGCGCTCGTGGCCGGGGACGTCGACGACGCTCGCCACCTGCCCGTCGGGCAGCTCGAGGCGCGCGAAGCCGAGGTCCACGGTGATGCCCCGTTCGCGCTCCTCCTTGAGCCGGTCGGTGTCGATCCCCGTGAGGGCGCGCGTCAGCCAGGTCTTGCCGTGGTCGACGTGGCCGGCCGTGCCTATGACCAGCTCGCTCATCGGGCGCCTCCGCCCGCGATGCACCCGAGGGCGCGCACCACCTCGTCCTCGTCGCCCTCCTGGAGGGTACGCACGGAGAGCACGACGTGGTCGTCCCTCAAGAGGCAGACGACGGGGATGGGGGCCGCTCTGAGGAGTCCCTCGAGGCGTGCGGAGGGCGTTCCCGCGAGCTCGAGCTCCACCCCCGCCCCCGGGAGGAGCGTGCCCGGGAGCGAGCCACCCCCGGCCTCGTCCTCGAGCTCCACCACCCTGCAGCCAAATGCGGGCAGCTTTCCCGCGACCCTTGCCGCCAGCGCCTCGGCCCTGGCGAGGAGCTCCTCTCGCCCGAGGGACAGCATGCGCAGCGTGGGGACGTGACCCAGCGCGTCGGTCTGGCTGCGGCTGAGCCTGAGCGTGGCCTCGAGGGCAGCGAGCGAGAGCTTGTCTATGCGCAGGGCGCGGGCCAGGGGGTTTTGCCTGAGCCGGGCCACGAGCTCGGCCCTGCCCACGACGATGCCCGCCTGGGCCGAGCCGACCAGCTTGTCTCCCGAGAAGCAGACGAGGTCCGCACCGTCCCTTATGGCCGCGCGGGGGGAGGGCACCCCGGGCAGCCCCAGGGCCTCGCCGGGCATCAGGAGGCCCGCACCCAGGTCGAAGAGGAGGGGGATCCCCGCCTGGCGGGCGATCGCGGAGAGCCCGGGCAGGCCCACCTCCTCGGTGAAGCCGCCCATGTAGAAGTTGCTCCGGTGCACCTTGAGGATGGCGCCGGCCCCCTCGGCCACGGCGTGCTCGTAGTCGGCCGGGTGCGTCTTGTTGGTGGTCCCGACCTCCACGAGGCGCGCACCGCCGCGCGCGAGGATGTCCGGCACGCGGAAGGAGCCGCCTATCTCCACCAGCTCCCCGCGCGAGATGGCGACGTCCCTCCCGCGGCAGATCGTGTCGAGCATGAGGAGGGCTGCCGCCGCGTTGTTGTTCACGACGAGGGCGTCCTCCGCGCCGCAGAGCTCGCGGAGCAGCCCCTCGACGCAGGAGCCGCGCCCTCCCCGCGCGCCATCCCCGAGCTCGTACTCGAGGTTGGAGTAGCCCTGCGCCACCTCGGCGACGTGGGCCGCGACCTCGGGGCCCAGGGGAGCGCGCCCCAGGTTGGTGTGGAGGACGACGCCCGTGGCGTTGATGGTGCGCCTCAGCTGGTGGGGCCCGCGGGCGAGGTAGTCCTCCGCAATGCCCGAGGCAAGCTCCTCCACGCCGGGAACCCGGTCGAGCTCGCCCGAGAGCAGCCCCTCGCGCACGCATGCGAGCGAGCCGCGGACGAAGTCGGTGAGCTGGCCCTGGGGTACCCGCCTCCCAAGCGCCGCCAGGGCGGGGCTTGCCAGGATGGCGTCCACGCGCGGGATGTCGCGCAGCAGGCTCTTGTTGGCCATGGAGGCCTCCCGTCATCTGTTCGTGGGGCGCCGGCCGCCATGGTCCGGCGCCCCTGGTTCTTGGCGGGAGCAGGTGGGAATCGAACCCACCCGAGCAGTTTCCTGCCCGAACTGGTTTTGAAGACCAGAGGGCGCACCAGTCGCCCATCTGCTCCCCTCTGGCCCGAGATGGGCCGAGTCGGCGGCACGGCCGGCGAAAGGGGCTCCCGCCGCAGCGGAAGGCCGCCTCCAGAACCTTAGCGCAGAAGCGGGGTGCCGGTCGCGCCGCGGAGTGCGCATTTCGCACGGCAGGGCACGCATTCTATTACGGCGGGGCGCGCATTCTAAATCTGAAATGCGCGTCTCGCCGCAAAATCGCAGGTCAACGGAGGAAGGTGCGCATTTCAGATTTGAAATGCGCACCTTGTGGCAAAATCCCAGCTCAGCAGAGAATGGCGCGCAAACCATTTCCAGAGTGCGCGGCAGGCGTCCGGAATGTGCAGCCGGAAGCCGGATCGTGCGGCGCCGGGCGGCCGGGAGAGAGCAGAACGGCCGACCCCGAGGGGCCGGCCGTCGCGAAGCGATCCTGCCGTGGCAAAGGACCCTAGTGGACCTTGCAGGGAATGGGCTTGGGAGGCGTCTTGGGCTTCTTCGCCCCGGCCATGACGATAGCGCCCTCGGGGCAGGCCTCGAGGCAGGCGCCGCACTTGGTGCAGGCCCGCTGGTCGATGACGTGCACGAACCGCGCCTTGCCCATGATGGCGTCCTCCTCGCAGGCGGGGAGGCACTTGCCGCAGCCCGTGCAGCGCGAGACCAGCACATGGTAGGTCATGTAGGCGCGGCACTCGCCCGCAGGGCACTGGTGCTTCGCGTAGTGCTGCTCGATCTCGTCTCCGAAGAGGTCGAGCGCCTGGCTCACGGTGCGGGCCAGGGTCTGGCCGAGCTCGCAGAGGGCGTGCTCCCCCATGACCGGGCAGAGGTCGCGCAGGAGGGCGACGTCGGACGCGCTGGCCTTGTTGGAGCAGACCTTGTTCATGATCACGTCGATCTGATAGCCGCCCTCGTGTCCCAGGACGCAGCGGCCGCAGCCCTCGTGCACGAACTCGCCGACCACCTCGCGCAGGGCGTTCGCCATGCAGCTCGCGGAGGTGTAGACGCGCACGAGGTCGAAGGTCGCGAGGTCCTGCGGGTCGTCCAGCGCGGACGCCGGAACGAAGCGGCTGGCGGGATACCCCAGGTAGACGGCCTTGACGTCCGCGTCCGACACGGAGGAGGCGGCGAGGATGTCGCGCACGCTCGCGTCACGGGGGAGCTCGACCGGGGCGTCCGAGCCCTCCACCCAGACGTGGCGCGTCTCTCCCTCCCCCTCGAGCCACTCGAGGCCAGAGGAGAGGAGCTTGCCCGGCCTCAGCGTGGCGGCCGTGGGGAAGGGCTTCTCGCCCGCGAGGAGGTTCCGCGTGGCGGTGACGTTGGAGTAGAGGAAGCCGATGGAGGCGTCCGCCAGGACGACCTTGACGCCTGGGAGCCTCTCCGCGAGCTCGGACGCCGTGCTCGGCAGAATCAGGGTGACGTCCTCCTCCCCTGCCTTGGCAATGGCCTCGTCCACGCGCTTCGAGAGAAGGTCGAGGGCCGTGGGTGCCTGCTTGTATGCAGGCATGAAGTTGACTGTGGTCATGTGCGTCCCTCCTAGTATTCGTTCCAGAGGCGTGGGGTGGCAAGCTGCAGGCGCAGGTCGCACTGGAGGCAGCGGCTCGCCTCGAACTTGGCCTCGTCCTCGCTGAAGGGGCACTCGAAGGGCTCGAAGCTGCCACGGCGCTGGTCGGCGGGCGCGAACTCGGGCTGGGTCTGCGTCGAGTAGAAGCCCTCGTCGGCCCTGCCGATGCGCGCGGGCGCCACCTCGGGCTCGAGGAGGACCTCGGAGATGTCTCCGTCGCCGCCCAGGAAGCGGTCGATGGAGCTCGCGGCGTCGCGGCCCTGGGCGATGGCGCCGATCACGGACTTGGTGCCCGTGACGTCGTCGCCCGCGGCGAAGACGCCCTCCTCGGAGGTCTCCATGCCCTTTCCGGCGACCACGTAGGGGCCGTGCGTGAGCTCGAGGCCCATGCCGGGGGTGTCCTCGGGCTTCTGGCCCACGGCGAAGATCACGTAGTCGGCGGGAAGGGTGAGCTCGGAGCCCTCGACCAGCTCGGTCACGGCCCTGTGGTTCTCGTCGAAGTAGAAGCGCTTGATCTTCTGGATGGTCATGCCGCCCACGAGGTCGGGCCTCTCGGCGGACTCGTCGATGGAGTTGAAGGCGTAGGCGTCGTGCAGGACCACGCCCTCCTCCGCGGCCTCCTCGCGCTCCTCGGGGGTGGAGGTCATGACGTCCTCCGCCTCGAGGCAGCAGACGTCGACGCTCGCGGCGCCCAGGCGCACGGCGGTGCGCGCGCAGTCGTAGGCGACGTTGCCGCCGCCCAGCACCACCACGCGGCCTCCCGCGACGGGCAGGGGCTCGCCCTCGCGCGCCGCCTTGAGGAAGGCGGTGTTCACGTAGACGTTCCCGAGGTCGTGGCCCCTCATGGGCAGCACGGTGCCCTGGTGCGTGCCCACGGTCACGAGGACGGCGTCGTGGCTCTCCCTGAGCGCCTTGACGTCCTGCACGCGCTCGCCCAGGTGCAGCTCGATCCTGGGGGCGTCGTCCATGCCCTGCGCCACCTCGAGGATGGTCTGGACCTCCTTGTCCACGACCTCGTCGGGCAGGCGGTAGGCGGGGATGCCGTAGCGAAGCTGGCCTCCAGCCTTCTGGTTGGCCTCGAAGACGTCGACCAGATGGCCCTTCTCGGCGAGGTAGAGCGCCGCGGTGAGGCCTGCGGGGCCCGCGCCGACGACGGCGACGCGCCTGCCCGTGAGCTCCTCGTGGCGGCAGTGCTCCCTCCACTCGCCCGTGTCGCGCACAGCGGCGGCGCGCTTCAGGCGGCAGATGGAGAGGGGCTCGTGCAGCTTGTTGCGCTTGCACTCGCCCTGGCAGTTGTGGGTGCAGATGCTGCCCAGGGTCTCGGGGAAGGGGACCTTCTCGCGGACGACGGCCGTCGCCTTCTCCCACTCCCCCGCCTTCGCGTAGCGCAGGTAGCGCGGGATGTCGATGTGGGCGGGGCAGCCCGAGCGGCAGGGCACTATGTTGTCCTCGCGCGAGCGGTCGGACCTCATCATGCCCAGCGTGTCGAGGATCGAGCCCGTGGGGCAGACCTCGACGCAGGCCCCGCAGAAGCGGCAGCCCGCCTCCTCGAGCGAGACCGAGCCGTCGGTGCCTATGCGGATGCCGTCCTCGGTGCGCTGGTAGTCGAGGACCCCCACGCCGCGGAGCTCGCGGCAGGCTCTCACGCAGCGCCCGCAGCAGACGCAGCGGGTGAACATGTGGGTGATCAGCGGGTTCGAGTCGTCGGTCGCCACCGGGCGAGACTTGCAGTTCCAGCGCGACGGCGAGACGCCCATGTACTGGTACATGGACTGCAGCTCGCAGATGCCGAACTTGGGGCAGCCGGTGCAGTCGGCGGGGTGCGTGGCGAGGATGAGCTCCATGGCCATGCGGCGGGCCTTGTCGGCCTTGGCGCCGTCGACGTTCACGACCATGCCCTCGCGGACGGTGGTGCGGCAGGCGTGGACGGGCTCGGCCTTGCCCTCAACCTCCACCATGCAGAGGCCGCAGGTGCCTGCGGGCCGCAGGTCGGGATGCTTGCAGAGATGCGGGACGAAGATGCCGGCTCCCAGTGCGGCATCGAGGACCGACTGGCCCTTCTGGGCCTCGACCTCCTGCCCGTTTATGGTCAGCTTCAAGGTGTTCCTCTCCAAATCCGTCGTGCCTCGGACGCCCCCGCGCCCTTGGCAAACGTCGCCCCCGCACGGGCGGGGGCGACGCTCAGGTCACGATCGGTCGCGCGCTGGCGCTAGTCCCACTCGTCGTCACCGGAGAAGTCCGCGGACTTCTCGGCGGCGTTCTCGCCGGCGATGCGACCGGAGTTCAGACAGAAGCCCATGGTGTTGCCGGGGATGGCGAAGTTGTAGGAGTCGCCGTAGATGGTGCAGGCGTCCGTGCCCACGCAGTAGAGGCCATCGATGACCTCGTGCTCGTCGGTCATGACCTCCATGCGGTCGTTGACCAGGACGCCGCCCAGGGTGCCGTAGGCGCCCATGTACTGGCGGCAGGCGTAGAAGGGACCGCTCTCGAGGGGCAGCATGAACTCGCGCTCCTTCTCGAAGAGGGTGTCGAAGCCCTCGGCGCACATCTCGTTGTACTGCGCGACGTTCTTCGCGAGGCCCTCGGGGTCGATGCCGATCTTCTCGGCCAGCTCCTCGAGCGTGTCCGCCTGGGCGATCACGTGGTTGCCGGCACCGTCGAAGTAGGTGTCGAGGTCGCGCTGCCACTGCTCCTCGAAGCCCTCGTAGAGGTCGTGCGGGTGCACGTGCGAGACGATGTCAGGACCGTCCTTCTTCCAGTGCTTGAGCATCTTGGAGTCGAAGATCGCGAAGCCGACCTTGCCGGGAAGGTGGTTGATGGCGTTGCCCACGAAGGTGGTGTTGTAGATGTCGTCCTCAGGCATGAAGCGCTCGCCGGTGCGGTCGCACCAGTAGCAGGGCTGGCGGAAGGCGCCCTCCACGTAGAAGTGGTTCATGTTGTCGGGGAGCTGGTACATCATCTCCATGGTGACGGGCGTGTGGCCCGCGCCCACGGCGTGGCACATGTTGAAGCCGTCGCCGTCCATCCCGGGGACCGCGAAGGAGTAGAGGTTCTTGCCCCACTCGAGGCCGATCTTCTCCTCGATCATCTTGGCGTTGGCGCCGAAGCCGCCGGTGGCCACGATGACGGCGGGGCAGGAGATCTCGACCTCCTCGCCGTTCTTGTCGACGGCCTTGACGCCGCAGACGGCACCCTCGTCGTTGACGAGGAGCTCCTTGCCGGGGGTCTCGAAGAGGAACTCGACGCCGAGGTCCTGGGCGCGCTCGGTCATGCGCTTGGTCATCGTGGTGGCGGCGCGGGGACCGGGCTCGGAGCCGTCCTCGGGCTGCACGACGTGCCAGGTGTACTCGCCGTCGGCGTAGGCGCGGGTGCGCTCGCGGGCGCGGAAGGCGGGGCGCACGGAGTTGAACACGACGCCCATGTCCTGGAGCCACTTGATGGTGTCGCCGCTCTTGAAGTAGTAGGCGCGGACCAGGCGAGGGTCGACCTGGTAGTGGGTGTAGAACATGTGGCGACGGAAGAGCTCGCCGGGCGTGACCTCGATCATGGACGCCTTCTGGACGGGCGAGCCGGCCGCGCAAGGACCCATGCCCATGTTGGCGGCGCCACCGGTATTGGACGCCTTCTCGAGGGTGATGACCCTTGCCCCGCCCTCTGCCGCGGCCACCGATGCCGCGAGTCCTGAGAGACCTGCCGCCACTACGACGACGTCGCACTCGAGCTGCTGTGCCATGTGACTCCTCCTCATTGCCGGATCCTTGCATCACAACTGAAGCCGTGACTAATCTCCCATGCGGGGAGCCCGTTGCATATGTACGCGCGCACAAGGTCTTGTCCCGTGCGGCCCTCCCTCTCGTTCGTAGGGGCAAAAGCGCGGGACCTGCCGACGAACGTCAGACGTCGCCGCCCTGGCACGGACTGTCCCGCCGCACAAGGTCCGCCGGATGGCGGGCGGCTCTCTTGGGGCCATGACCATTGGACCGCGTCTTCCAGGCGCATAGGATACGCAGGGCATTCACGTCATGAGTCGAAGTGGAGAGAATCATGTGCCAATGGAACAGGAGCGTCATCCTGCAGGACCTCGTCCTCGCGCTCGTCATCAACACCAGCGCCACCCTGCTCGCGGGGGCGCCACTCGCATGGGGGACATGGTATCCCTACACCGCGGTGGCCTTCCTCACCAACGTGGTCGCGCAGCTCGTAATACCCACCGGCTCCATCGCGCTGGCGCTCACCAGGGGGCTCGAGGGCAAGCCCGCGCGCCTCTGGTGCCAGGTGTTCGTCGAGAACCTCATCTTCGTGACCATCATCTCGCTCACCGAGGCGTTCACCCAGGTGGGGGTAGGTGGCATGCTGGCCGCCTGGTGGCAGACCTACCTGTGGCTGGTGCTCATAGGGTACGTGACCTCGGTCGCCCTGGTCGCCCTCTTCTCCCAGGTCCGCCAAGGCGGGCGCGTAGCCGCCTGACCGGGCTTCCGCGCTCCCCGGCTCCTCAGCGGATGCCGCGGGGAAGCCAGGGAGCGCAGGGTCCAGCCAGCCCACGACCGAGGGGTCCGTCGGCGATACCGGCGGACCCCTCGACTCATTTGACTAACCCTCTGGCGCCGCTCGCCCAAGCGAGCGCCGTGGCTACTCGAAGCAGGCGAAGCCCTGGAAGGTGGGGATGCCCGTATAGGTCTTGGCCTCCTCCTCGCCGTCCAGCACGCGGATGGCGCCGGCGGCCATGGCCTCGAGCTCGAACTCGCCGGGGTAGGCGCTCACGGGGGCAATCCAGCCACAGCCCTCCTCGACCGACCTCACCAGGTCCGCGTTGTGGACCATGCCGCCGCCCAGGAGGATGCCGTCGACCTTGCCGCCCAGCGCTCCCGCCATGCTCGCGATGCTCTTGTCGAGCTGGTAGAGGAGAGCCTCCCACGCCCGCCTGGCCGCCTCGTCGCCGGCAGCCACGCGCCGCGTGACCTCGATGGCGTCAGAGGTGCCCAGGAGGTCGACGAAGCCGCCGGTCTTCATGCAGAGCGCGCGGGCCTCGCGGACGTCGTGCCCCGCCTCGAGGTAGTTCAGGACCTCGGCGACGGGAACGCCTCCGCAGCGGGTGGGGGCCATCATCCCCTCCCCGCCCACGATGTCGAAGCCGTCGATCATGCGGCCCCCACGGTGGGCCGAGACCGATATGCCGCCGCCGATGTGGCACACGACGAAGTTGCAGTCCTCGTAGCGCCGCCCCATCGAGCGCGCGTGGCGGATGGCCGTCTCCTTGAGGTTGAGGGCGTGCAGGTGCACGTGCCGGTAGACGCCCCTGATCCCGGTCATGCGTGCCTCGTCGCAGAGCTCGTCGGTGTCGGGCGGGTTCACCGCGAAGGCCGGCTTGCCGCTCGCGTCCGCCAGCCGACGGGCGATCTGCGGCCCCAGCTGGGCCGGGTGCTGCACGCCGTTCGCGCCGCGCGTCGCATGGTCGAGCAGGACGTCGTCGATCCGGTAGGTGCCGCCCGGCAGGGGCAGGAGGCCACCGCCACGGCCCACGAAGGCGTCGACGGTCGCGAGGTCGACGCCGCCCTCGGCGAGGGCCGCCTCAATCGTCTCGAGGCGATAGGGCAGCTGCTCCGAGATTCCCGCGAACTCGGCGAGCTTCGAGGCCTCGTGGGCCACGGTCTTGGTGAGCACCTCCGTCTCTCCGTCGAAGACGCCCACCTTCGTCGAGGTGGAGCCGGGATTGATGACGAGGATGCGATAGTCCCTCTCTGCCATGCCTACGCCTCCTTGGCCTTGAGCGCCTGCGCGCGGACGCAGCTCATCACGACGTTGCCCACGATCTCTGACACGGGGGCGGAGCGGCTGCAGTCGCAGACGATCTTCCTGAAGCCCTGGAGCATGGGGCCGTAGGCGTCCGCATGGCCGAAGTTCTGGACGAGCTTCACGCCCACGTTGCCCACGTTGAGGTCGGGCCAGATGATGACGTTGGCCCTGCCGGCGACGTCGCTCTCGCGCTTCACCTTGTGGGCGGCGACGGCCGGGTTGATGGCGGAGTCGAGCTGGAACTCGCCGTCGATCTTGAGGTCGGGGCGCCGCTCCCGTGCGATGTCGCGTGCACGTTGGACCTTCTGGACCATCTCGCCGGAGCCGGAGCCGCAGGTGGAGAAGGACAGGAGCGCGCAGCGCGCCTCGCGGCCAGTCAGCGCCGTCCAGGTCTCGCAGGCAGAGATGGCGATGGAGGCCTCCTGCTCGGGCGTGGGGTTCTGGCAGACGGCAGAGTCGCCGAAGCCCAGGAGCTGGCCGTCGGGACCCTCGTAGCCCGGGATGTCGAAGATGCCCATGGAGGAGATGACGTCCACGCCCTCGGCGAGGCCGACGATGGTCTGCCCGCCGAGGATCACGTCCCCCGTGGGGCAGTCGATGCCGCCGAAGGTCACGTCCACGTCGTCCAGCGCCTGCATCATGAGCGCGCGCTCCATGGGTCGCACGACGCGGCGGCGGACGCCCTTGGGCTTCCACCGGTTGCTCGGCAGCGCCTCGAAGCGCTGGGCGAGGGCCTCGTTGGCCTCCTCGTCGGCGAGGTCCACGAGCGTGACGCCCTCGAGCGTGACGCCCTGCTCCCGCGCGTTGGCGAGGACCTTGGCGGCGTCGCCCACCACGGTGCAGTCGGCCACGCCCGAGCGCTGGCACTCGGCCACCGCCCTGATCATGGTGGGGTTCTCTCCCTCGAAGAACGCGACGCGCTGGACGTCCTTCCTTGCGCGCTCGCGCATGTCTTCCATGAGGTCCATGTCGTCTCCCTTCAAAGGGGGGAGGCACTCCGCAGAATGCCTCCCCCGATCACGGTCAGGTAAAGCGAGGCGGGAGCGCTACTCCTCGACCTCCTCGGCGACGCGGTCGACGAGCTCGCCGAAGGTCGCCATGTTCATGATCTCTGACACGGTCACCTCGGCGTCGAGCTCATTCTCGATCATGGAGGTGAGGGCGATCATCTTCATGGACTCCTTGCCCAGCTCGTCGAAGCTGGTCTGGGGGGTGATGTCGCCGTCGAAGCCGTAGGCGGTCTTCGCGAAGCCCGCGAGCTGCTGGAAGAGTTCCTCGTTTGCCATGCCAGTTACCTCTCTCTTCTTATCTTGGGCGAGAAGTCCCCGCCCTCCGTTGGCGCGCGCAGTCGCCTAGGCTTCGACCTCGTCGAGCTCGAAGCAGGGCTGCCACCACTCGACGAGCTCGTCGGAGCTCTGCTTGAGCGGCACCTCGCGCCTGATAGGCTTGAAGTGGACGCCGATCTTCTCCTGGTCCTTGTACAGGCGCTCCTGCAGGCCCTTCACGACCTTCTTCTTGCCACAGAAGACGACGAAGCTGTACTCGGCGCCCTCGTCGAGGCGAACCTTGCCGTAGCCGTAGGGCGCGATCGCCTTGAGGTAGGGCTTGTCGTTCTGGATGCCGGGCACCACGAAGGACTCGAGGGTGCCGTGGCCGCTGAGCTCGACCCATTCCGTCTGGTGGTAGCCGCAGGCGTTGCAGCCCAGGTGCGGCGGGAACTCGATGGCCCCGCACTCGGCGCACCTGCGGCCCAGCAGCTTGCCCTCGGCGACTCCGTCGTAGAACCTCTGGACGATGGGCTCCATGTCCTCTAGAAGCATCTCTGTACTCCCCTCTCTGGTGTTGGCGGAAGCCCGCTAGTCGACGGTGCGCAGGATCTGGCAGCGGATGTTCTGGCCGCCGCCGAAGCCGCGCAGGAAGGTGGTCTGGGGGACCTTGGCCATCTGGGTGGCGCCGGCCTCGCCGCGCATCTGCCTCACGGCCTCGTAGATGTCCGCGATGCCGGAGGCACCGTGGGCATGGCCGAAGTTGCAGCGGCCGCCGTGGGGGTTGATGGGCTTGTCCCCGTCGAAGGCGAAGCGGCCGTCGACGGCGTAGCGCCAGGCCTCGCCACGGGGGACGTAGCCGACCTCCTCGGCCGAGACGATGTCGCCACAGAGGAAGAAGTCGTTGACCATGAGCAGGTCGATCTCGTCGGGGGTCACGCCGGTGTACTCATAGACCTGGCGCGTGCCCTCCTTGGTGCCGTTGTACTCGTTGTCGGGCGTGGAGCCCTCGAAGGCGGCGGCACCCGTGCCCAGGACCTCGACGACCTTGTGGTCGAGGCCGCGCGCCACGGCAAGCTCGGTGGGCATGACCACGACCGCGGCGGCGCCGTCGCACTTGGTCTCGAAGCCCGTCACGCGCAGGTACTGGGTGACCTTGGGGTTACCGAAGCTCTTGAGGAACTCGTCCGCGCCCGAGAGCCCCGCCTTCCTGGCGACGTCGTCGAAGTCCTCGTCGTAGAAGCCCAGGGGGTTCTCCTTGGCGCCGCGGCGCAGGGACTTGGCGAGGCCGTTGAGGGCATCGTCGACCTGCTCGTCCGTGAGGTCGAACTCCCAGCGGTAGCGGTTGATCCAGTTGTCGAACGAGATGCCGAAGGCCGAGTCGAAGGGACGCCCGTAGGCGCGGTCGTAGACCTTGGGGATGGAGGGCAGCATCTCGGAGAGCGGGAAGTCGCGACGGAAGCAGCCCGGGGCGTCCACCACGGGCAGCGACGCGGCCAGGTCGACCGCGCCCGAGAGCACGACGTCGTAGCTGCCCGAGGCAACGGCCTGCACGGCCTCCTGCAGTGCCACGTAGCCGGTGCAGCAGGCCTCCGAGTGGTGCACCGAGCCGATGCCACGCACGCCGAACCAGTCGGCCACCTGCATGTTGGGTGTGAGCGAGTCGCCGATCATGAAGGGGTTCGCCGCGCCATGGTAGAAGTACTGGATGTCACGGGGCTCGAGACCCGCGTCCCGGATGGCCTCGAGGGCGGCGTAGCCGAAGGCGTCGCCCTCGCTCATGCCCTTGGTCTGGGGGTGGTCCTCGAAGTTGGTGAAGGGGGTGCAGCCCACTCCCACGATGGAGACGCTCCGTGCCTGCCCGCCTAGCTTCACGTTGTTCATGAACCGGACCTCGCCTTCCTCGCATGTCGCGCGCCGTCCGGCGCCACGACCTCACCGCCCATTGCAGCATCGAGTTTTGCATGCGGAGGAAATCAAGTCATTGTGTATCCTCACATAAAGCAGAGCGATAACTGACGTCCCAGTCGGCCCGTGGAACGGGATGGCACGGCCAGGAGGCTGCATGAGACTTGACGAGCTGGTCACACGACTCCCCCAGGGATCCGTCGCCCGGGAACACTACGCCGATCCGTGGCACGAGGTGTACACCATCAGCTTCCTGACCTTCGGCAAGGTCGCCCTGAGACCGGACGTCCTCTACTTTGGCGACCCGACCCAGCTCCCCGCCGTCCCGGACGACGGCTTCGCCAACCTCGTCGTGTTCGGGGAGGACGTGCCGGAGTCCTTTGGGCGGGCGAACAACATGAACGTGGTCGCGCTCTCCTCCACTGCCGACCCCTACGCCTGCTTCAACGCGATCCAGGCGTTCTTCCTGGAGGACCAGGAGCTCACGAACGCCGTGCGGAGGCTCCTGACCGCCCACTTCTCGAACAAGGGCCTCCAATACCTGGTTGAGGAGGCGTCTCTCGCCCTGGGCAACCCCATCTTCGTGGTGGACACCTCCTACCGCTACGTCGCCTGGCATCTGGGGGAGCTGGACGACTCCACCGCGTTCGGGCGGGTCATGCGCCAGGACATGGACGACCGCTCCGTGCACAAGGACGGCGTGGCGTACATCGTCCGCGAGCGGGTGGACGAGCGGCTCAGCAGCCAGGGCGGCCCCCTCGTCGCGCACAACGACCACCTCGAGGCCGACACCATGACCGACGCGGTGACGGTGCACGGCGTCGTCTTCGCCCACGTCTTCATGGTCGCGCACAACCACCCCTTCTCCGAGCTCGACCGCGAGGTCTTTGGGCGGCTGACGCACTTCGTCTCGCAGGAGCTGCAGAAGAGCCCGGTCTACGAGAGCAACAGGGGACAGGTGTGGTCGTACTTCCTCGTCGAGCTCCTCGACGACCGGCAGCCCAGCCCGGCGGTCGTGGAGAGGAGGCAGGAGGTCATCGACTACCACCCCTGGGACACCCTGTACATGGTCGTGCTGCGCCCCAAGGCCGACGCGCTCACGCCCAAGGCTGCCTCGCACGTGCGCGACCAGCTCATGCCCATCCTCGTCCACTGCCTCCACGCCCTCTACCACGGGTCGTTCGTCGTGGCGCTCAACCGGCACGACGGCGAGGAGGTGGGCGACTACGCGGAGGGCGTCCTTCGCAAGGTTGCGGAGGCCAACGGCCTCTTCGTGGGCATCAGCAACCCCTTCGGCAGCCTCGTGGACATACGCAGCTACTACCAGCAGGCGGCCGACGCCATCACCTACGGGACCATCGTGTCGCACGCGATCGACGACCATGGGATCTTCCGCTACCAGGACTACGCCTACGTCCAGATGCTCGCGGAGCTGGGCCGCGAGCACGACCTCCTGCACTTCTGCCATCCCGCGCTGCGCGCGCTCCTCGACTACGACAATGCGCACGGCACGGAGCTCGTGGACACGCTCTTCGAGTACCTGCAGAACGCCAGCAACACCACGAGGGCAGCCAGCATGCTGAGCCTGCACAAGAACACCCTGCTCTATAGGCTTGGCCGCATCCGCGAGATCGTCGGCTTCGACCTGAGCTCCGGAGAGGACCTCTACCAGCTCGCCTTCTCCTATCGCATCCTGCTGTACCTCGGCCTCTACACCCCGCGCATCCGCATCGCGCGCGACGACCTGCGCCGACCGAGGTAGGGCAAAGGAAGGGCACGGGCGAGGCGGACGACGGCCTCCTCCCGTAGGGAGCGCGGGCGCGCGAGGCATCCCCGCGCGCGCCCGCGCCACATGCTGATTGATGGGAGCTGCAAGCTCGCTCCGCCGCACGACCCCGCGCGTGCTCGCAGTCCGCACGCCGGATCTTGTCCCCGTGGACAGAAAGGGGCCAACCCGCCCCGAAAAGTGTCCAAAGGAGCAAGAACGAGGGAGAAGAACGCGAGAGCGACCGCAGGGCAAGAGCGCAAGAGAAAAAGCGAGAGGTGACCAGACCTCCCGCTCGCATCGCCTAGCGGCTGACCTCGACCGTGGGGAACTCCATCGACTTGTACTCGTCGTACAGGGGCTTGATCTCGCCCTGGCGCTGCATGAAGCCGATGCGGGTCTGGACGATCTCGTTGAGGTGCTCGGCGCGGGAGGCATCAATGAAGCGGTCGCGGATGTGCCCGTTCTCGGGGTCGATCTCGAGCATGAGCTTGCCCGTCTCGGGGTTGGTGCCCAGGGTGCCGCCGCATCCGCACACGGCGCACTCGTACGGGAACTCGACGCCGTCCCAGTGCGCGTCGCCGGGATACACGAGGGAGCTGTGGCAGTTGGGGCACACACCGTCGTTGGGGTCGCCCAGCCAGCTGCGCTCCTCGACCGGGGTGTTCATTGCCTCCCAGATGTGCTCACCCATCTGCTTGGCCCGCTCGACCTGCTCGGGGGTGGTCAGGACGTTGCCGGGACGGCCGACGCGCTGGATCATGAGGCGGTCGACCGGCGTGATGGACATGGTGAACATGGACGCCTGGAGCACCTCGAGGGCCAGGGGCTGCCAGTCGTGCATGGAGCCACCGACGGAGATGAGCCCGGCGACGGTGTGCGGGTCGTCCTTGACCACGCCGATCTCCTTGAGGAACGAGAGCTCGTAGGCGAGGAAGCGCTGGGCAAAGCGCAGGTAGACCGAGCTGGGGGCGAGGTCGTAGGTGGGGACCGCGAAGATCACACCGTTGCAGGTGTGAAGCTCGGTCACGAGCTGGTCGACGTCGTCCTTGTCCTTGAGTACGCAGCCGTGGTACTCCTTCTGCTTGCCCATGGCGATGTTGCCCATCTGCATGGTGCAGCCCTCACAGCCGCTGCAGGGCAGGATGTCGTAGTCGAAGAGGTTGATCATCTCGACCTCGGCGCCCTTCTCCTGCAGGACCTTGAGGGCGGCCTTGACCGCGATCTCGCCGTTGCCGTTCTTGCGACCAGCGCAAACGCCCATAACCTTGTATGCCATGACGGCTCCTCTCCCCTGCGGCCCCCTGCCGCAGCCTGTGCCCGCGGCAGCAACCGAGGGTCCCAAAAACCTGCTTCTAGGAGCAAGGATAGGTGGCGGGGAGGGTCCGGGCACCATCTGGAACGACAAAGCTCCCCTCCGTTCGGGAGAGGACCTTTGTTCGTGTGCACAATGAGGGACGGGCGATATCGACCCCTACACGATGGCCATGGCCACCTGGTCGCCCTGGTGGACGGCGTCGCGCACGACGCTCGCCTGGCGGGAGTTGCCCACGTTGAATACCGTGGCACCCAGCGCCTCGGACGCAGCCGTCAGCCGGCCCACCAGCTCCTCGTTGGGATCCATGCCAAAGGAGTACATGAGGCTGTCGGCCCTCACGAGGAAGCGCTCCTCGCCAGGCGTGCCCCGGTCATCCGTCGCCTTCGCGCAGACGAGGCCCTCGTCCGTGAACTCCAGAGGCACCGTGGAGAGCAGCTGTCTGATGCCGCGCTTGTCCATCTCGTCGAGAAGGGCGTTGCGATAGTAGCCGAAGGTGCCAGGCGTGATGCGCGGCCTGCGCACCACCATCGTCACCTCATGCCCCGCGGCGGCCAGGTTGAGCGCCGTCTCGCATGCGGTGAGCCCGCCGCCGGCGATGACGATGGAGTGCCCAAGCTCGCCCATGTGGTAGTAGGAGTCGGCGGCATCCATGGCACGCTCGGAGCCCGGCAGCTTGCAGCCGCGATTGTGGGCACCCACGGCAAGGATGACGTACTCGGGAGCGAGCTCGGCAAGGAAGGCCTCGTCCACCGTCGTACCCAAGCGCACGTCCACGCCCTCGGCCTCGAGCTCGCGCTCGAGCACCTCGATGAAGTCGAACCACTCGCGCTTGTCATGGTCGTGCTCCGAGAAGAGCAGCACGCCACCCAGGCGCGACCCGCCCTCGCACAGCGTCACCACATGACCACGGCGCGCGGCGGTGATGGCTGCCTGCATGCCGCCCACTCCACCGCCCACCACCAGCACGCGACGCGAGGCCTCTGGCTTGGGAAGACGGTCCGGGTAGTAGCCGAAGCCGCTGTTGGGGTTGATGGAGCAATCCCCCATGACGGCCGGGCTGTAGACCTTCATGAACTCCTCGGGAGGCAGCTGGTACCACAGGGGGATGTCCGTGGGGTGCTCGCAGAAGCCCGGGTAGCAGTGGAAGCAGCGCACGCAGCGGTGCACCATGTCTTCGTGTCCGTCCAGGGTCTTGTCGATGAACTCCGGATCCGCAAAGCACTGGCGCGCATACTCCACGAAGTCCGCCTTGCCCGACGCTATGGCCTCCTCGGCCTGCGCGACCGAGTTGAAGCCGCCCACCACCGAGACGAGCGTGCGCCTGAGATGCCCCTTGATGGCCGCCGCACGCTCGAGGTTCACCCCGTGCACGTCGAAGATGTCCGAGAAGGTGTCGCTGCCGTTGCCCAGCTTCTTGATGCCGTTCGAGACGTGGAAGATGTCGACGAGACCGTCTATCTGCTCGGCAAATCCGCAGCTGTCCTCGAGCGTCATGCCGCCCTCGTCGCCGTCCTCGGCGCTCATGCGCAGCTCGAGCACCTTGTCCTCGCCCATGCCGGCACGAAGCGCGCGCAGGACCATCTTGGGAAAGCGCGAGCGGTTCTCTATGGGGCCACCGAACTCGTCCGTGCGATGGTTGGTGGCCGGACTCACGAACTGCTGCAGCAGGAAGCCATGCCCACCGTGCAGGAGCACGCCATCGAAGCCGCAGGCGGTGGAGAAGCGACCCACGCGCTCGAAATCCGCACAGACCTTCTCCATCACCTGCCTGCTCATGCCGAAGACGTGGCGCCCGTCCTCGCGCACCATGTCGTCAGGCCCCACGGGCTCGGCCGCGTCGTCCGCCTCCAAACCCTCGTGGGAGACCTCGAAGTACGCCAGGGCCCCGCCGGCGTGGATGCGCTCGGCATACTCCTTGGCGGCCTCGAAGTCGCTGCCGTAGAAGTGCGTCACGTCGATGGCGCGGTCCATGAAGGCGCCGCGGCTCTCCTCGAAGTTGAGCGGAAGCTCTCCCGTTGAGACGCAGCCGAAGCCGCCCCTGGCGCGGTCCTCGCACATGCGGTAGATGTTCTCGGCTATCTCGGGAATGAAGTAGACCGCGTGGAAGAACATGGTGGGCGCGGCTATCAGACGATTGCGGTACACGTTGCCCCGCACCTCGATGGGGTCGAACACGTGTGGGTACCTCGCAGCGCCGGGACGACCCTGCACCTGGGCGCGCGCCTCCTCGAGGCTGCGCACCACCTTGCTTGTGCGCGCCGCCCTCTGGGCGTGTCCCCTCTCCTGCTCCGGCATGGCGCTCCCCTCTCCTCTCCTTGGATTGACCTGGTCAAAAGACGCTTACTTCCCATCCGCGCCTAGGGGCATGAATGCCTTGGACGCGCGCTCCTTGCCAAAGATGGCCCCACATACCAGCATGCCGCACATCACGAGGCAGACGGCGAGCAGGATGCCAAAGGCCCAGAAGCAGAAGAGGTGGACGTATCCGATGGACTGCTGCATGAACAGCGTGAAGAACGAGGTGGACATCCCCATGAAGATGCAGGGCACGTTCGAGAAGACCCTTCCCTCGAAGAGGTTCTCGTGCACGAGAAGGATGCAGAAGATGACGATGATGGTGGGAACGATGCTGGAAAGAATGAGGTTGTCGGCACCAAACCACATGGTAAAGAGCCCCGTGACCAGGCTGTTCACCACACACCATAGCTCGCCGATCGCGTAGCACAGAAGCATCTCGGGAATCTTCTTGAAGTCCACCCCAAAGGCGAAGAACATCAGCAGGGGCAGGAAGCACATCCAGGTGTACTGCCCATATCCCATGACGCCCATGAGCTGCATGAGCAGGGTGAGCACGATTGCCCCAACGATTTCTGACACGAGCTTGATTTTGGTACGTTCTGACATCTTGTCTCCCATCCAAAGAACCACCGTCATGAATTAACTTTTTCTTATCGTAGATGAAGGTAGATGGACAAATTAAGCTATAGATGTGCATATATAATAAGAGATGCTTATCATAAGGAGGGAGTGCGGGAGCATGCAGAGCAGACAGCTGGAGTACTTCGTCGCCGTCGCGGAGGAGCTCTCCTTCACCCGCGCCGCAAGGCGCCTCTTCGTCTCCCAGTCGGCACTCTCCCAGCAGCTCAGGACACTCGAGCGCGAGCTGGGCTGCAGGCTCCTTGAACGGGACAACCACCACGTGACGCTCACACCAGCGGGCCGGTCGTTTCTCGAAGATTCTCAGGCCATACTCGCAAGGACCAGGCAGGCCGTGGAGCGGGCGCGCCGCAGCGAGGAGGGCATCTCCGGCTCCCTTGCCATCGGCTACATCAAGGGATACGAACGCACGAACTTAGCCGACATGCTCTATTCCTTCCACGAGAGCCATCCCAAGGTGCAGCTGAGCTTCCTGCGCAAGAACGTGGCAGAACTTTATGATGCCCTGCGCAGGGAGGACATAGATGTCGCCATCAACCTCTTCTATAGCTCCGAGCACATGGAGGACATCCAGTGGCAGGGCCTGCGCAGCTGGCCCCTCAAGGCGGTGGTGCCCCTCTCCCATCCCCTCGCGCACCGCGCCATGATCGAGCTTTCGGAGCTCAGGGGCTATCCGCTCGTCGACATCGACAAGGGCAAGGGCGGCTACGGGGAGAGGGACACGATATCCCAGACGCTCAGGGAGGCCGGGCTGGACCCTCAGGTTTCCCTTTCCTCCGAGGACGTGGAGACCTCGGTGCTCTGCGTGGCGGCGGGCTTGGGATTTGCGCTTCTGCCCGGCTACCTCACTGACACCCTGCCGGCAGAGGGAAAGGTGGTGGCGCTGCCGCTTGCGGGGATGGAGCGCAAAATGCCCGTCGTCGCAGCGTGGCTCCCCTCGCACAAGAACGAGCTGCTCGACGTGTTCCTGGACACCTTCCTGGACGTGGACGAGCAGGGACCCTCCCTGCCGGAGGGCAGGGCCTAGGGAGGCCGCGCGATAATCTGCCTGCAACGACAAGGGAATCTGCAGATCGCTTACGACACGCCCCGCAACGCAAGGGGGCGACCACCCAGGATGGCCGCCCCCCAAACAATCAAACCTCACGAGTCTGCCTCCGAGGCAGCCCCTTACTCCTGGGAACCCTCGCCGCTCGGGATGACGTCCTCGTCACCCACGAGCTTGTGCGCGAGCTTCTCGATCGGCTTCATGAGGAGCAGGGAGATGACGAAGCAGAGGACCCACACGGGGATGTAGTTGACGAGGATGCCCATGATGACCCCGATGAAGGATGCCTTGACGGGAGGCAGGACCTCGGTGTTGAGGAGGGTCATGCAAATGACCAGGATGGTGGTGTACCAGGTGTTGACATGGATGCCCATCCACGTGCCGAACTCCTTGGAGCCCGGGGCGCCATGCTTGGCGGCAAGCTTGAACGCACGCTTGGGCGGCTGGATGGCGAGTCCGATGACGCACGCGATGAGATAGGCGACGAGGGCGTTGATGCCGTAGATGCCCCAGTTCCACTGGGGGACCTGCCCCTGCAGGATGGCGATACCCTGGCACATCACCGACACGGCGAGCGCCATGGGGACGTTGTTGATCAGGGTGTCCGCGAGCAGGAAGAACTTGGACTGCTTCATCTCTGGCATGGCTGACCTTCCTTTTGTCTTGGGATCAAAGTTGCTGGTAAGACGGCGTCCCATAGCGTATCAGGGGGTGGCACGTGGAGGATTGGTGTAGACATACAAGAATCCCGAGCACTTTTTCGATTCTTATGGGCCAAGCGACAAGTCACGATGGCGTGGGTGCCTCTCGATGGGGCTCGAGGCACCCCCGCAGAAGCTTGGCTTGGAGTTGGGCTACTCCGCGAACTCCTGGAACTTGAGACCGTGCTCCTCGGGCATGGTTGCCTCGACGAAGGCCTTGTAGCGGGCGACGCGCTGCTTGTAGGCATCACCCTTCTGCAGCTCCATGAGGATGCCCTCGTTCTTGCCGATGTCCTCGCCGTGGATCTGCTTGCCCTGCATGGTGTCGTGGGCGCGCTCGCGGCCCTGGTCGTCGTACATGCCGGGGAACGCGGGCTCGCCGTCCTTGTCGAGGACGGTGTTGCCGTTCTCGTCCTTGAGGTCATGCTCGGCGTACTCGACGGTGACCTTGCCGTCGGCGAGGACGACCTTGCCCTGCAGTCCGCAGACGGCGCAGACGGCGCGGTTCTCGTCGGGATACAGGTAGAAGTCGTTGCAGTTGCAGTGCGGGCAGACGCCCTTCTCGCCCATGTACTTGGCGCTCTTGGGGTCGGCCGCGAACTCGGCCATCTGGACGCCGATCTGGTGGGCGCGGCTCACGACGTCATCCTTCATGAGGGCCGTCTTGGACCAGGGGATCCACTCGTTGTAGCAGACCTTCCAGGCCGGGGTCATGGACTGGATGGCGTGGTCCGACTGGATGTGGGTGCCCCAGTCGGAGCCGCCGATGCCGATGTAGGCGACGGGGATGTCGGTGTGGAAGACGAACGAGGGCGGGACGACGCCCTTCTTGCCCTCGGCGATGTTCCTCTCGGCGCTCATCTTGCCCAGGAAGTTGTTGCCGGTGTCCATGCGGGGCCCGAAGCGGTCCATGATGGTGTGGAAGAGGCCCGACGCGCCCGTCTCGAAGATCGGGTCGACCATGACGATCGCGTCAGCGGTGAACATCTCGTGCGCCAGCCAGTCGAAGTCGTCCTTGTGGATGCACATGTTGCCGCGGCCACCCATGAGCATCTTGACGCAGGTGATGCAGCCCGTGCAGTGCCTGATGTCAAGGTCCTGCGCGCGGATGAACTCGATCTGGGCGCCCGCCTCCTGGGCGCCCATCAGGGCCTCCTTGCAGATGGAGTCGTTGTTGCCGTTCTTCGTGCCGAACGAGATGCCGAGTACCTTAGCCATTCGCACCCTCTCCTTGGGTCTGTGAGCACATGTACTGACCTTGGGAGAAACCGTATGCCACGGCAGTACGCGCGGCATTGTGCTTCGGTTCAAAAGCGAGACGCAAGAATCGTGCTTAATTTGTGAATCAGAGAGTGACGCGAGACCGCTCTGCCGTTCGTCGAGCAAACGGCAGCTTATGCCGAATTTCGACCCTCCAGCGTAAGACCGTCGGCCTCGCTCATCTCTAGCAGGCGCGCCGTGAAGGCCACCGCGAGCCGGTCGTCCCCGTCCTTAAGGTCGAGGTAGAAGAGCTCCCTGATCTTGTTCACCCTGTAGAAGTAGGTGTTGCGGTGCACGCTCAGGGCCTCGGCTGCCACCACGGGCTCGCCAGGGTAGCGGACGCTCATCACCGCCGTCTGGAGGTACGAGGTGTGACGCCTGCGGTCGTACGCGGCCATGGCCACCACGCGCTTGTCGAGGAGCGCGGCAAGCTTGCCGTCCCGCTTGGCGCTCCAGCCCATCACGGCGAAGCGCTCGTGCCAGAAGAAGTGGACGCGGGAGCCCTGGGCGGAGCGGCCCTCAAGCGCCTGCCGCAGGCCGGTGCACTGCCTGAGCGACGCCCCGGCGAGCGAGAAGTCCT
Source organism: Olsenella sp. DNF00959 (assembly GCF_001553055.1). Taxonomy (NCBI): domain Bacteria; kingdom Bacillati; phylum Actinomycetota; class Coriobacteriia; order Coriobacteriales; family Atopobiaceae; genus Olsenella; species Olsenella sp. DNF00959. Next base: position 716,089 of record NZ_KQ960123.1, on the reverse strand, counting down.
CGAAGGGCTCGCAGACGTAGGCGTCCATGCCGTTGCGCTCGAGGAAGTCGCAGAACCCCCTGTTCTTGAGCACGAGGTTCTCGAACTGGTCGTAGGCGTCGAAGCCGGGCCTCTCGTCCTTTTCCAGGGTGAGCAGGAGCACCACGGATCCGTCTCGCACGGTCCAGATGACGTCCTCGAGGCAGGCCTGCATGACCTGGCCCGCCTTGAGGTAGTAGTCCCGGTCGGCCCCTTCCTCGCCTACGACGCTCACCAGGTCGTAGCGGGCGCCGTCCGCGCCGCCGAGCAGCGTGACCAGGGCGCGCATGGCGTCCACGCTCGAGAGCTTGCCGTCGAGGAGGTCGGCGAGGACCGTGGAACCCATGCCCACCCGCTCCCCCGCCACGCCCAGGCGGTCGATCATGATGCCGGCGAGGGCGCCCGCATAGTCCACGAGCTCCAGGTCGAGCCCCGTGAGCGGGCGCACCTCGAAGACGTCCAGGCGCCCCAGCTCGAGGTGGTGGTAGTAGATGATGGAGCTCACGTTGCGGACCCCGGTGGTACCCTTCTCGGACACGACGGGGACGCGGGTGGCCCGTGCCTGGCGGATGAGGCCGTCCGCCTCCATAAGCGAGGCGACCTCGTCCGTCACGTAGCCGCTGGTTATGACGTCCCGGAGCTCGCGGACGCCCTGGGGCAGGTCGCCCGCGGACGCAAGCACCTTGTGGTCGGTGTTGGATATGAGCACGGGGTTGCGCAGGACCCCGCTCGCGTGATCCGCGAACTGCTGGATGTCATACGAGCTCAGGAAGGCCTTGAAGAGGCGCTCGCGGCTCACGGCGAGGACGCCGCTCCTGCTCACCAGCCTGAGGAAGGCGTCACGGAACTCCGAGGGCGCGACGTCGCCGCTCGCCGCGACCACGCCCGTTGGCGGGCGCAAGGGGAGTTCGGAGGCGGCGCCGCGCAGGTACTCGAGGACCAGTCCCTCCCCCTCGCGGGGCGAGCCCAGCCGCTCCACCTGCTCCGGCGTGGCGAGGACGACGACCCCCTCCATTCCCCTGCCCTCGTAGTCGGCGGGTGACACGACGACGTCCCAGCCGAGCAGAGAGGGGTCCTGGACCTGGTAGCCCGTGAGGGGCAGCTCGTTTAGCACGGTTCGAAGTCTCACAGTGCCTCCCGTGGCTTGTGCTCATGCACAAATATGATAGACCAGCTGCCTGCGCGAATGGGGTTCCGTTCCATGTGCTTCCGGGGGGGCAGGACCTAGTATCTGCAAGGATGGCAATCCGACCTCATGCAGGAGGCAAGCACATGCAGAATCTGATCGACGAGCTCGTCGGGAAGGCGAAGCGGGCGCCAAGGCGCGTCGCGCTGCCCGAGTGCGAGAGCACGAACACCCTCAGGGCGGCACGCCGCGTGGCCGACGAGGGCATCGGCACCCCGTACCTCGTGAGCCCCCGCGACGTGATCGAGTCCTGCGCCGCCGAGGCGGGCGTCTCGCTGGACGGCATGCGAATCGTGGACAGCTCGAACGCCGAGGCAGCCGAAGCCCTGGCCAAGAGGTACATGGACGCCGGGAGGGAGCGGCTGGTCTCTGCCAAGGGGGCACGTCGCAAGATAAAGAGGCCGATCTACTACGCCATGATGATGGAGGAGCTCGGGGACGTGGACTGCACCTTCTGCGGCCACACCAACACCACCGGCGACGTGCTCATGGCCGCTCAGATGATCATCGGCCTGCAGGACGGCGTCGACGTCCCCTCCATCGTCGCGCTGACCCAGACCCCCGGCTTCGAGGGGCCCGAGGGGGACGTGATGGCCCTGGCCGACTGTGGCCTCAACCCCGAGCCCAGCGCAGAGGAGCTGGCCTCCATCGCCATAGCCGCCTGCGACTCCACGTCCTCCCTCATGGGCTGGGAGCCCCGCTGCGCCTTCGTCAGCTACTCCACCGACGGGTCGGGCGAGAGCCCCAGCGTCGAGAGGGTCCGCGAGGCCCTGAGGCTCGTCCACGAGCGCAGGCCGGAGCTCAAGGCGGACGGCGAGTTCCAACTCGACGCCGCCATCGTGCCTGCCACCGCCGCGAAGAAGGTCAGCCGCGAGTCCGAGGTGGCCGGCAGGGCAAACGTGCTCGTCTTCCCCGACCTCAACACCGCCAACACCGCCGTCAAGCTGATCCAGCTCTTCGCCCATGGCAAGGGCTTCGGCCACAACCTCTCCGGCTTCAGGCGCCCCGTCGCCGACAGCTCCCGTGGGGCCACGGTCGAGGAGATGGTCGGCGACATCGCCATGTTGGTCCTCTCGTCCGATTAGGCCCGCGTGGCGTCGGGAAGCGGCGCCACGCCCATCACGAGAAAGGAAGCATCGTGCCCTACCGCATCCTGACCCTCTCGCCCGGATCGACCTCCACCAAGGTCGCCGTCTTCGAGGGCGAGCAGACGCTCATGAAGGCAAACGTCCGCCACGACCCCGTCAAGCTCCAAGGCTTCGACGCCGCCGCGGACCAGCTCCAGTACCGCATCGACACCGTGCTGGCGGAGCTTGCGAAGGCGGGCATCCAGCTCGACTCCATCGATGCCTTCTCGGGCTACTGCGGGGGCATGGGCCCCACCGTGGGAGGCATCTTCGCCATCGACCAGAACGTGTGCGACCACGTGCTCTCGTGCGGCATGAACCACCCCGCCATCCTGGGCGCGCCCATCCTCTTCGACTTCGCACGCAGGACCGGCAAGCCCGCCTTCGCCGTGAACCAGCCCGACACCGACGAGCTCGAGGACGTCGCCAGGATCACCGGCTACCCCGGCATCTACCGCAAGAGCCACGTGCACTGCCTCAACCAGAAGGAGTGCGCCATCCGCTTTGCCGCCTCGCTGGGCAGGCGCTACGAGGAGGTCAACGTCATCGTGGCCCACGTGGGAGGCGGACTCTCAGTGGCGGCGCACCGGAAGGGCCGCATGATCGACACCAACGACGTGATCGAGGGCTCGGGCCCCTTCGCGCCGAACCGCTCCGGCGACGTTCCCGCCAAGCCCGTGGTGGCCCTCGCCTTCTCTGGTAGCCACGACAGGCGCGAGATCGACGCCGTGATCGGCAAGGCGGGCGGCCTGAAGGGCCTTTTGGGCACCGATGACGCCCTCGAGATCGACCGTCGCATCGAGGCGGGCGACGCCTGGGCGAAGCTGGTCTTCGAGGCCATGGCCTACCAGACGGCGAAGGCCATCGGGGCGTTCTCCGTCGCCCTGGAGGGCAGGGTCGACGGCATCGTGCTCACCGGCGGCGTCTCGCACGACGAGGCCTTCACCAGCTACGTCAAGGAGCGCGTGGGCTGGATCGCACCCGTGGCCGTATATGCCGGCGACTTCGAGATGGAGGGTGCCGCCGCCGGAGCCGTCCGCGCGCTCGAGGGCAGCGAGGCCGTCATGACCTACACCGGACGGCCGAGCTGGGCGGGCTTCTCGTTCGAGGCCGCCCCCGCCGACGTCGAAGCCTAGCGAGGAGGAGCATGTCCAAGGAGATATCCACGAGGGGCGCCTTCCACTACGCCCATCTGATCGTTCTCTCGTGCATCGTCATCACCTGCCTGCCCTGTGCGCTCGTGCTTTCCTGCGCAGGCATCTTCTTCACGCCCGTCTCGGCCTACTTCAGCGTGGCAAGGTCGGCGTTCACCCTGTACTTCTCGATCCTGAACGTCGCCATGATGCTCACCCTGCCCGTTGCCGGCAGGGTCCTGGCCAAATCCGACGCCCGCGTCGTGCTGTCGGCGAGCGTCGTGCTCTGCGGGCTCGGCCTCGTCGGCATGTCCATGTGCCGGGAGCTGTGGCAGTTCTATCCCTGCGGCGCGGTGCTCGGCGTGGGCGTGGCGCCCCTCATCTACCTTGCCGTGCCCGCCCTCGTCAACGCCTGGTGCGTGCGGAGGGTCGGCTTCTTCGTGGGCCTTTGTATGGCGTTCACGGGCATCGGCGGGGTGATCTTCAACCCGCTTGGAACGGCCCTCATCAACTCCGATGCCGAGGGCTGGCGCACGGCATACCTCGTCTTCGCCGCCATAACCCTCGTGGGTACGCTCCCTTTCACGCTCCTCGTGGTGCGCAGCAGGCCCGAGGACATGGGGCTCCTCCCCTATGGCGCAGAGGGCGAGGCCGCAGCAGGGGGCGAGCCCACCGTCACCGAGTCGAGGGGTGCCATGGCCACCGACGCCATGAGGACCCCAGCCTTCGTGGCGCTGCTCGCCTTCTGTGGTGTCATCACGCTGAACCAGACCATCTACCAGTTCCTTCCCAGTTACGCCTCCTCGATCGGGGGGGACGTGGCGGCCGCCTCGGGCGTGGTTGCCTCGGCCGCGATGGCTGGCCAGGCAATTGGCAAGGTCCTCCTGGGCGTCATCAACGACAGGTCAGCCAGGCTCGGCACCGCGTTTGGCATCCTGTCCGGCGTCCTGGGCGTGCTCGTGATGTGGCTCTTCCCGGGCGCCCTCGCCCTCCTGCTCGTGGGCTCCTTCCTCTTTGGCGTGGTGTATGCCATGACCACGGTCGAAACGCCACTCTTGGTCCGTACCGTCTTCGGGTCCAGGGACTACACCAACATCTACTCCCGCGTCTCCATGGTCGGGTCGCTCATGAGCGCCGTGGCCGCCGTGTTCTGGGGCCTCGTGGTAGACTCCGCCGGCGGCTTCCCCCTCATGTTCGCCCTTGGGATCGCGTGCATGGCGGCCTGTCTCGCACTTGCCAACTTCGCCCTGGCACATCGGAGCGCGGCCTAGGAATCGGTAGCGAAGGCTGGCCTGCCGCTCCGCCGCCTGCGCGCCAATTTCTCTCGAAAGCGTCCGATGTGTCAGGCCTCCACTTTCGACGGCGTCAAACGCGCGCCGCGCTTATGCGAGAGCGCCCAACGCGCGCCGCTCTTCGACGAAAGCGCTCAATGCGTGTCAAATTCTCTCGAAAGCGTCCAACGCGTCTCTCGCCTCCGCGTTTGCGCAGTTAGCAGAGAGGAGAAAAACGCGTTGGACGTTGTCGGCGCATTTTCGCGCGCGTAGGACGTTGCCGGGCGGAAGTCGCGCGCGATGGGCGCTGTCGGCGCTCTCTCGCGCGCGATGGACGCCGTCGGAATTGGCTCACGCGCGATGGACGTTGTCGACGCATTCTCGGTTCGCTCCGACAACGCGTTTGGAATCCTCGCTAGCGACGCCCTCGAGCGCCCTCCCTATCCGGCAGATCCGTGTCGGTGTCGGCGCTCGCCCCGAGGCTTGCGAGGCTTGGGCTTCTCGATGAGGCCACGGAAGTCGGGCGAGCTGGGGTCCATGTCCATGGGGCTCATCACGTGGAGCTGGCCTCGGAGCTCGCCGAGGGAGTCGTTCTCCCAGCGGAAGCCTCGGTCGGTCTTGGAGAACTCGGCGACGTCCAGCCAGGAGGAGAGGTCTGCCTTGGAGTACTCCCTGTCGTAGTGAGCGCTCACCCACCTGTCGTAGCCCTCCATGTCCTGCATCTTGCGCAAGGTCTCCTCCCACTCGTCGATGGAGGTGGAGTCCTCGTAGAAGAGGGTCATGACCGGCGTGACGGCGTCGCCCGAGAGGAACAGCCGTTCCTGCCCCACGAGAAAGCCCATGCTTCCCCTGGTGTGTCCCGGGAGCGCGACCGCCCTCACCGTGACGCCGCCCAGGTCGAAGGCCTGTCCCTCCACGAGGCGCCTCGTTGCCGGACGCTTGCCAGAGAGCACGGGGAAGCAGGAGTCCTCGGAGAGGTCGAGCTTCTCGACGAGCTGTTCGCGAACGCGCAGGTGGAAGGCCTTCTCCTGGTCCCAACGGCCATCGTCGGCCTCTGAGATCCAAGCCTCCGGAAACTGGTAGGCGCAACCCACGTGGTCGTGGTGATGGTGTGTCAGGACGACGGTGAGCGGAAGCGTCGAGATGCCCTCGACGGTCGCCCTGAGGTCGCCCAGCCCCTCGCCGGTGTCCACGAGGAGCGCGGCATCGTCGCCCACCACCAAGAACGCGCGGTTGCCTCCCACGTCGGTGAGCCTCCACACGCAGGACCTGACCTGCGCCACCTTCCACTCCGCCCTCTGCGGCATGCTTCCTCCTTTTGTGCGGGAGGGGTGCCCGGCCGAAGCCCGGACACCCCACGCTCAGACTACCTATAGCGATATCCAGCCGGACCTAGCGATGGATGTACTCGCCCGCCTGGTACCTCGGGGGAACGACCGGAAGCTCCAGGTAGGAGGCATGCTGGCCACCGGTGTGGACGCAGTGCGTGCCATGGTTCTCCTGGTCCCAGGCCAGGGGCTCAAACCAGCCCTCGCGGATGTAGCGGCCAGAGACCTGGATGCGGAAGCGCTCGCCCTTGTGATAGACGCGGGCGGTGGGGACGATGGCGATCTCGACCTCGCGGACCTCGCCCTCGGCAAGCTTGGCCGGCTCGTCCCTCATCGTGTACACGGGGTTGTGCTTCTTGGAGAGCTTGGTGTCCACGATGGCACGGGAGACGCGGCACTTGCCCCAGGCGCCGGGGTGCGGCTCGTCGAGCGTCGTCCACGGCACCCACGTGCCGTCGGCTGCGGCCTTCTGCACGTTGACGAAGAGGTCCATGTCGTCATGGCCCTCGCAGGACACGAACAGGTGGAGGTCCATGTAGCCGGTGACCTCGATGTCTTCGGGCAGGACGTAGTCGAAGTCGAGCTCGCCCCTGTTGGCGTCGTACTTGGCCACGGCCTCCGCCTCGGGCTTGTCGAAGCCGGCGGCGAAGGTCTCCTTGCTGCCGCCGTCCTGGCTCACGTCGGCGGAGTCAACATGCGCGCTGGCGTCGAGGTAGAGGTTCCTGTACTCGGTGCGCTTGATGGGCCAGGCCTTCTCGGGGCGCTTCTCCTGGTAATCCACGTCATAGGCGTCCATGATGTCCAGGCGCACGCGCGGGGTCATCTCCCAGCCGTTGTGGATGCCCTTCAGGTAGCGGTCGTAGAAGCGCCTGAGGTCCTCGAGGTTGTCGGGATCATAGGTGTCGGGCCACTCGAAGTCGCGGTGGGCGCGGAGCCACTTGAGGTGGGAGCGGCAGCGACGCCAGGCGTTGACGGACCCAGGCAGGTGGAAGTGGGACCAGCCGGCGGTCTGGTAGACGGGAATCTTGATCTTCTTGAAGTCGGCGCGCTTGTCCTCCCAGTACTCGTTCATGGTGGGGTACATCTGTGCCATGGACACCTGGTCGTCAACGCCGTTGGGGCCCGTCACCTGAGCGGCGATGAACTTGTTGAACGAGAGCGCGGGCACGCCGCCCTCGTAGAAGGACTCACGGTAGAGGTCGGTGGTGCACTCCCAGGGGGCGATGCACTTGAGGTGCGGGGGGCACTCGGCTGCGATGCCCCACTGGTGCATGGCCACGCCGGAGTTGCCGGACATGCCGACGTTGCCGTTGCACCAGGGCTGGATGCCGAGCCACTCAACGAAGTCGTAGCCGTCCTCGCGGTCCTGGTGGGTGAACATGTGCACCGAGCCCTCGGAGTGTCCGGCGCCGCGCACGTCGACGTTGGCCACGGCATAGCCCTGGTAGCACCAGTAGAGGGGGTCGGGCGACTCGAACTTTGCGGTCTTGGAGACGGTCATGGGAGGCACGCCCATGATCTGCCACTCACTCATGCCGTCGCCGGGGCGCTTACCGAACCAGGACCACGACACGATGGCCGGGACCTTGGCTCCCTCGATCACGTTGCCAGCCTCGTCCAGGTCACCGGGGCGGAAGATGTCCGCATAGATCCTGCAGCCGTCGCGCATGACGACTTCCTGGTCCTGCATGCAGATGACGCCTGGGGCGACCTGGTAGACGCGCTGGTTGAAGGGCGGGCAGAAGCCCTGGCCCATGCGCGCCATGGGGTCGTCGGAGGCGGAGAGGTCGACCTCGGCCTGGTTGTCGTTGGGCTGGCGGGCCACGAGGTAGGCGGTCATCATCTCGACGCCCTTGAAGGTCTCGGGCTTCAGGTAGAGGTAGCGCTCGCGGTCCGTGTCAAAGTAGACGGGCCACTCGTCCGAGTACTCCTCGCCGCTGCCCTGTACGAGGTCGGAGACCTTCTTGTCGGTCACGGCCTTCCAGTGCTCGGGAATCTTGTAGTCAAGCATGGGGTCTTCTTTCTCAACGTCAACGAGACGCCCGCGCCATGGCGGCACGGGCGGCAGTCACGGGTGCTACTCGTCGAGCAGGTCGCACACGAAGTCGGTGGCCTCGCCGAAGGTCGCGCAGCGGCGGAACTTCATGTAGGGCACCTCGATGTCGAGCTCGTCCTCGATGTATGTGGTGATCTGCGACACCTGCACGGACTTGATGCCAAGGTCCTCGAACCTGGTGTCCTCGGTGAACTCGGAGGGGTCCTTGCCAAAGAGCTGGCCGGCACGGGTGGTGAGCGCGTCCCAGACCTCCTGGCGATCCTCGTCCATTGCTGCTCCCTTCGTCGAGGGGACGCGTCCACGCCCCCGCCCGCGAGCGTCCGCGGGCCTGCCTTCTGGTTCGAGGCTCAGTATCCGCGCGCGTCGTGGGGTCGGCAATGTGGACCGACTCAAATGGACGGGCACAGGCAAGGTGGCAATTTGTGCTTGAGTGCAGAGCCAGGGCATGCGACGCCGCGAGGAGGGTGTGGGGTGGGAGCCGGTCGTCGGGAGGCGGAGGCGGGAGCGGGGCAGTGTGGGCCTGCCCGGGGCGGTGTGGGCCCGCCCGGGGCGCGCAGTTCAGATCTGATTTGCGCGTCTCTCAGCAAAATGCCAGGTCAGCGGAGAATGGCGCGCAAACCATTTCCAGAGTGCGCAGCGGGCAGGCGACTTGGGGGGGCGCCGAGGCCCGCGCCGCCCGCAGGCGAGAAGTGCGGCGGCTACCGCTCGCGGCGTCGTCCCAGGAGGAAGGGCAGGCGCCGTCGGATGAGGCGCTCGACGGGCACGAGGACGAGGACGGAGGCCAGGGCGAGGAGGGCACCCACACCGAGCTGCGCTGCGAACGGCGCGTCGTGGAGGTCGACGCCGGCAAGCGAGAAGAGCAGCAGCTTGCAGAGGTTCATCGACGGGGCCGAGAGCGCATAGAGCACGAGACTCCTGCGGCCCAGCTCCCGCAGGGGGCCGCACTCTCCCAAGGCAAGCGAGAGGAACGCCACGGCAAGGGTCCCCGCCAGCGCCAGGAGCAGCATGAGCGCCGCCTGCAGGACGGCCAGGGAGAGAGCGGGGCTCTCCCCGTCCGGGAAGAGCGCCACGTACTCCTGGGTCACGTAGAGATCGGGCATGACGCGGTGGGCGACGAGGCCCAGCGCGACCGCAAGGGCCAGCGCAAGCGGAACGAGGGCCCAGCGCGGCACGCGGGCCAGCGCCTCCCTGAGCGCCACTCCCAGGAGGATGTAGCCGCCCGCCTCCATGCCCCTGAGGAGGCAGAGGGGCAGCTTGACCTCCGGACCCACGGTCCACCAGAGCTGGGACGCGAGGACGAGCAGGACCCCGACGAGGGCACAGGCGAGGACGTGGCCCCTCTCGCCCGCCCCCTCGTCGTCCGGACCGGCGAGGGCGCGGAGCACCAGGAAGGCGAGGAGCTGACCCCAGAAGTACGCCCAGAGGAACCAGAGTCCCTCTCCCATGACCAGGACGTCGAACGCCGACGTCGCGAGGTCCTGGGTGCCCTCGACGGCGAGCGACTCCCCGAGGGAGGGCGCCAGGGCGAGGGCAACGGGCTTGAGGAGGTAGTAGAGCGAGAAGGCGTAGTAGGGAACGAGGAGCCCCCGCGCGCGGCGCCGGGCGAAGCTGCCGAAGTCACGCCCCCTGACGTGCAGGACCACCCCTCCCAGGAAGAAGAAGAGCGGCATGTGGAAGAGGTAGAGGTCGTAGTGGAGCTCGGCCAGGGCCGGCAGCCAGACGCTCTGGCCGTCGCCGTTGGTGAGGTGGCCCAGGGCGACGAGGAGGATGCCCAGGCCCTTGGCGACGTCTACCCAGGGCAGCTTGGTGCCCGCGGCGTCGCTCCTGGCGGTCGTCTTCCCCTCCATGTCAGCTCCTTGGTGGCTTCTGGTGGCTTTCCGGCGGGCTGCCACGCTTACGGGTCTGGGCGAGACCGGAGCCCCGCCCAGACGACTTCGCATGCCTTTCCGATGCCGCGCGACTAGATCGCGACGATGTTCACGAGCTTGCCGGGGACGACGACGACCTTCCTCACGTCCTTGCCCGCGATCTGGTCTGCGACCGCCTCGCGCGCCGCGGCCTCCAGCTCGTCCTTGCCGGCAGACGCAGGAACCATGATGCGGGCACGAATCTTGCCCTTGACCTGCACTGCGATCTCGACGCTGTCGCTCTTTGCCTGCTCGGGGTCGAACTCGGGCCAGGGCTCGTCGTAGACGGAGCCCTCCCTGCCCAGCGCCTCGTGGAAGAGCTCCTCCGCCCAGTGCGGGCAGATGGGGGCCAGCATGGTCACGATGGCATGCGCCGTGCGGTAGCAGACCGCCGCGTCGCGGCCGGCGGGCTCGGTCTCGTTCAGGTACTTGCTCGCCGCGTTGACCAGCTCCATGCAGGCCGATATCGCGGTGTTGAACTGCCCGCGGTCGAAGTCGGCGGTGCAGCGCAGCCCCATCTCGTTGAGGCAGCGGTTGAGCTCCCCGGAGGCCGCGTCCAGACCGGAGAGGTCGAACCCTGCCCTAGCGTCCGCGGTCTGGGAGAGGCCCCACACCACGCGCCAGGCGCGCTTGATGAAGCGGTTCGCGCCGGCGACGGCCTCCTCGTCCCAGTCGAAGTCCTTCTCGGGGGGAGCCACGAAGAGGATGGCCAGGCGCATGGTGTCGGCGCCGTAGGGCTCGATCACGCTGGAGGGCGGCACGACGTTGCCCTTGGACTTGCTCATGGTCTCGCCGTTGGCGTCCTTGACCATGCCCTGGCAGAGCAGGTTGGTGAAGGGCTCGTCCACGTCTATCATGCCCAGGTCGCGCAGGACCTTGGTCCAGAAGCGCGAGTAGAGCAGGTGCAGGATGGCGTGCTCGATGCCGCCCACGTAGTTGTCGACGGGCATCCAGCGGTCAACGGACCCCTTCGAGAAGGGGGCCTGATCGTTGTGCGGGTCGCAGTAGCGCAGGTAGTACCAGCTCGAGCAGGTGAAGGTGTCCATCGTGTCGGTGATGCGACGGGCGGGCCTGCCGCAGCGCGGGCAGGTCGTCTCGTAGAAGGGGGCGTACTCGGCCAAGGTCTCGCCGGCACCGAGGTCGAGGTTGTCGGGCAGGAGGACGGGCAGGTCCTCCTCGGGCACGGGAACGTCGCCGCAGTCGTCACAATGGATCATGGGGATGGGGTTGCCCCAGTAGCGCTGGCGGCTGATGAGCCAGTCGCGCAGGCGGAACTGGACCTTCTCGCGACCCACGCCCCTCTCGCCCAGCCACTTGATGATGGCGTCGACGGCCTCGGAGTGCTTGCCGCCCTTGAGGCCGGTGAACTCGCCGGACTGCACCAGGTAGCCCTCGGCGTCCATGGCGTGCTCCCAGTCCACGCTGCGCACACGCAGCTCGCGCTCGTCCTTGAGCTCCTCGTAGAGTGGGTCGTCCTTCTTGCAGATGATCGGGGCTATCTCGAGGCCGTACTTCTTGGCGAAGTCGAAGTCGCGCTGGTCGCCGCAGGGGACGCCCATGACGGCGCCGGTGCCATAGTCCATGAGGACGTAGTCGGCGACCCAGATGGGCGCGGGGCGGCCGTTGATGGGGTTGATGACGTAGCGCCCGGTGAAGACGCCGTGCTTCTCCCTGCCGGAGCCCTGACGGTCAACGCTCGAGACCTTCTCGGTCGCGGCCTTGAGCTCCAGGAACTCGGCCTCGTGCTCGCTGCCGGCGACGAGCTCGGCCGCCAGCGGCGACTCCGGGGGCAGCAGGAAGAAGCTCACGCCGAAGAGGGTGTCGGCGCGGGTGGTGAAGACGCTGACCTTGCGGTCGGTGGGGGTCACGCCGTCCTCGGCCGCCAGGACGAAGTCGATCTCGGCTCCCTCGGAGCGGCCGATCCAGTTGCGCTGCTGGGCCTTGACGTTCTCGGGCCAGCCCTCCAGCTTGTCGAGGTCGTCCAGGAGCTCCTGGGCGTAGTCGGTGATCTTGAGGTACCACTGTGAGAGCTCGCGCTTCTCGGGAATCGAGCCGCACCTCCAGCAGCGACCGTCCACGACCTGCTCGTTGGCGAGCACGGTCTTGCAGTGGGGACACCAGTTGACGGGCGAGGTGGCGCGGTACGCCAGGCCCTTCTCCCACATCTTGATGAACATCCACTGGCCCCAGCGGTAGTACTCGGGGTCGCAGGTGTTGAACATGCGGTCGTAGTCATACGAAAAGCCCATGCGCTTCATGGTCTTGACTGCCTGGGCGATGTTCTGGTGGGTCCACTCGCTCGCCTGGGTGTTGTGCTTGATGGCGGCGTTCTCGGCGGGCAGGCCGAAGGCGTCGAAGCCCATGGGGTGCAGCACATCGAAGCCGCGCATGCGGGCCTGGCGCGCCATGGCGTCACCGATGGTGTAGTTGCGCGCGTGGCCCATGTGCAGGTCGCCCGAGGGGTACGGGAACATCTCGAGCACGTACCTCTTGGGCTTGGAGGGGTCCTCGTCGGTCTTGTAGAGCGACTCCTCCTCCCAGCGCGCCTGCCACTTGGTCTCTATCCTCTGGGCGTCATAGGCGGGAACGTCGCCCGTCTCGCGCCTGACATCGCTGTTCTCAGCCATGAGTTCCTTTCCTTGGCACAAAAAGACATACATGGGGGAGTATAGCGAGAAACGCGTCGCGGTCTCGCGCAGGGCGCTGATGCGGACGTGCGGTCACTGCGCTGCCACACGTCCGTGGCGCCTGCCAGGCGAGCCGACAAGGAAGAGGGGCCAGGCTCAGCCTGACCCCTCGGACTCGGCACCTTGTAAGGAGGCCTGACGGGGCGCCTAGGCCTTGTCGTCCCTGCGACGGAGGCGGAACGCGACGAGCAGCGAGGCGGCGGCAAGGCCTGTGACCGCCACGTACGCGACGGGAGAGAGGTCGTCCCCGGTCTTGGGGAGCCTGGAGAGGACCTTGCGGACCACGTGCCCCACATGCCCTGGGAGCGCGGGCACCGGTCCGGGCTGCGGAGCCGGGTCCGGCGTCGGGTTGGGGTTGGGATTGGGGTTGGGCTTGGGCTTGGGGTTGGGCTTGGGGTTGGAGGGCTCGGTCACCTCGAGCGAGAGCTGGATGGTGTCATCGTCCGTCGCCACGGCATCCTTGCCCGGCGCCCACTGCGTGCCGTTCCACACGAACGAGAAGACCTTCGAGGTCCCCTCGTCGGTGGTGGCGCGTGCCGCGAAATGGCCGCCGACCGTGCCCACGATGGTCAACGTCTTGCCCGTTTCGGCATTCGTGGAGACCTTGAGCCCGGGGATGACGAGCCTCATCCAGCTGGGGCTGTTCTCGCCCGCGTCACCGGCGGCGTCGACGACGGCCTCGAGCTTGTCATAGGTCGTGATCTGGTCGGGGTCGCTCAGGACGAAGGAGACGGTGACGGTCTTGCCGTCAACCCTGACGTCACCCACCTTGAAGCCGGGGCCAAACGCCTCGGTCGTGACCTGAGATGGATCGAGGGACGCGGGGAGCTCGATGTCGTCGGGGACGGTGAAGCTGGCGCTGAAGCCGAAGTCCCTGACGTCCAGCTTGATGTCCTCGTGGCTGACGCCGGGGTAGCGGGCCTCGATGGCGGCCATCTGCGCCTTGACGGGAGCGACGTCAATCGCCCCGGTCAGGTCGAAGCTGGAGCCCTTCTCGGCCCTTATGACCGCGTCGTGCTCGGTGTCGCCGGCGACGAGCATGTCACCCTCGAGACCGCCCTCGATGGGCGAGGTGGTGGCGAGGGTCAGCTGGATGGTGGGATCGCTTGCGGACAGGATGGCATCACGCCCCTCGTCTGTCTGCTCGCCGTTCCACGTGAAGGCGAAGACCTTGGTCTTCCCACCCTCGGAGGTCGCCTTCGAGTGGAAGGTCCCCGTGACCGTGCCCGTGACGCTCAGGCGGGTACCCGCCGCGACGTCATCCGAGACCCGCGTGGGAACCGTGAGCCTCATCGTGTCGGAGACTGCGGAGACGGCATCCTTCAGCTGCTGGTAGTTCGCGATTCCGGACTTGAGGTCCATGGTGACGGTGACCTTGTTGCCCTCCGTCGTGACGTCCGACACGGCAAAGGTGTCGGAGAAGCCCTCGACCGTGACGTCCCTCTTCCCAAGCCCGACTTTGGGGCTCACACCCTCGGGAAGCGTGAGCGTGGCCACGAAGCCCGAGCTGAGGTCCGAGAGCGCGATGGACTCGAAGCGGTCGGGGGTGGTGCCAAACTGGCCCTCGATGGCCTCCATCTGGCTCTTGACGCTCGTCACCCCCACGACGCCCGTGAGGTTCACCTCCTCGCCTTGCAGGACCTCGTGCACTGCCTCGTGCTCCGTGTCACCGTCCGCCTCGAGGTCTGCGGGCAGTCCGATGGTGGAGGGGACCACGGAGACCATGGTCTGGCGGACGTCGTCGCCGCGGGGGTCCCTGCCGGCCTCCAGCTGCTGGGAGGTCCAGTCGAAGACGAAGCGCTTAGTCTCGCTCCCCTTCTTGGCGACGGCGAAGAAGTTACCGCTCACGTCGCCGGTCGCGGCGAACTCGACGCCGTTCTGGACGCCGTCGGCCAGCGTGAGGCCAGAGATGGTCGCCGTGATGAAGTTCGAGTCGTCGATGCCGGTGGCATGCCCAGCGGCCAGTCCGGTGCCTTCCACCGCATCCTTCAGCAGCTGGTAGTTGGTGAAGCCGTCGTTGAGCCTGAAGGTGACGGTCACCTCCTGCCCGGAGGCGGTGACGGAGTCGAGCCTGAAGAGGTCGCCCATGCCCGCGACCTGCACCTGGGGATCCGCAGGGACCCTCACCTCGTCAGGAAGCGTAATCTTAGCCGTGAACGTCGACGCGGCACCAGAGAGCGCGATGTCCGAGAAGTGCTCGGGACCCTCCCCGAAGCTCTTCTCGATAGAGCGCATCTGGTCTTTGATCGCAGTGGTGTCGATGGCCCCCGTCAGGCTGAACTCCTTGCCCGCCTCGACGAACTTGATCTCGTTGGACACGTCCTTGGAGTCCCCCCACATATCGGCATCGAGCGCGCCGCTCGCCTGGATGGTGGGGACGGAGGGGTCGTCCTTCCACTTGAGGTAGTACGTGACGTCACCCTTGACCGTGGTTCCGGAGTCAAGGGCCGCAACGTCGGAGCCCTGGGGGTCGTCGTACCAATAACTGTATTCGTGGCCATAAACGTAGCCGAGAAACGTGAGATCCTTTGTCTCGTGCTCAAGCAGGAAACCCGCGCGGGACGCCATGCCCTCGAAGCCCGCTGTGTCCTTGCTCGGCGTCGCGATGCCAGCGGTGCTGGCGTCGACGGAGCCGTCAAGGGACTTCAGGAGGTCGCCCAGCTTCTGGTTGTCCGAGACCTTGGCCTGCCTTTTGACGGTCGCGACCTCTCCCCCGTTGGCCTCGGTGGAGATGGAGAACACGTCCGTCTTGGTCTTGAACACGCTGTCATCGGAAAAAGTTCCCCCGTTGGCAGAGAAGCGGACCGTCGCAAGCTGGTCCTCCCACTGCGCATAGAGATCTACGGAGCTCTTGTCGGTGGGAAGCGTGAGGACGTCGCCAGAGGCATGCTCCTCTCCCCTGCCGTCGGCGCTGGTGTTCCAGCCCTTGAAGATCTTGCCCGGCTGGGAGAAGGCGCCGTTCGCGGCGATGGCAGCATCGATCGACGCTACGGTCGCACTGCGGTCGGGCCTGTTCGCAGAGACGGTGTAGGTGGCGTCATCGGCAAGGTTGCTGTGGTAGACGATGCCATAGCTGGCGGAGTCGCTCGACCACTTGGCATAGACGACCAGGGGCGCATTGACCGTGACGGAGCTGTCGTACGCGCGTTCCACACCGTCCGCATCCCTGTAGAACCAACCCTCGAAGTGATAGCCAAGTGCCGTGGGGTCGCCTGGGACCTGCGCGCTGCCGGCTGCGGGCGTGGCGTCGGCGAGCGCGTAGCCGCGCATGGCGACGGCAGCCTTGTCCGCGACCGTTCCGTCACTGAATCTCGCCCCGACCGCCTGGGCGGCGTCCGGGGCATTGAGCCTGAAGGTAACGCTCTCGGCGGGGACCCACACGTGCTTCTGTCCGTCGGACGAGGCGTTGGCCACGGGGTAGCTGTAGCTTGTACCGTTCGAGTTAAGAGGCGAAAGCGCGCTCGTGCTTGCGTCGGCCAGCGTGAAGAGCATGAGCCGCTCGTTGCCGTTGTCCGCGCCGTTAGTGGGAACGGTACTGCCACTGCCGGAGTTGTAGTCCGGGGCATACTTCACGAGGTGGGAGCCACCGAGCACGACGTAGTTCGTGCCCGTCTGGCCCGCGCCCGTATCTGCGTTCTTCGCCGCAGGCGACTCGACGAGCGAGCTGCCGTCGAACTCGATGTAGCCGTTGCCCTGCGCGCCGAAGAGCGCGCCGGAGTTCTTGCCGTTGCCCTTGAGCGTCGAGTTGTTGAAGACCACTTTTCCGGTGTTGACGTTGAGCCCGCCTACGCCACCGTTGTTGAGCTCGATGGTGGAATTTGTCACGGTGACCGTCGTGCTCGCGTTGCCGCCGATCGAGATGCCGGCCGTCGACCCGGTGTTGGAGGTGATGTGCGAGTTCACGATGTTGCAGGACGACTGGATGGCCATGCCCGTGGGATAGCGCCAGGAACTCCCTTTGTTGATCGTCAGTTCGGAGTCGCTCATGTTGAGTTGGTTCATGTAGTAGGTCTGGCCGAAGCCCGCCACGGTGAGCGAGGCGTTCTTGAGGTTGAGGTCACGAGCGTCGAACCAGGTGCGCGTTTGGGAGTTCACGCTCACGGTGCAGTTCTCGAAGGTGATGCCCGACTCGTAGAAGTTGGTGTCATTCTTGTCATCAGCCGTGATGGTGAGGCTGTCCTTGCCGCCGCTGCCCCTGACCGTTCCGCCCAGGGCGATGCCACGGGTGACGTTCCCGCCGGCGTTGTCCTCGAACACGTAGCTGCCGTCGGTGATGGTCGAACCCGCCCTGGCGGTCAGTGCCGTGCCAAAGCCGGACATGGTCAGCGTGGCGCCATCCAGGCACCTGAGGGTCGATCCGCTCGCAAGCGTGATGCCGTCCGCGCCGGTGCCCTCCATGGTGGTGACGCCGGCGACGACCAGGGTCACACCTGCGGGGATGGTGGCCGCAGCGGGCGCAGAGAAGCTGCCCTTGATCTTGATGGTCGTTATCGCCGGGTTTGCCGCTTGGAGCTCCAGCGCCTTGCCAAGGGACTTGAGGGGCGCTGTGCTCGACCCATCGTCGGCGTCGCTTCCGGTGCTGCCGTCGACCCAGAGCTCCACCGTCTCTGTCGGGGCGGACGCGGGCGGTGCCGCGGCGAGGGCGGGTGCTTCGGCGGCCGTCGCTTCAGCAGAAGCGGAGGGACTCGCCTCCTCGTCAGCAGGAGCGGCGTCGGCAGCCTCGACGCCTTCGGCGCCAGCGTCTCCCGATGTTGCTGACGCTGCCGTCCCGTCAGGAACGTCCTGCCCGTCGGACACAGGCTCAGAGGTCGATGCGGCGGCGCCCGATGCCGGTTCGGCATAGCCCGGGACCGCGGGGAATCCCTGCAGTGCCAGGGCGAGCGTGAGCGCGGTGACGAGGGACCGCCTTCCCAGGCCCAGCTCTCGAGAGCTCCTTGTGGACATTCTCACTCCTTTGCTTTTATATACTAAATTTCATACAGAGTGATTTTATCTCCACCGGATGGAACAGAGGGACCCGGCGGCAAAAAACTCGTGCGAAACCCAAGGGGGTCCGTCCGACAAGGCCGCAAGCCCGACCGAACGCAGGCAGGCCAATCGGGCGGGGAGGGACGGCAACGAAGCCACTGCCACCCGAAGGAACGCTGTCGTAGGCCGGGCAACCTGCAAACCGGCTGCGGCAGGCACCTACCTGAGGTCAAATATCGAGCGCACGTGGGACATCACGCGGGTCATGGTGGCTTCAGGCACGACGCCGAGCAGCTCGTATCCACGGCGCTCGAGGTCGAGGCAACGCAGGGCCTCCACCTGAACGTAACCCCGTTCCAGCCCCGTGCTCAACGGGACGTGCAAGGGATAGCCGTTGTTCGTACTGGTGACTGGCGCAACCACAACCAGGCTCGACCTGCAGTTGAAGCCATAGGTGCTCAGAACCACGGCAGGCCTGGACTTCGCAGGCTCATGTCCCACTGCCGGGGTGAAGCTCACCTCGACGAGGTCGCCCTGCTCGAGCGGCGTCACTCCACCACCTCCGCCCCGACGTCATCCCCCCAGTCGGGCTCTGGGCTCGGCTCACTTCCTTCGTAGCCCCTAAAGAGGCTCTCTATGCTCTGATAGGGGGCGTCACCGTACGAACGGTGGGGACCAAGGGGTCTGAGGGTGATGAATGGTCCCTCCTCATCCGACCCACCGACGGCGTCAAGCGTCGCTCCGACATCGACCCCAAGCAGGTCGCACATCGGCTTGGGTATGCGCACCGCCCGTGAGCCACCCCAACGACCGAGCTTCGTAGTGCCTTCCATCGTGGCGACGGCATTCATCCTTCCACCCCCTGATATGGATATTCTTCTACATATCATACCCAACGTCCAGCAGCCAAAACAAGGCGAGAGGCCCGCCGGCTTCGTGCCGGGGACCTCTCGCCCAAAGTCGCATGGCCTCGACCGAGACGAGGTTGGCTCGTCGCGGGCGCCGCCTCTTACGAGCGGAAGTTCATGTCTGAGTTTGAGTCCTTCAGCATGACGTCATGCGCGCCGCCCTCGACCAGCGAGGTGGCCGAGACCAGGGTGATCTTGGCCTTGTCGCGCAGCTCGGGAAGGTTGAGAGCCCCGCAGTTGCACATGGTGGAGCGAACCTTGGTGAGGGAGTTCTCGACGTTGTCCTTGAGCGGGCCCGCGTAGGGGACATAGGAGTCGACGCCCTCGACGAACGAGAGGGCCTTCTTCTCTCCCCCGAGGTCATAGCGAGCCCAGTTGCGGGCGCGGGCAGACCCCTCACCCCAGTACTCCTTGACGTAGGAGCCGTTTACGTTGAGCCTGCGCGTGGGCGACTCGTCGAAGCGGGCGAAGTAACGGCCCAGCATCAGGAAGTCGGCACCCATGGCCAGGGCAAGCGTCATGTGGTAGTCGTACACGATGCCGCCGTCGGAGCACACGGGCACGTAGACGCCCGTCTCCTCGAAGTACTCGTCGCGGGCGCGGCAGACGTCGATGAGCGCGGAGGCCTGGCCACGGCCGATGCCCTTCTGCTCGCGGGTGATGCAGATCGAGCCGCCGCCGATGCCCACTTTGACGAAGTCAGCCCCACAGTCCGCCAGGTAGCGGAAGCCCTCGGCGTCGACCACGTTGCCCGCGCCGACCTTGACGGAGTCGCCGTAATGCTCGCGCACCCAGTCTAGGGTCAGCTTCTGCCACTCGGAGTAGCCCTCGGAGGAGTCGATGCAGAGCACGTCGGCGCCGGCCTCCACCAACAGGGGCACGCGGGTCGCGTAGTCGCGGGTGTTGATGCCGGCGCCCACGATATAGCGCTTGTGTTCGTCGAGGAGCTCGTCGGGGCGCGACTTGTGGGAGTCGTAGTCCTTGCGGAAGACGAGGGACGAGAGGTTCCCGTCCTTGTCCACGATGGGAAGGGTGTTGACCTTGTTGTCCCAGATGATGTCGTTGCAGACCTTGAGGGGCACCGTGGTGTCCGCCGTCACGCACTCGGCGGCGGGGGTCATGAACTCGCTGACGAGCTTGCCGCGGTCGTCGCGCGACACGCGGTAGTCGCGGCTGGTCACGATGCCGCAGAACCTGCCATGGGGGCTGCCGTCCTCGGTCACGGGCATGGTGGTGTGGCCCGTGCGGTCGCGGAGCTCGAGCACGTCGGCCAGGGTCATGTCGGGCGTGAGCGTGGAGTCGGACACGACGAAGCCGGCCTTGTAGGTCTTGACCTCGCGGACCATGGCGGCCTCGTCCTCGGGGGTCTGCGAGCCGTAGATGAACGAGATGCCGCCCTGCTGGGCGAGGGCGACGGCCAGGCGCGGGCCGGAGACGGCCTGCATGATGGCCGAGACCATGGGGATGTTCATCTTGATGGCAGGCTCCTCGCCGCGCCTGAACTTGACGAGGGGCGTCTCGAGCGAGACGTTCGCCGGAACGTTCTCGTGGGAGGAGTAGCCGGGAACCAGAAGATACTCGGAGAAGGTGTGGGACTCTCCCTCGAAGAACGTTGCCATGCAGCTCCCCTTTCTTCGCGATGCGCCACGACCTGGGCCGTGGCGCATCTTGCAGACTAAGTTGTGGTCGATTCTAGCATCCGGCACAGGCTCGGGCTACCTCGCGCCCTCCCCCATGACATCGTCGAAGTTGACCGCGATGTCATGCTTCGTGGGGACCCACTCGACCTTCTTGAACAGGGCCGCGACCGTGATGGGGATGTAGGACATCATGAAGAGCGGGAAGGTAAAGAGGTTGGTGAAGATGCGCCACTTCTTCTTGGCGTGGATGTGCTTGCGCTCGCTGATCGTGGTGATGACGGCGAGGATGAAGAACACCACGTACATAGAGGCGAAGGTCATGATGAGCGAGCCCACGCACATGGCCAGCTCGCCATCCGTGGCGATGAAGCCGTGGCTCAGGTAGCCGACGATCAGATAGGACGCGTTCACGAAGGCGGAGAGGAGCGTCAGGATCATGCCCGGGGCAACCGTCATGAGCATGTCATACGAGGCGAACTGCCCCTTGCCTATGCCATGGAGCAGGTTCCTGTTGTACGAGAAGAACACCTGGTAGAAACCCTTTGTCCAGCGCATGCGCTGAATCCAGGACGCCTTGAAGGTGAGGGGCTGCTCGTCGAAGAACTCCGCGGGAGCGTAGCCGATCTGGATGCCGTGCGCGCAGCAGAAGGTCGAGAACTGGATGTCCTCCGTCAGGGTGTGGAAGTTCCAGCCGTGCATGCCGCGGATGATGCTCGCGGCGACGAGCCAACCCGATCCCGAGATGGCACAGCTCGTGCCCAGCATCATGCGGGCGTTGTTGAGGAACTTCGCCTCGCGCAGGAACCAGAGAGCGTACGCCGAGCTAATCCAGCTGGAGTCGAAGTTCTTGGAGTTGCGGTAGCTGGTGCAGACCAGGTAGCCGGCGTCGAAGGCCTGGTTCATGACCTGGACGTAGTCGGGCGCGATGATGTTGTCCGCGTCCATCACGAAGAAGGCCTCGTACTTTTCCCCGTACTCGTCGAGAATGCGGTCGAAGGCGTAGTCGAGCACCCAGCTCTTGCCCTTGCGCACGAGGTCGTTGCGCTCCCAGGTGATGGCGCCGGCCTTGCGCGCCTCGTCCGCGGTGGAGTCGGTGCAGGCGTCCGCCACGACGAAGCAGTCTATGATCCCGTCATACTCCTGGGTGAGGATGGAACGCACCAGGTTGCCGATGACCGGCTCCTCGTTGTGGGCGGCGATCACGAAGGCGTAGCTGTGGTTCCGCTTCGCCTTCGGCAGCACGACCGTGCCGCGCAGCATCACGCGGATGATGTAGACCAGCTGGTAGAAGTAGGCGAGCGTGAAGAACAGCCAGATGATGCCGTTGAAGATGACTATCGGCGTGAGTCCCAACCTGTTGAACACGGCCCTACCTCTCCTCGTGTGCGCGCTACGAGAGGTCGCCCATGCCCAGCTGGGGGCAGATCCTCTCCCCTGCCTCGGTGCGACCCATCGAGCTTCCCTTCAAAGATTCTAGTACAGCCAGGAGGTCCGATGGCAGGCGGTCGGCGAGCTCGATGGTCTGGCCCGTAGCGGGGTGGTCGAAGCGGATGTGCCAGGAGTGCAGGAACTGGCGCCTGAGGCCCTGGTTCTGCCGGTCGTCCCCGCGGCCGTAGAGCTGGTCACCCACGACCTGGTGGCCCAGGTGGCGCATGTGCACGCGAATCTGGTGGGTGCGCCCGGTGTAGAGGTGGCACTCGAGGAGGCTGTAGCCATCGTCGAAGCGCCCCGCCTCGAAGCGCTCCAGGGTGGTGAAAGTCGTGATCGCCTCGCGCGCCATGGGGTCGTCCGAGACCGCCATGCGCAGGCGATCTCGGGTGGAGCGGGCGATGCCGGTGGTGACAGTGCCCTGCTCGGGGGCCACGTAGCCCTGGACGAGCGTGACGTAGCGACGGTCGAGCACGCGCATGCGGATGAGGTCCTGGAGCGCCTTCTGGGTCGTGTCGTCCTTTGCGGCGACCATGAGCCCCGAGGTGTCCATGTCAAGGCGGTGCACGATGCCGGGACGGTCGTCCCCTTGCAGGGTTCCCAGGCGAGAGATGCCGCAGTGGGCGACGAGGGCGTTTGCCAGTGTGTCGTCCACGTGCCCCGGGCTGGGATGGCAGACGAGACCCGCCTGCTTGGAGAGGACGATGAGGTAGTCGTCCTCGAAGCGGACATCGAGGGGTATCTCGGGGTTGGGGGCCAGGGAGCCCGGGGCAGGCTCGGGCTCGGGGACGCTCGCCTGGACGCGGTCGCCCAGGAGGACGCGCTCGCTCTTGCTGGTGGCGAGGGTGCCGTTGATGGTCACGGAACCACCCTCGACGAGGTGCGCGCAGGCGGAGCGGCTGGGCATGCCCGGCTGGGCGGCGAGGAAGGAGTCGAGGCGCACGCCGTCGGACTCGGGCCCCACGAGGAGGCTTCGTATGGTTGTCGTTGTCGCCGGCATCTCTCGCCTCCCCTTCCACGGTCTTGGATCCCTCTTCCGACCCGGACGCGGCGCGTCTCCATGCGTGTCCTCGCTCGGGCACGTCCCTCCTAGTCGAGTGCGCAAGCTTAAGGCGCGGAATTGCGCACTCGACGGCCGTCCGCAGGCAAACGTCACCGTTTCGCCCCTCGAATGCGCAAGCTGAAGCCTTCAGATTGTACACTCGCACGATTTCTTGGGCGAGAGTGACCCTCGCGCCAGACCTGGGACCCATCGGTGCGGGCTCGGCAGAGTCAGCTACGGAGCTTGGGCTTTTCAGGGTCCGCAGCTGAGTACGCACCATCTGCGCAAACGCGCCCGGACCCTTCCAAATGCTAGTCACCTGTGGAGTTCTCACCTTTCAGAGTCCGCAACCAAAAGTCTACAGCCAAGGCCAAGGGGTCAGCGAACAGCCCTGCCTTCCGAAAGGAGACACCACTATGGAATCGCAGAGTCCCATGAACGAAATCAGGCATCTTCGACTCGATTTTCATGGGAGCGCATACAGGACCACGCTCGATGCCCAGGTCCGATCAAACCTATTACAGGATGGGATTGACCCAATAATTAGAGGTCAATTTGCTGTAGCGGCTGGCGTTAGCCTCGGAGTAGATGTCGTCATTTCGCTCGTGACCGGCGTTACGTCGGGACTCATCGTCGAAGCAATAAAAGGAATAATGAGAAAGATAAGGAAGGCCGCCAAGGAAACCTTGTCTAGTGACTGCCACCTTGGTCGAATGACGATAGAGATGGATACCTGCGACTTCGTCATCGCGACGAATGGCAGCGCTGGATTCTATGCCGAGAATGTTAACTACAATGAGCTTATTTCTCGAATGATGGATTTCTATGAACAAGAATTGGCCGCTGGTCATGCAATTTATCGCATCGAAGCACCCTGTAATTTTAATCTCAGCGAAGACCGCTTAAAATCTGGAACTTCCGGCGTGGGAAATTTCTCGTTGTGGCTTGTAACCTATCGATATGGAAGTCGATGGCCTTGTTGCATATACGATGCCATTAATGACGTGATCATACCTACTGAAGATAAAGAAGAAATAAAGAAGAAATTACAAAATCTATAAATTGTGTAGATAGATTCTATTCCGCAAATTGATAACAAATAGCATTGATGCATACGAATCGCCGACCTACCATGAACCAATGCGGTGTGCGCATAATTGCAAGCGCGGCGATTTATTTGTCATAACGTCGCCGCTAGTTAACCAGGCGCACATGCCAATGACATGCCGCCGCCCGGTCACGCACACCCATCGAGCGGTAGGGTACATGCGCCATAAGACAAAACACACACGAGCCTTCGGAGTCTACTGCATGGAAAGTGCGATTGTGTCGATTCCACACACCCAATGACCCTCGGTTTGGACGGGAAGTGCGTTTGTGTAGAGAAAAAGAGCGCTTTCATGCCGACAGACAGTCTTTTTTCCTACACAAACGCACTTCCCGTCCATTTGGGTGCCGAAACGGAGCCCCAAGTCGACACAAACGAGCTTTACGTTTTGGCACTCATCAGACTGGGGAATCCGACGATTCCACTTCACCATGAGAGGATCATTACGGCGAAGCAATCCATTCTTGCGCCCTGTTGCCCCTGAGAATCTCACCACACCAACTCCTGCAGACGCCTGAACGCAATCCGGAACCACGGCAGATGCCCCTCGTCAAAGAAGGACTCATGACCACTCTGCCAATGAGCGAGGCAGCATCATTGAGAGTAGATGACCGAACCGAGCAGCCGAAGCTCACGCACGCTGCCGATGATTTTAGCCAGTTCGTCGGTGTCATAAGAGACGCTGTGGTAGGCCGCCGCGAAGGTGCCTCCGACGTCCATCCCGATGTCGTCGATCACGTCGATGCTTTCCTTTGGACGAGAATAACTCAGCGGGCGTGACGCCGACGCTCCGCTCGCTCAGCCGCGTTCTTCGCAAAGCGTGCAAATCCCCTGGGTGAGAAGAGTGACGACCTCCTGGATCTGCCGTTCGGTCTGGGCGTAGTCGAGCGACACGCCAAAGTGGTTGGTCTCATGGTCGCTGCCCGGCTCGATGCGCCGGAGGATATCAATGAGCTCCACCTCGCGCTCCGTGTCATGGACGTTCGTCTTAAGGTGGTATGTCTCGTCGCGCTCGGTGATCAACGATAAGCCCGGACGCCCCTACCCACGGTAGACGCTTCTCGTCTCCTGTACCTCTCCCTTCATGGAAAGCCCCAGCAACCCCGCCGCCGACTTGGTCAACGCCCCGGACCGAACGACCGTGACGCTGCACTTCCGCGAGTCGTTGAACTCGTCCAGGCACCGCAGACCGCTCGTCGTGAGCCTGATTCCGCGCACGGTCTCGAGCGGCAGCAGCCTGCCACGCGCGTCCTTCCGGAGCTCAAGCCGTGTGCACCAGCCAAGCTGGCCCAGGTACGCAAGGGCGTCCGCGATTCTGACGTCACTCCCCTCGGGACCCTGAAGGTCGGGGGTGGCGCCCTCGGAGACGTCACGAATCAGCGTCATCCAATTGGCTGCGTCATAAAGCGAGATGGGTGGCACGGCACTGCCGTTGGGAATCACCCACTCCTCGCGCCCGAATCGCCCCAGCTCCTTGCTCGCAAAGGGGACCATGCCGTCCCGACAGTACCTGCGGACCTTGTCCTCCGACCAACCCCAGGCCTTCGCCGCCTCAGATGCCTTCACGCCGCCCCCTTGGTAGGTCGTGGTCCCGCATCGACGTCACACTCATTATGGGCGGCAAGCGCTCGTGGTTCCAGTCGTCTAGCCACAGCCGTTCAACATGGTGGGCATCACTTTTCAAGACACGAAGGGTCACGCTACCCGTTGATTCTCACTTCGCGGTGATTAGGAATCAGGGTCAAGTCCACACCGACGGATATCAGCGATTCCGTCAGAGTCTCTCGAGGCTCTCCCCGTCGAGAAGAAAATCGAAGAGCCCCGTCACCAGGACGCCCTCCTCGGTATACCAGGGGGCAACTGCGTCCCTGGCAACGATGACCTTCTTGAACGAGTCGTCGATCTTGAGAAGCGACCTCTGCTCCTGCAGGGTCTTTTCGTGGGTCGGTAGGGAGTATGCGGATTGGACGTAGTAGCGCCGGGAACCCTTGTTGCAGACGAAGTCGACTTCCAGCTGCTTCCGGGACGACCCACCCTCGGCATTCGTTTCCGAGGTATTGATGACGCCCACATCCACGTTGTACCCCCGGGAGACGAGCTCTGTGTAGAGGACGTTCTCCATTATGTGGGTCTCCTCGATCTGACGGAAACCAATCTGGGCATTTCTCAGTCCCATGTCCGAGAAGTAGTACTTGACGGGCGAACCGATGTACTTGCGGCCCTTTATGTCGTATCGCTGAGCTTCCTCGATTACAAACGCGTCCTCCAAAAAGCCAATCCAGCTGCGCACCGTGGTGGGACTCACGCCCTTTCCCTTTACAGTTTCGAACGTGTCAGCCATCCTCGTCGGGTTTGTCAGGGACCCTATGCCGGAGGCAAGCACGCTGAGAAGGTCGGCAAACTCCGCGTCGTCGCGTATCGCGTTGCGCTCGACCAGGTCCCTGATATACGTCTCACGGTTGAGCGCCTGCAGTGTGCCCATCTTCTCCTCGTCCGTACCCTCGAGCACCACCAGAGGGATGCCGCCAAACTGTACGTACTCCGCCCAGCCATCAGACTTCTCGCCATCATACGTCGACATGAACTCAGAGAAACTGAGTGGCCTCATACGGACCTCGTCGCCGCGCCCACGGAACTGAGTGATGATGTCCCGAGATAGGAACCTGGCATTGCTACCGGTGACATATACATCCAAATTACGCCTGCGGAGAAGGCCGTTGAGGACCTTCTCGAAGCCCTCCATCTCCTGCACCTCATCGAGCGGTACATAGTAGGGTCCCTCATCGGAAGTAAGCTCCATTATGGGGGAGTAGAACATCTTGTAGTCGAGGCACTCCTCGTTCTCGGGATCGTCGAATACCATCTCGATGATTTGATTCCCCGCGACGCCGCTCTCCAGCAGGTGCCTCTTGAACTGCTCGAAGATGAGAAAGGACTTTCCGCAGCGGAGCACGCCAGTCACTACCTTGATGAAGCCGTTCCATTTCTTTCCAATGAGCAGATTGAGATAGTGGTCTCGCCTTATTTCGGTGCTCGACATTCGCTCGGTCATAAGTGACTCACAGCTGTCGCAAAATGCTGATTAATGCATTTTCAATCAGCAGAAATATATCGTAGCAGCCCTTATGTATCCAGGCAGTAGAGGTAGCAAGCCAACGAGGGCGCGCTTGACGTACGAATCAAATAAGCGATTCGATTCGCATTTGACTCTTAGAGGTTCTCTGCCCAAGCATCTAGGGCAGCGGCATTCATCTTGAGCTTGCCCTTGTAGGCACAGGCGGAAATGTCAAAAAGATCAAGGGGAATCGACCTATAGAGCAGGCTGAGTTTGCATAGGTAAAGAACGCAGTGAGCCCCGTCGAAGCATTTTTCCTTCTTCTGATTATGCTTGATATGCATAATTCGTACTCTATTGTTCTTAAGCTTGTCAAGAAACCCATCGCTGTCAGCAGAAGTTTCTTTATAAAAGACCACGTTGTCATATTCGACAGGAAGAGCTTCGAGACACTCTTTCAATGTTTGACGTCTGGTGTTAGCGGGCAACTTTTTCCGCGCAACGAGGATCTCCGCCATGGGCTCTGCCAGCTCAACCGCAAAGGCCAAGGACACGTCTCTTGGCATGCCGTTTTTTGAAACCGCATACAGGTACATTTGATTAATTATGTCAAGCTCTTCAAGGAGCAATATCCAATGTTCAAATAAATCGTCTGTCAACACATCCTGGAAGTAGCGGAAATCCTGAATCTGAACAGGAGCGATGCGGCTCAGCAGTTTGTAAGCAATTAAAAATAGGCGTTAACTCCCCCTCTACCATTGTGTACGCCTGAGTTTTACTATCCGATTCGGCTGACTGTCACATCGTCGGCGGCGGCCCCCGTGGCAAAGCGAGACTGGACCGGTCACTGCCCAGCCAGGCACCATCACGACCTTCTCGGGACGGTCCTGCAACGAACTCGTGGTCACCGAAAAGAGGTCCGGCCGGCCATCCATCTCGCCGCGGCCGGAGCCGGAGCGCCCATGCGGGAACTCCTCTGCGAGGGGGGCACATCCGCTCGTCTCGTGGAGCGGGTTTTCCTTGTCGCGCCAGAGTCAGTGACAAGGTGGAGGGCTTCCACATCACGCGCACCATCATCGACAGCGAGGTCGTAGCGGATTGTGCAGCGACGGTGCCTCTGGCCAACACCTGACGGAGCCAGGCAGAACTTGTCAGGCACGCCTATCCCCGCCCGAGTGTGCAAGCTTAAAGCACGGAATTACGCACTCGACAGCAACTTGGAGACAATCTGCAGCGCTTAGGACCTCCGAGTGCGCAAGCTGAAGCTTTCAGATTGCGCACTCGCGTAAGCGCGGGAGGGGGCTCGCGACGATTGCGCACTCGAGGGCGGGTGCGGGAGACAAGCGACAGGAAAAGGCAAGAAACACAAACAGGCGAGAGAGACCGGCGGCCTCGCCCCCGCCCGTCCCTCTCGCCTGCAAAACGGTCGCTCCTAGCCCCGCTCCCCTACCTCGCGAGCTCTTCCACCGCGGCCTTGAGCTCGTCCGTGCGGTTCGTGGCCTCCCAGGTGAAGTCGGGATCCTTGCGGCCGAAGTGGCCGTACGCCGCCGTCTTCTGATAGATGGGCCGCCTCAGGTCCAGGTCGCGGATGATCGCGCCGGGCCTCAGGTCGAAGACACGCGCCACGGCCGCATCCAGCACGGAGTCGTCCACGATGCCGGTGCCCTGCGTGTCCACCATGATGGAGAGCGGCTCGGTAACGCCGATCGCGTACGCCAGCTCGACCTCGCACTTGCGTGCGAGCCCCGCCGCCACGACGTTCTTGGCCACCCAGCGCGCCGCGTAGGCACCGGAGCGGTCCACCTTGGTGGGGTCCTTGCCGCTGAACGCGCCACCGCCATGCCGGCCCATGCCGCCGTAGGTGTCCACGATGATCTTGCGGCCGGTGAGGCCCGTGTCGCCCATGGGCCCGCCCACCACGAAGCGCCCCGTGGGGTTGACGTAGATGGTCGCGTCCTTCCAGGCGATGCCGGCCTCGTCCAGGACGGGGCTTATGACCTGCTCGATCATGTCGCGCCGAATCTGCGCGAGCTCGATGTCGGCCGCGTGCTGGGTGGACACGACGACGGCCGTGACCTCGACGGGGCGGTCGTTCTCGTAGCGCACCGTCACCTGGGTCTTGCCGTCCGGACGCAGGTAGCCCAGGCTGCCGTCCTTGCGGACCTCGGCCAGGCGCTGCGCCATCCTCTGCGCCAGGTAGATGGGCATGGGCATGAGGACGTCGGTCTCGTCCGTGGCATAGCCGAACATCATGCCCTGGTCGCCGGCGCCGATGCGCTCGCAGAGGTCCTCGTCCCCCGCACGGGCGAAGCTCCCGTCCACGCCCTGGGCGATGTCGGGGCTCTGCTCGTGGATCATGTTGATCACGCCGCAGGAGTCGCAGTCGAAGCCGTACTTGGCGCGGTCGTAGCCGATGCGACGCAGGGTCTCGCGCACGATGCCCTGGACGTCCACGTAGGCCTGGGTGCGAATCTCCCCCATGACGGCGATGGTGCCCGTGGTGGCGAAGGTCTCGCAGGCCACGCGCACGTCCTCGAGGCGAGCGGGGTGCCCGGAGGGAGACACGTAGCCCTCCGCCTCAAGGCGTGCCTCCTTCTCGATGATCGCGTCGAGGATGGCGTCCGACACCTGGTCGCAGATCTTGTCAGGATGTCCCTCGGTCACGGATTCCGAGGTGAAGAGGTAGTTCCTGTGCGCCATGTCAGCGCCCCTTCCCGGTGCCAGCGCACCTTTGCGGGGCCATGGCGGCCCCTGTTCCAATAGAGGGGACATCGCTGTTGCTGGCACGCGCTCCCCCGTCTTCCAGGCCCTTGGCCTGCCGAGATTTGGCACCATGCCCTGAGGCTGGTTGCCGGAGCTTCATGGGGCTCGGTCCCTCAGCTCTTTGCGCCTCGCAGCGCCTCTTGACGAGCGAGTACACAGTATGACATCGCGCCCGCGCTGTAAACCAGATTTTTGAGAGCAGTTCAAAACTCACGATGCCGCGACGGGGCGGACGTCGGACAGGATGACGCCGATGGGCCGCGACCACGATGACAGGCAATCAAGATGTCATGACGGCAGGAACCTACCCCAAACGGCGATGCTGCCGCCAGAGCCCCCACGGCAGGAACCTACCCCAAACGGCGATGCTGCCGCCAGGACCCCACGGCAGCGGCTCAGTGCCGCCCCCTACGCCAGGCGCGCGCCAGCTATGGCAGCCGCCTCTCCGGGCGTCCCCATGCCCTCGATCGAGAGGTCGAGCAGGGAGCTTGCCAGCACGTCCTTGTCACCGAAGCGCTCGCCTCCGGCGGACACGAGCGACGTCACCAGGAAGCCGCCCGCGGCAAAGGTGGCGGCGAGCTCGCTGTTTACGTCCTGGCGCACGATGCCCTCGGTCTTCGCACGCTCGATCTGGGCGGCCAGGATCCTGACCGTGCGGAGGAAATGGCTGTTGGAGAGGGGCAGCGTGCCCTCCCCCGACTCGGTGAGCTCGCGCGTGAGCGCCAGGGCGAGGGGGCTTCCCGTCCTGAGCCGCTGGGCCAGCTCGGCGCAGAGGCCGCTCAGCGCGTCGCGCGCGGTGGGCGCCTCCGAGACCACACGTTCGATGGACGAGACCAGCTCGTCGCTCGCGACCTCGAAGATCGCATGGACCAGCTCATCGCGGTCGGCGAAGTAATAGTAGAGGGCGCCCTTGGACATGCGGCAGCGGCCGGAGACCTCGCTCATCTGGAAGTCGGTGCTGCCGTGCTCTGCCATGAGCTCGGAGGCGGCGGTCATGATGCGCTCACGGGTGGCGGCGCTCTTGCGCGTCTTGGACGAGGACCTGAGCCGCTGGCGCGTGCGCTCCACCCGCCCCTCGACGACGCCATGTGCGACGCCCCTCATGGCGCGCGCCGCACCGGCGACCTCGACCGCAGCCTGCTCGTTGATGATACCCATCGCCGTCCTTCCCCCTTGGCCGCGACGATTCTAGCATGCAGGAACGAGATTTTTTGAACTTCTCCCCCCAACGCACCGTTCGAGGGGGAGAGAAGCGCGGTGTCTTGATGCCGCGACGCCCGTCTCATGCAAGATAAGCGCAGCTCACGACCCGGTTGGTTCGTCCCTCTCCCCCTGTAGTTCGTTGATGAAATTTTTGACTCCCATTCAAATGAACGTACGCCTTGGGTAGACTGTCGCAGGAAAATGTCGGGCCCTGGGCCCCGTGGCAAGGAGCGCTATGAAGACGGCGGCAAAGATATTCCTCCGGGACCTGAGGCGGATCCTGCGCAACCCCATGGCCGTGGTGGTCACCCTGGGGGTCTGCGTCATCCCCTCCCTGTACGCGTGGTTCAACATCCTCGCCAACTGGGACCCCTACAACAACACCTCGACCGTGCCCGTCGCGGTGGTCAACGAGGACCAGGGCGCCAATGCCGGCAGCAGGGGCTTCGTGAACGCGGGCGACATGGTGGTCGAGCGCCTGAGGCAGAACGACCAGCTGGGCTGGGACTTCACCGACGAGGGAGCCGCGCGCGAGGGCGTGGGCTCCGGCCGCTACTACGCCGCCATCATCATCCCCCCCGACTTCAGCTCCACCCTCGCCGGGGTGCTCGAGGGAAAGACCGCCAAGGCGGACATCCAGTACCTGGTCAACGAGAAGGAGAACGCCGTTGCCCCCAAGGTGACCGACACCGGCGCAACCACCCTCGAGGACCAGGTGGGCGACGAGTTCGTGAAGGTCGTGGGGGAGGTCGTGACCCAGCGGGCGGCAGACCTGGCCGGGACCGTTCAAGGCCAGGCAAGGGACGCCAGCCGGGGCGCACTCGCAGACCTCCAGGGCGTGCGGGACAGCCTGGGGGAACTCCAGGACAGGCTTTCTGACGCGAGCCAAAGGGTGGACGGCGCGCGCGGCGGCGTGGGAGAGGCGCGCCAGGCGCTGCAGGGGCTCTCTGGCGACGGGGACGGGGTCGCGTCGCAACTCGACGACGGGCTTGCCAGCATAGGCGCGGCGCGCGGCAAGGCCCGCAGCCTCGCCGCGGAGCTCGACGCCGCAGTCGCCAAGGGGTCGGCCGGCGTCTCGGGGCTCTCCACCACCGCCTCCCACGACCTGGGCAGGCTCGCGGGCGACGTGGGATGGGCCCAGGGCCGGCTGGACGATGCCATCGCACGCCTCCAGACGACGCTCCAGTCCACGCAGGAGCTCAAGGTGACGCTGGAGGGCCTGCGCTCGACCACGGCCTCCCTCCAGGGGGCGGGAGGCAGCTCGGCCGAGCTGGGACGCGAGCTCCAGGGCAGGATCGACGCGGAGGTCAGCGTGCTGGCCGGGCTCAGCGACGCCCAGGCCGCCCGGCTCGAGGAGCTGAGGCGCGTCTCGTCCTCCGTGTCCGCGGGCGCGGACGACGTGAGGGGGCTCTCCTCCTCCGTGAACGATGCCATCCAGGGCAGCGCCAGCGAGCTCGACGACCTCAGGTCGGCCCTCGCCAACGACTCCCTGCCCCAGCTCGAGGCCTCGCTCGACCAACTCGCGGACGCGGGGGCCGGCCTCGCGGGCGCGGCGCGGCAGGTCTCGCCCACCCTCGCCCGCGCCGACGGCAGCCTAGTGCAGCTCGACCAGACCCTCGTCCAGGCGAAGGCGGCCCTTGACGCGACCGCGGGGTCCCTTGCCACGGCGAGGGACGGCGTCTCCCAGCTCGCCGACGACCTGGTCGCCATCCAGGGCGGAACGGCCTGGAGGCTCCTCTCCGCGGCAGGCAAGCTCGACGCGCAGCGCGTGGGAGAGCTCCTCGGCTCGCCCGTGGAACTCCGGAGCCAAGCGGTCTTCCCCGTTCAGAACTACGGCTCGGGCGTGACGCCCTTCTACACCAACCTCGCGCTCTGGGTGGGTGGCTTCGTGCTCGTGGCCATCTACAAGCGCGAGGTGGACCTCGAGGGGCTGGGCGTGGGGCGCATCCGTCCCTGGCAGGGCTACCTAGGGCGCTGGGCGCTCTTCAGCCTCCTGGGGCTCGTGCAGGCCCTCGTCTGCTGCCTGGGCGACCTCGCCCTGGGCATCCAGTGCCTGCATCCCGTGGCCTTCGTCCTCGCCGGCTTAGTCGAGTCCTTCGTGTACGTCAGCGTAGTCTTCGCCCTCTGCGTCGCCTTCAAGCACATCGGCATGGCGCTGGGCGTCCTCCTCGTGATCGTGCAAATCCCGGGCTCATCGGGCACCTATCCCATAGAGATGATGCCTGGCTTCTTCCAGGCCCTGAACCCCTGGCTCCCCTTCACCTACGGCATCAACGCCATGAGGGAGGCCATCGCGGGCCACTATGGCAACCTCTACCTGCAGAACCTGCTCGTGCTCCTTGCCTTCCTCGCACCCGCCCTGCTCGTGGGCCTCGCCGCCCGGCGCAGGCTCGTGAACATCAACGCCCTCTTCGACGCCCGCCTCGCCCAGACGGAGCTCATGGTGAGCGAGAGGGTCGCGCCCCCTCGGCAGGGGCCGGGCATACGGGAGCTGCTGCGCGCCATCTCCGGCTCCGAGGAGTACCGCGAGCGCCTGACGCGGCGCGCGGCGCGCTTCGAGGAGGCCTACCCCACCCTCGTGAGACGCGGGTTCGCCTGTCTCGCCGTGATTCCCGTGGCGCTCTGCGCGCTCCTCTTCGCCCTCGACGCCAAGATGCCGCTCCTGGTGCTGTGGATCGTCTCGCTCGTCGTCATCTGCAGCTACCTCATCGTCGTGGAGTACCTGCACAGCCACCTCTCGAGCCGCGCCGAGCTGGGCTCGCTCCCGCACGAGAGGCTTCACGAGCTCCTGGACGAGAAACTAGGCCAGGAAGGGGGCGATGCCCGATGAGCCGCGTCCTCGAGGTCGCCAGGAGGGACTTCCTGGCGCTCAGGCACAACGTGATCGCACTCGTGGTCTGCGTGGGGCTGGTGGTGGTCCCCAGCTTCTACGCCTGGTTCAACATCGCCGGGGCCTGGGACCCGTACGGCAGCACGGGCAACCTCAAGGTGGCGCTCGCCAACTCCGACGAGGGCTACAAGGGCGAGCTGGTGCCCGTCGAGCTCAACGTGGGCGACCGCGTGGTCGCGCGCCTGCGCCAGAGCGACAAGGTGGGATACGTGGTCTGCGACGAGGACCAGGCCCTCGAGGGCGTGAGGAGCGGCGAGTACTACGCCGCCATCGTGATCCCCCGCGACTTCAGCCGCAAGATCCTGGGGATCCTCTCTCCCGGGGCGACCAAGGCCCAGGTCAGCTACTACAGCAACGACAAGAAGAACGCCATCGGCAAGATCGTGACGGGCAAGGTGTCGACCTCCGTCCAGGAGGAGATAGACTCCTCCTTCGCCGACGCGGTGACCCAGGTCGGCGCCTCCGTCCTGCAGGACCTGGGCAGCTACCTGGACGACGACCAGACCACCCGCCTCGCCTCCTCCTTCGAGGGGCTGCTCGCCCGCAGCTCGCAGTCGCTCAGGCAGGCCTCGGGCACCCTTCAGAGCTACCAGGCGGTGGTGGACTCGCTCCGGGGACTCATGGGGAGCGCCGACGCCCTCCTCGCCGGCACCCAGGGTGACGGCGGGACCCTGGCGCAGTCGCTCTCGCAGGCGGCGGGCGGCGTGAGGGGTCTCGGAGGGGGTCTCGAGGACGCCGGCACGACCGTGTCGAGCTCGCTCCAGAGGGGCGCCTCGAGCCTGGACGGCGTGTCCTCGGCGCTCGACTCCGCATACAAGACCCTGGACGGGCAGGGCTCCGACCTCTCCGACGGCCTCGCCAAGGCCAAGGCGGAGGTCGACCAGAGGAGGGCCGACCTCCAGGCCCTGAGCGACGACCTGGACGGCAGCGACACGCTCTCGGCCCAGCTCGAGGACAGCCTGGGGGACGACGCCGCCAGGCTCCAGGACGTCCGGCAGCTCCGCCTCACCATCCAGGGACTGAACCGCCGCGTCTCCTCCGCCCTCGACGACCTGGGGCAGCTCTCCGACGCCCTGCAGGGGGCCATTGACGACGTGGACGGCTCCCGGAGGGACGCAACCGGCAGCAAGGCCGAGCTCGAGGGCCTCGTCGCGGACGCCAAGGACCAGCTCTCCTCGGGGCTTTCGACGTGGCAGGGCGAGCTCGGGCAGAGCCTGGGCTCGCTCGCGGACGACATGGAGGAGGCAGCCGGGAGGGCCGATTCCGTCTCGTCCCAGGCGAGCTCGGCCATCCAAGGCGCCCAGGGCAAGGTGGCGGACGCCACGAGCGGCCTCGACGGCATGGGGCAGACCCTGAGAGAGGCGCGGGCGCGCCTCGACTCCGCGGCGGACCGCATGGACGCGACGAGGGCGAGCCTCGACGAGGCCCTCGCCTCCGCGGACGTGGACCGCGTGCGCGCCGTCCTGAGCGGCGACCCCGCCGACCTCGCCGACTTCGTCTCGTCTCCCGTGAGCCTCCAGCGTGACGCGGTCTTCCCGGTCCAGAACAACGGCTCGGCCATGGCGCCCTTCTACACCACCCTGGCCATATGGGTCGGCGCCGTCATCCTCTGCGCCCTGGTGAGGACGGGCCTCTCGCCCGAGGCCCTGAGACGGACCGGTGCCAGGCCCCGTCACGCCTACCTGGGCCGGCTCGCCTTCTTCGCCGTCGTCGGCCTGGCCCAGACCACCCTCGTGCTCCTGGGGGACCTCTTCTTCCTCAGGATCCAGTGCCTGCACCCCTGGCTCTTCCTGCTCGCGGGATGGCTGGCCTCCCTCGTCTTCGTGAACCTGACCTTCGCCCTCACGGCGAGCTTCGGCGACGTGGGCAAGGCCATCGCCGTCTTCCTCATGGTGATCCAGGTGGCGGGCTCGGGCGGGACCTTCCCGCGCGAGATGCTGCCCTCCGGCTTCTTCCAGGCGGCCTACCCCTTCCTGCCCTTCGTGCACGCGGAGAAGGCCATGCGCTGCGCCATCGCGGGACTCTGGGGGGCGGACTATTGGCTCGCCCTGGCACGTCTGCTCGCCTTCCTGCCGCCGGCGCTGCTGCTGGGACTCCTCCTGCGCAAGCCCGTGGTGCGGCTCACGAGCTGGATGGAGCGCAGCCTCGAGTCCACGAGGCTGATGTAGGGCCAACGGGACCGGCGGGCGCGCGACTTCCACACGCACCTGCCACTGCGTCACCCCCCATAGCAGGACTCACGCTGTCGCGCTGCCTGCGGACGCCCGTCCCGAACGCCTATACTGGGCGAGTTGGACAACACCTCGCGTGGCATCCCGCGCCAGCACGTCAGGAGAGACCCCGTGTCAGACACCAGACCCGTACGCGTGCGCTTCGCGCCCTCCCCCACCGGCAAGCTCCACGTGGGAGGCGCCCGCACGGCCATCTACAACTGGGCCTTCGCCCGCGCGAACGGGGGCAGCTTCGTCCTGCGCATCGACGACACCGACCCGACCCGCTCCACGGACGAGAACACCCAGATCATCCTGCGCGCCATGCGCTGGCTGGGCCTCGACTGGGACGAGGGCCCCGACGTGGGCGGCGACTTCGGTCCCTACAAACAGACGGAGCGTCTCGCGCTGTACCGCGACGCCGCACGGCGCCTGGTGGCCGAGGGCAAGGCCTACTACTGCTTCTGCACGCCCGAGAAGCTCGCGGCGGACAAGAAGGCCGCAGAGGAGAGGCACGACCCCTTCCAGGGCTACCAGCGCACCTGCCGCAACGTCGACCCGACCGAGGCCCAGGCTCGCGTGGACGCCGGCGAGCCCTACACCATCCGCATCAAGGTGCCCGACGACCGCGGCGACGTGGTGATCCCGGACGCCGTCCACGGCGAGGTGACCTTCAACGCCCGCGAGCTGGATGACTTCATCATCTTCCGCTCCGACGGCACACCCACCTACAACTTCGCCACCGTGGTGGACGACGCCCTGATGCGGATCACCCACGTCATCCGCGGCGACGACCACCTCTCCAACACCCCGCGCCAGGTCATGGTCTACGAGGCCCTGGGCGCACCCACGCCCACCTTCGCCCACATCTCCATGATCCTGGGGCCGGACGGCAAGAAGCTCAGCAAGCGCCACGGCGCGACCTCCGTCGAGGAGTACCGCGACCAGGGCTACGACGCGGACGCCTTCGTCAACTACCTGGCGCTCCTCGGCTGGGCCCTGGACGGCGAGACCACCATCGTCCCCCGCGACGTCCTGGCCAGCCGCTTCTCGCTCGACCACGTGTCCAAGAACCCGGCGACCTTCGACTTCAAGAAGCTCGACTGGATCCAGGGCCAGTATGTCCAGGCCATGAGCGACGCGGAGTTCTCGCAGCGGGTGCTCCTCCCCCAGCTGCACGAGGCGGGGCTCGTCGCCGACGACCCCAAGGCCGTCTACCGCGCGAGCGCCCCCTGGTTCGACCTCCTGTCCAGCATCCTCAAGCCCCGCACCACGCTGGCCCCCGACGTGGTCGAGAAGTCCCGCTTCCTCTTCGAGGGAGAGGAGCTCGCCTTCGATGAGAGGTCCGTCGCCAAGAACCTAGCAAAGGAGGGCGCACGCGGTTACCTCGAGGCGGCCGCCGAGGCGCTTGCCGCGCTGGGCGAGGACGAGTGGAACGCTACGCGGATCGACGCCGCCCTCGAGGCGCTGCCCGAGAGGCTCGGCGCCAACAAGCGCAAGTTCTACGGCGCCGTGCGCGTGGCGGAGTGCGGGAACCAGGTCTCTCCCCCGCTGGGAGAGTCCCTCGAGCTCCTGGGCCGGGACATGGTCCTGACGCGCCTCGAGCGCGCCCTGCCCCTCACCGAGACGAGCGAGGGCTAGCCGCCCGGATTGGGCACAATGGGCATGCATGCGGGCCGGGGCACCCCACGGGAGCTGCCTCGGCCCGCCAACTTTGACGACGTTCGCCGGCAGGGGCCGGCGGCAGCTAGGAGAGACGCCCCATGATGACCACCTCGGCGTTCGAGATCCTGGGCCCCATCATGGTGGGCCCCTCCTCGTCGCACACCGCCGGCGCCCTGAGAATCGCCCTCGTGGCCCGCTCGCTGGGTCCCCGCGAGCTCAGGAGGGCAGAGTTCACCCTCTACAACTCATTCGCCCACACCTATAGGGGCCACGGCAGCGACCGGGCGCTCGTGGCCGGGATCCTGGGACTCGCCCCGGACGACGTGCGCGTGCGCGACTCCTTCGACCTGGCCCGCGAGGCGGGGATCGAGTTCTCGTTCCTGCCCAGCGAGGAAGGAGCGGGCATGCACCCCAACACGGTGACCGTCACCATGCACAGCGCCGATGGCTCGAGGGTCGCCGTGACGGGCGAGTCCCTGGGCGGGGGCAGGGTCAGGATCGTCTCCATCGACGGCGTGCGCGTGGAGATATCGGGCGACTACCCCACCCTCTTCGTGGCGCACAAGGACAAGCCCGGCGTGCTGGCGGCGCTCACCAGCGGCGTCTCCGCCTCCTCCTCCAACATCGCCACCCTGCGCACCTTCCGCGAGAGCCGCGGGGGCAAGGCCTACACGGTCTTCGAGCTCGACGAGGCCGTGGACCAGGGGCTCGTCGACTTCCTCTCGCGCGGGCCCAACATCCTCTCGGCGAGCGTCGTGGACGTGCCGGGCGCGCCCCACGTCCCAGCGGACGCGACGCTGGCACACGGCTTCGACAACGGCGCCGAGCTGCTCTCGCTCTGTGCGCGTGAGGGGGTGGGCATCGGCGAGGCCATGCGCCTGCGCGAGCTCGAGCTCACGCCCGCGGTTGACGTGGACGCCCAGATGGCGCGCGTGATCGCGGCGCTCAGGGACGAGGTCGCGGGGCCGATCGCAAGCCCCTCCCCCTCGCTGGGCGGCCTCATCGGGGGCCAGGCCCGCGCCGTGAGCGACGCCGCGGGGAGACTGGGCGGCCCCCTCATGGGAGAAAGCCTCTCGCGCGCGACCAGCTACGCCATGGCGGTGCTGGAGCGCTCCGCCAGCATGGGCGTGATCGTGGCCGCGCCGACGGCGGGGTCGGCGGGCGTGGTGCCGGGCGCATTGCTGTCGGTGGCCGAGGCGGTGGGCGCGAGCGACGAGGAGCTCGCGCGAGCGCTCTGGAACTCCTGCGCCGTCGGGGCCATCATCGCCCAGAACGCCTCCGTGGCGGGGGCCGAGGGCGGCTGCCAGGCCGAGGTGGGCAGTGCCGCCGCCATGGCTGCGAGCGCCCTGGCGGAACTCCTGGGGGCGAATCCCGCGACCTGCCTCTCGGCCGCCTCGACGGCCATCGCCAACCTCCTGGGACTGGTCTGCGACCCGGTGCGCGGCCTGGTGGAGTATCCCTGCCAGAACCGCAACGC
Organism: Olsenella sp. DNF00959; assembly: GCF_001553055.1. NCBI lineage: Bacteria > Bacillati > Actinomycetota > Coriobacteriia > Coriobacteriales > Atopobiaceae > Olsenella > Olsenella sp. DNF00959. The sequence goes on along the minus strand of NZ_KQ960123.1, from coordinate 677,019 downwards.
CATCGGCGTGGCCGACGCCTACGTCGCGGCGCAGCTGGCACTCTCGGGCGTACTGGACCCGCTGCCCTTCGACGAGGTGGTCGCGGCAATGAGGTCCGTGGGGGACGCGCTGCCCGCCACCCTGAGGGAGACCGCCCTGGGCGGCCTCGCGGCGGCGCCCTCCGCTGCCGGCGCCCGGAACGCCTGCTCGGGCTGCCGGGGCTGCACGCGGCAGGAGTAGCGTCAGGCGGGCGCGACGACCCACAGGCAAAACGGCACCCAACGCACCACGTCACAGGCAATGCGGCATTCGACGCGCCCCGTCAGCCGGGGCGCGCTTTTCTTGTGCTTCTCCCCGGCGAACCACAGGCAAACCGAGGCTCCGGGCAGTCTTTGCCCGTCCGGGCACAGTTTGCTTGCGCCTCTCCCCTAGCAAAGCACAAGCAAATTGTTGGCATCGCCGGCAAGTTGTTGGCAGCGGCGGGAAAGCCGCGCGTCGCGGGGCAAACGGGCTCCACGCCCACGTTTGTCGGTGTTCTCACCCGCCCAAGGTACCGACGAACGGCCTCTATGTGCCTGAATCAACCAGAAAGCCCTGGAATGTCGGTTGTTTGGGCAGGCGAGAATACCGACGACTTTGGTCCAGGCCGCAGAACGCGAGCGAGTAAGTCCGGGCCGCAGATAGCAGACACGCAGGTCCGGACCCGCACAAGCCCGGGCAGTGGGCCACCGTGGCCTATCCCCTGCGCCCCGCCGAGCCTCGCATGCTGATGGTGACGGAGCCTCCGCCACGCCCGTGCCCACCGCCCCTGCGACCGGAGGCGACGGAGGCGAGCCGGTCCCTCAGCGCCTGCACGCGACGGTAGATGCTCCTCCCGCCACGGGAGCGCAGCCCCAGGAGCGGGGCCGCGAGCAGCGTGGGGCCGAAGAAGGTGACGATGCGCCAGACGAGGAAGCCCGCCGAGGTGGAGGGGCCAAACATGTGGCCGTAGAACATGACGAAGCCACCCTCCGCCCCGCCCGTCCCACCCGGCAGGGGCACCGCCGAGGCGACCATCTGGACCATCGAACCCGCCGCCAGGCACTCCACGAAGTCCGCCTGGATGCCAAAGGCGCGCAGCACGAACCAGGGGATCATGTAGAGGCAGGCGAGCTGCGCCATGGTCACCACGAGGGTGAGGAGCATGGAGGGCACGTCCTGGGCGGCGCGCTTGAAGGCGTCAGAGAACTCCATGACCTGGACGTTGACCATCTCGTCCCAGTGGGAGCGGTCCTTGAGCCAGTGCCGGGAGTCCGCAAGGCGAATCGCGCGGTTGCCCACGCGAATCACGAGCCTGGGACAGAGGCAGACGACGAAGAGGCCCGCGAGCTCGAGGAAGTGCACCGCGAAGACCACCAGGTTGAGGATGATGATGTCGCCGTAGGTCTGGAAGAAGTACGAGAGCTTGGCGAAGAGCATGATCGCGGCGAAGAGCACGACGCCCAGTTGGAACATGATGAAGCGCGTGAACTGGGTGGCGCTGGCCTCCCCCACGTCCAGGCCCGTGCGCGTCAGGCGATAGATCTGCGAGGGGACGGCGCCGGCCATCATGGGCGTGAGGTTGCCGAAGAAGACGCCCGAGGCCTCGACGCTCATGAGGTCCCGCACGCCGACGGGCGATTCGTGGTCGAGGTAGACGGCTATGACGTAGGCCAGGACGCCGAAGGCGAAGTAGAGGACGAAGGCGAAGGCGGCCCACATGACCCAGCCCGTGTCCACCTTCGAGAGGGCCGAGAGGAACTCGCCCATCTGGCCCGTGGCCACGAGGAAGACGACGTAGACCCCGATGACCCCGGCAAGGAAGATGGCGCCCTTGCGGGCCTTGGTGCTGTTCTCGCCCATCTCGGGCGCGCCGGGGGTGGTCGCGGGGGCAACGACATGAGGGCCGGTGACCTTCAGGGGCACCTTGGCCTTCGAGCGCTCGCTGTTGCTGTCCTGTGCCATGTCCCTCCGACCCCACGATCCGTGGCCGCGGACGGCAGAAGTGACGTCCGCATGCCGTTCCCTGCCAAGTGGGCACGCTCATCATACTCGCTCGGCGGAATCGGGCATACTAAGCGGGACTCAGCAAGCGAACAAGGGACGGGGGGCACGGCATCTAGCTGCCGCCCTGCCAATAAAGGGAGTCTCGTCCATGCAAGGAACAAACAAGCTTCCCTCCGCCGAGGAGCTCGTCAGGCAGGCGCTGCTCGGCTCGAACCGCCGGCGCATGCTCGCCCAGCTGCGCGGCGACGCCCAGGCCCGCCCGGGCGACAAGTCGATCACCCTCCGCCTCGAGCGCTTCGTGATCGACCGGCAGACCGGGACCACCGTCTCCTACCAGGGAGAGCGCGGCCTGGAGCGCGTGCTCGAGGCGCTTGGCGCCTACTACCCCGACGGGCAGGTCATGGAGGAGGGCCGCCTGGTCGGGCTACGCGGCAGCGTCGGCTCCTCGGGCATCCGCGTGGGCGTCGAGCTGGGGCTGGGCCCCGCGGCGCAGTTCGTGGTGTGCCTGGGGCCGATCGCGCGCGTGTCTCGCCTCAGGGGGGCGCTCCAAGTGGTCGACCGCCAGTTCCACCTCGCGTCGAGGGAGCTGGGGGCAGACTACGAGCTCCTGGCGCAGGGCGTCAACCCGCGCCCGCGCTCCGCGGCGGAGGTGCCACTGGTCCCACTCACCCGTCACGGCGTCATGGGTGCCCACCTGGGGACGAGCGGCAGGACGGGCCGCGACCTCATGAGGCTCACGGCGAGCACGGGAGTCCGCCTCTCGCACGCCGGCGAGACCGCGGCCGCCGAGGCCTTCCGCCTGGCGAGCGCGCTCTCTCCCGTCATCGCGTTCCTCACGGACGACGCGCTGAGCCTGCGCGGGAGCGACCCCCACGAGGTGGGGCGCATGATGCGCACGCAGCTGTGGAGGCAGGCCGACCCCGAGCGCAGCGAGGCGATCCCCGGCTGCTTCGCCACGGACTTCGGCTTTGCCGCCTACGGCGAGTGGCTCGAGAGCGTGCAGGCGGTGCTGGTGACCAACGACGCCGGCGAGACGAGCTCCTGCGACAAGCGGCTCGTCGAGGACGTCATGAGCGACCACGAGCTCGACCGCGCCGAGGTGGCGAGCCTGCTGGAGGCGGCGCATCCCCTGGTGCGCTGGGACGGCCAGTTGGAGGTGCGCTCCGCAGACGCGCTGCCGCCCCGGCTTGCCTGCGCCTACGCGGCGCTCATGCGGGGCATCTTCTGCGACGAGAAGGCATCCGAGCTGGCAGGCATCCTCTGCGCCGAGGCGAGCGAGGAGGGCGTGGCCGAGCTCGAGCAGGAGCTGAGGGAGAGGGGCTGGGACGCGCGGGTGTACGGCCGCAGCCTGCCCAACTTCGTGGAGCAGCTGGTGGACGTGGCGCGCGGCGGCCTCGAGGACGAGGCGGACCGCGCCGTCCTGGACGAGCTCGCCCAGCTGTGGGAGATTCGCTCCGTCCCGCGCGACCTCTTGGTCGACACCTGGGACAAGGAGCACGAAAGCGCGGCGGGAAGTGCCGACTCGGCCGTCGGGACGACCGAGTAGCCGTACGAACGGACTCGTGGCGTTCGACTGCCTGCGAGGGGAGGTGGCGTCTGCCCGGGTGGCACGCCACTCCCCTCGCCCTTTGTGCGGGGGGGTTGGCCGTTCGCGACGGCGTCGGGGCCTCGCGGCAAAAGGAAA
>NZ_KQ960123.1:588923-673230 GCF_001553055.1 Olsenella sp. DNF00959 | reverse complement strand
CGTTGTCCTACCGCTAGACGACGTCCCAATCGGTACCTCAGTGCAGGAACAGAGTCTACGCGAACGCATGCAAAAACGCAAGGACGCCTGCAAATCTTTCTGGCAGCGCCGCCTGGACGCGCATTGGTGTGCCTCCCCCTGCGACGATATCGATGGCTCGCGCCATTCCGACGAAAAAACTGCGCACGATTTCTTCGAATTATGGAGACGAACGACGTTTGACCAGGTCAAACTCTGCTGAAAGAAATCCAATGCGCAGTTTTTCGGTACATGCAGAGCCCTCAGACGAATGCTGGGTGAATCCGCACCAGGAAACGAGGCCGCCGCCTCTCCCTTTGTGCGGGGGGATTGGCCGTTCGCGACGGCGGGGCTGGCCGCGACGGCGTCGGGGCCTCGCGGCAAAAGGAAAGGAGCCGGCGCGCTGGCCGACCCCCGGGGTGTCTGGTAGCCCGTACCAGATTCGAACTGGTGATCTCCGCCTTGAGAGGGCGGCGTCCTGAACCGCTAGACGAACGGGCCGTATGTGGGTGCACTTGGCTGGGACGGAGAGAATCGAACTCCCGCTGACGGAACCAGAATCCGTTGTCCTACCGCTAGACGACGTCCCAATCGGTTGCCCTGTGCGCTTGGTGCGAGAAGAAACTATACGTGAACGCACCAAGCCGTGCAAGGAGAAGTCGATGGGATTTTTTGGACACAATTCCTTCACGAGAGGCGCCACGCCCCGCACGTCCCCCACAAGGGCCAACGCGTCAGGCACGCCCTTCGCAAGGGCAACCACGCCCGGCGCGGGCGGCCCCTCCCGCAGGCTCACGCCCTCCCCTAGAGCCTGATCTGCCCCAGGAGCACCTCTCGCCTGTTGGGCAGCTCGTCGTTGACCACGGCGGAGAGGAGCTCCGCCAGGATCAGCCCCACCCCAGGGCCAGGCTGGATGCCCGTCACCCTCATGACGTCGGCACCGCTCACGGGAAGGTCCTTGAGGCGGTAGGCGCTGCCCGAGGCGATCTCCCTCCTCAGGGCGGCGCTCACCTGGTCGAGCTCGGCGGCGTAGCCCGCGACCCCCGGCACCTTGGCCACGGCGTCCGCGCGCTTGAGGTCCAGGAGGTCGAAGGCGAGGGGCTTGGCGTGGTCGGGGCAGGCGCGCTCGAGCTTGAGCAGGGTGCGCCTGATGGAGCGGCTCGTCGGCCGCACGGCATGGTCGTGGAGGCGCACCAGCGCGCGCGTGGCAGAGACGAGCTCCCCCGGGAGGGCGAGCCTCCTCATGATCGACTCAGCCATCTGCGCGCCGAGCTTGGGATGGCCGAAGAAGTGCCCTCGTCCGCCCTCGTCCTCCGAGTAGCAGCTGGGCTTTGCGACGTCGTGCAGGAGCGCGGCCCACCTGAGCGCGTCGGACGCGTTGCCTCCCGTGAACTCCTCCACCCCGCGACAGACGTGCGCCGTGTGCCCGAGCACGTCAAAGGCATGGTAGGGGCTGCGCTGGTCGAAGCCCGCCATGGGGGCGAGCTCGGGGATCGCCTGGCAGAGGACCTCCGTCTGGTGCTCGAGCGCCCACGCGGCGCGGCCGCTGCGCACGATGCCCGCCAACTCCAGGCCTATGCGCTCGCTCGCGATGTCCGCCAGCTCCGGCGCGTGCGCGACGAGCGCCCGTTGGGTGCGACCCTCCACCTCGAAGCCGAGACGGCAGGCGAAGCGCACCGCGCGGAGCACCCTGAGGGCGTCCTCGCCGAAGCGCTCAGAGGGCTCCCCCACCGCCCGCACCACGCGGCCCGCCAGGTCGGCGCGTCCGCCAAAGGGGTCGAGCAACCCGCGGGCGGGGTGATAGGCCATGGCGTTGATGGTGAAGTCACGACGGGCGAGGTCCTCGCGGACGTCCCTCACGAAGCGCACCTCGTCGGGATGGCGGTGGTCGCTGTAGCCGCCCTCGACGCGGTAGGTGGTCACCTCGATGGGGTGCCCCTCGCAAACGGCGGTCACGGTGCCATGGGCGATGCCCGTGCGGTGCACCTCGACCCCGGCCGACGCGAGACAGCCCTCGACCTCCTGCCAGCGGGCGGAGGTGGTGAGGTCCACGTCATGGGGGGCGGCGCCGCGCAGCGCGTCACGCACCCAACCGCCCACCACCCAGGTCTCGTGTCCCGCGTCCTCGAGCGCCTCGAGCACGCGCAGGGAGTAGCCGGGCAAGCCGTAGGCAATCTCTCCCTCTGCGTGGATCATCTGCGCCCTCCCAGAGCGTTCCGAGGCGGTAGGCATACGAGGCGGTTAGCTGGATTATAGGAAAGAACGATGTCCCGGGGTGGTGGTACATACGTATGTGACCAACAAGCGTTCGGCGCGTCAGGCGCCAGGGGGGGGTGGGGACGATGGAGCTCTCGGAGGAGACGAAGGCGAAGCTTCCGGCAAACGAGACGCTGGCCCAGGCATGCCTTGCCTCGTACCTCACGGACGAGGAGCTCGCGCGCTACATGGGCGAGCTGGAGCAGGAGCGCTCGGCCCTTCTCGCCGACCCTGGCTTCAAGAGGGCGCGGGAATGGCGAGAGAGGCGCGAGGACTCCAGGTCCAAGGTCGGCCCGCTCGGGATCCTGCTCGCGCTCCTGGTGGGAGGCTGGCCCGCCATCCTCGCCTTCGTTTACCTGCACTGGGGGTCGGAGCACTTCTATCGCAACGTCCTCATCTACCTTGCCACCACCGGCCTCACCTGCCTCGGGGCGCTGCTCTCTGACAGGCTCCGCGAGAGTGAGGCGCGCACCGACCGGCGGGCGGGCTTCTCGCTCCTCCCCGCCGAGAGGTCGCTCCTCAGGCGCTACGACGAGCTGGAGGGCAGGCTGGGCGCGGCGCGCGCCGAGCAGGGTGACCGGAGCAAGAAGGCGGAGGCTCGCGAGCGAGAGGAGCTGCGCGAGCGCCTCGACGCCTGCGTGCCCCCGTCCCTCAGGCATCCGGAGACCTCACCGGAGTCGCAGGGCTACCGCCACTGGATGCAGGCGAACGGCGGCCGGACGCCCCGGCAGGCCCACAAGAGGGACCGCAGCATCTGCCCCCGCTGCGGCTCGCACGACACCGAGGTGGAGGGTACCGAGCAGGGATGGGAGTATGACCCCTTCCTGGAGAGCGAGAGGCTGCACGACGACGGCTGGTCCCCCACCTACGTGCGGCACTTCCTCTGCCACGACTGCGGCGAGCGCTGGGATGTGCCCTAGGCCTGTAGAGCCCGCGCGGGAGCCGTCCACGCAGGCCCGCGTGCTATCCTCGACTGGCTAAGAAATCCAACCATCCCCAGGGAGGGAAGCATGGACCAGATCAAGAGCGTCACCCCCGAGGACCTCGCCGCCGCACGCGAGGAGTTCCTCTCTGAGCGCGCCAACGTGGTGGCGAAGAACGCCGCCAGCTCCATGGGCGTCCGCAAGGCGGCCCGCAATCCCGAGGCCGTCGCCCAGAACAGCCTCCAGTTCGACGTCGAGGTCAGCCAGGGCGAGCGCACCAACCAGAAGCGCTCGGGCCGCTGCTGGATGTTCGCGAGCCTCAACACCATGCGCTATCGCACCATAAAGAAGTACAAGCTGAAGGACTTCGAGCTCAGCCAGGCCTATCCCCTCTTCTTCGACAAGCTCGAGAAGAGCAACTGGTTCCTCGAGAACGTCCTCGACACCCTGGACGAGCCCCTCTCGGGCCGCCTCATGGCGTGGCTCCTGGCCGACCCCATCGGCGACGGCGGCCAGTGGGACATGTTCAAGAGCCTGGTGCGCAAGTACGGCGTCGTGCCCAAGGAGGCGATGCCCGAGACCGCCAACTCCGAGAGCACGCACGAGATGGACGCGTACCTGACCCGCTACCTGCGCGGCTGCGCCAAACGCCTGCGCGAGACCGCGGCATCCGGAGCCTCCGCCGACGACCTCGGCCAGATGAAGAAGCAGATGATGGGAGACGTCTACCGCCTGCTCGTGACCTGCCTGGGCGAGCCGCCCGCGCGCTTCGACGTGCGCCTGCGCGACAAGGATGACAAGGTCGCCCTGAGCGGCAGCTTCACTCCCCAGGAGTTCTTCGCCGAGGCGGTGGGCATGGAGCTCGACGACTACGTGTCGCTCATCAGCGCCCCCACGAAGGACAAGCCCTTCGGACGCACCTACACCGTGAGCCGGCTGGGCAACGTGGTCGAGGACGGCACCGTGCTCTACCTCAACCTCGAGCCCGAGGAGCTCAAGCGCGCGGCCATCGCCCAGCTCAAGGGCGACCTGCCCGTGTGGTTTGGCTGCGACGTCGACCAGAGCTACCTCAGGGACGAGGGCATGATGGACACCGCCGCCATCGACGTGGACGAGCTCTTCGGCTTCGCCGTCGAGGGCGCGCTGAACAAGGCGGAGCGCCTCGACTACGGCGAGTCGGTCATGACCCACGCCATGGTCCTCGAGGGCGTGCGCCTGGACGAGGACGGCAAGCCTGCGATGTGGAAGGTCGAGAACAGCTGGGGCAAGGACCACGGCCGCGACGGCTTCGATACCCTGAGCGACGCCTGGTTCGACGAGTACGTCTATCAGGTCGTCGTCGACAAGAGGTACCTCAGCGACGAGCAGCGCCAGGCGCTCGAGACCATGGAGCCCGTCGTGCTCGAGCCCTGGGACCCCATGGGGACCCTGGCCCGTTAGGACAGCACCCCTCGGCGCCTGCGGCCACCCTGCCGCGGGCGCCGTCCCTTGCGCCAGCCAAAATGAAAACGAGAGGAACGCAGATGGGCGAGAAGACCATCGGCCGCGACTGGGCGGCCAGGCAGAACGAGGAGTTTTGCTCCTCCCGCGCCAACCGCATCGCGCGCAACGCCGTCACCGCCACCGACGTCATGCAGGCCGCGCGCGACACCAGCGTGATGCGCGGCTACCATGACACCTACGGCGTGCGCGTGCCCAAGACGGCCGACATCACCAACCAGAGACAGAGCGGCCGCTGCTGGATGTTCACCGCATACAACGTGGCGCGCCACGCGACCATGGACTTCCTGGACGTGGACAGCTTCGAGTTCAGCCAGGCCTACGGGATGTTCTATGACAAGCTCGAGAAGGCCAACGCCATGCTCGAGAACGTCATCGCCACGGCCGGCCTCCCCGCGGACTCCCGCGAGGTCCAGCTCGTCCTCGAGGACGGCATGGGCGACGGCGGCTACTACCACTTCGCCATGAACCTCATCGCCAAGTGGGGCGTCGTCCCCAAGGACGCCATGCCCGAGACCGCCTGCTCCAAGAGCTCCGCGCAGATGGACGCCCAGCTGGAGCGCCTGCTGCACCGCGACGCCGGCATCCTGCGCCGCGCGCACGCCGAGGGCAAGGGCGAGGACGAGTTCCGCGCCCTCAAGGAGGACATGCTCTCGGGCGTGTACCGCATGCTGGCGATCTGCCTCGGCGAGCCGCCCGCGCGCTTCGACTTCGTCTGCACCGTGGGCAAGAGGCACAAGGCGGACGCGAGCAAGGTCAAGGCCATTGAGCCCCAGAAGGACGAGGAGCCCAAGGACGCGGGCGAGAAGGACGGTCCCAAGGAGCAGAAGCTCGTCCTGCGCGACCCGGACATCACCCCGCTCGAGTTCGCTGAGCGCTACCTGCCCTTCGACCCGCACGACTACGTCTCGCTCGTCTCGATGCCGGGCAAGACCCGACCCTACGGCCATGCGTACCACCTCACGCTCACCGACTCGGTCGTAGGCGGCGACCCCCACCACGTGCTCAACGTCGAGCCCGAGCTCCTGGACCAGGTAGCCGTCAACAGCCTCAAGGCGGGCGTGCCCGTTTCGATGGCCTGCGACGTCATGCAGGAGTTCCCGCGCCACGTGGACGACTTCAAGTACGTGCTCTCCACCGACGGCATGGACCTCGAGGGGCTCTTCGACGTCGAGCTGGGCATGGGCCGCGACGAGATGATCGACATGTGCGAGACCGGCCTCACCCACGCCATGACCTTCCAGGGCGTCGAGCTGGACGAGGACGGCAAGCCCAAGGCCTGGCGCATCGAGAACAGCTGGGGCAAGGAGCAGGGCAAGGACGGCTACCTCATCATGACCGCCGACTGGTTCCACACCTATGGCGGCGAGGTCGACGTCAGGCGCGAGTTCGTGCCTGACGAGCTGCTCAAGGTGTGGGACGAGACCCCCGTCGAGGACGTCGCCCCCTGGAGCGGCATCACCTCCGGCTTCGCCCGCAGGCTCCACTAGGCCAAGGCGAGCGCCACAACTTCCCGCTGGGACAGGTACCGTGAAGTGACACTGGTCGGGCCCCGGACGCAGCTCGTGCTGAGCGCGTCCGGGGCCTGGTCTCGTCGGACGCTGGCCCATGGTCGCGCCGCTCAGGCAAGTCGCCCCTCTCCCCTAGCGCTTGGCGGGAAGAATCTCTATGCGCTGACCGTCGGGGTCACAGATGAAGTAGAGGCCCATCTTGGGGTTCTCCTTCTGGATGCAGCCCATCTGGCGATGCAGCTCGTGCGCCGCCTCGAAGTCATCGACCTCGAAGGCGATATGCGTGTCCATGCCACCATTCTCGTACGGCTCGGTGCGCCCGCGGTTCCAGGTGAGCTCGATCTCGAAGCCGGTGTTGTCGTCCACGAGATAGGTGTTGGACCATGACCCGTCCTCGGGTCCCTTCTCGCGCGACACGCGCAGCCCCAGAGCCCTCTCGTAGAAGGCGATGGACGCCTCCTTGTCCAGCACGTGGGTGCAGCGATGGATGAACCTTGCGTTCATGGGACTTCCCTTCGGTTGCCTGTCGCCCGCGACGCCGCGGCGGCGCGAGACCGTCCCTGCCATCCTACCCGCACGACGCGAGGGCGTTTCCTCAGAGCGCGCCGAAGTGGGGCTCCCCCACCAGGCAGAGCTCCTCCCCGTTGGCAAGCTCGCGCATGGCGGCGCAGAACGCCTCTTCCGCACCGGAGGGGAAGACGGCGTTGATCTGGACGTCCTCGGCGAAGATGGTGTCCCTCGCCTTGCCGCCGCAGTCCGTGAGGAGGCGCTCCACGCGACCGTAGGCGGAGTACGGGACACTGCAGGTGAGCCTGGTCACGAGCTGCATGCTCACGAGTTTGTCCTCCCCTCGGGCGACGTCCACCGCCGCCTGTGCCGCAGCGGAGTAGGCGCGCACAAGCCCGCCTGGCCCCAGGAGCGTGCCGCCAAAGTAGCGCGTCACCACGCAGCAGACGTCGGCAAGTCCCGACGAGCGAAGCACCTCGAGGACGGGCATGCCGGAGGTGCGCTGCGGCTCCCCGTCGTCCGAACAGCGCTCGCGCCCGTCCGAGAGCACCCAGGCAGGGACGTTGTGGCGAGCGTCATGGTGCCTGGCGCGCACCTCGTCCACGAAGAGCGTGGCGTCCGCCTCGCCGTCCACGTGCCTCAGCTGGGCGATGAAGCGGCTGCGACGGTCCTCGACCTCCGCCTGGGCCTCGAAGCCGTCCGCCAGCGTGAGGAATCCCGTCTGTCCAGGAAGCATGGTCCGTCCCTCTCCAAAGGTCCTTGTGAGAAGAGATGCGAAGTGGGCCTGTGAGCCGGGTTCTGTCGTGGACAATCATTTATCTACGACCGCCGTCACCGACGGCCTCTAGCGCGCAACCCGAGCGCGGTGCGGGCCACACCATGGCGCTCCTATTTGCGTTTGCTCCGGAAGGGGCTTGCCAAGCCGCCATGTTGCCACGACGCTGGTGGTCTCTTACACCACCGTTTCAGCTTTTCTCTCACCCGCCGAGGCGGGCAGCGGGAGTCTTCTTTTCTGCGGCGCTTTCCGTCGGGTCACCCCGCCAGGCCGTTAGCCTGCTTCCTGCCCTGTGGAGCCCGGACTTTCCTCATGGGCGTCTCCGCCCCCGCGATTGTCTGGCCCACTTCGCGCCGTCGATTGTAGCACGCCTGCCCCGACATGAGGGGAGGCCGCCGCGGATGCGACGACCTCCCCACGCAAGGCACGCCTCGTTCTGGATCGTCCGGACTAGTCCAAGTCGCTGAAGTCGGTGTCGGCGGCAACGGGAGCGAAGGTGGTAGCCTCGGCGCTGGCGGCCGGCGCGGGCGCGACGACGGGCGCGGGCGCCACGTAGGAGTCGCTACGGGCGGCGGAGCCGTTGGGGGTGCCCAGGGCCTGGTTGGGGAAGACGCTGTCGGCGTCGTCCATGAAGTGCTGGAGCATCTTCTTGTACTCGCTGCGGAAGTCCTCGCGAGACTGCTTCAGGCGGTCGATCTCGTCCAGCTCGTTCTGCTTCTCGGCCAGGGCCTGGCGGATGACCTCGCGGGCCTTCTGGTCGGCCTCGTTGCGGATGTTGTCCGCGTTGGCGCGGGCGTCCGCGACCAGCTTGTCGGCACTCTGCTGGGCGACGATGAGCACCTGCGAGATCTGCCTCTCGGACGCGCTGTAGTCGCTGGCGGGAGCTGTTGCGGTGACGACGACGGGCTCGGGGGCCGCGGCGCTCGTGCTCTGCTCCTTGAGCTGGGCGACCTGCGCCTGCGCGGCGGCGAGCTGCTGCTCGGAGTTGTTCAGGCGACCCTTGAGGTCCGCGATCTTCTGGAGCATGGCGTCGACCTCGCCCGAGAGCTGGTCGAGGAAGGCGTCGACCTCCTCGGTGTTGTAGCCGTGCTTCTTGGCCTCGGAAAAGGTCATCTGCTCGATGTCAGCCGGAGTGATAGCCATCTTGTTCCCCTTCGAACGTCCTTTGCTACGTCATCGCGCGGGCTACCGCTTCTGTTGATTGTACCCCGCGCGTCGCTTGCCTTGCCGCTCCCCGCCTCAGATGATGCGCTGCGCCAGCTGGAGGACCACCAGTGCGAGGATGGGAGAGAAGTCCACCCCGCCCACGGGGGGCAGGAACCTCCTGAACAGTCCCAGGTAGGGCTCGACGATGGTGGCGAGCGCCTGGTAGAAGTCCTCCACGAGCGGGATCTGGGTCATGCGCAGCCACGAGAGCACGACCTCCACCACGATCAGCGTCTGGTAGGCGTAGAGGAGCCTCCCCACGAGGAGGTGGATCATGCCGCACCCCCCGCCAGCTCGGCGTTGCGCTCGAGCGCCGCTTCGACGGCCTCCGAGGTCGCCCAGAAGGTCTGGGTCTCCATGGCCCTGAGGCCGGCCGCGGTGGTGCCGCCGGGAGAGGTGACGCGCTCCATGTAGGCCCTGGGGTGCTCGCCGGAGCCCAGGAGCTGGCAGGCCGTCCCGCGCATGGTGGAGAGCACCATCCTGCGGCAGGCACCGGCGGCCAGCCCCCTCTCGACGCCCGCGCGGACGAGCTGGTCGACGATCAGGGCGAAGTAGGCCGGACCGCAGCCGGAGACCGCGCCCGCCACGTCGAGCTGGTCCTCTCGCATGAGCTCGCAGACGCCCAGGGCGGCGAAGGCGTCACGCGCCAGCCCGACGTCCTCCCGCGTGCAGCCGTCGCCCGCGCAGAGCGCCGTCGCCCCCGAGAGCGCCTGCACCGGCAGGTTGGGCATGGCGCGCAGCACGCGCGAGCCGGGGAGCGCCGTCTCGAGGGCATCGAGCGCGACCCCCGCCGCGATGGAGACCACCGCATGACCCGCGAGCAGGGGCTCGAGTTCCTTGAGCACTGCAGGGAGCACCTGGGGCTTCACGGCCAGGACGGCCAGGTCGAAACCGAGCGAGAGGAGCTCCGCCGCGTCCTGGCGGCAGACGGCGCCCAGCGCGGAGAGCGGCTCCAGCTTGGAGGCGGAGTGGTCGCAGGCGAGGACCTGGGGGGCGGGGACCGCGCCGGACTCGACGAGCCCGCGCGCGATGGCGCCGCCCATGGCGCCCGCGCCGACGACCGCTATGCGTGCGTCACGGAGTGCCATGCGCTACCTGGCCAAGGTGCCGTCGGCGACGAGCTTGTCGATGTCGGACTCGCTCAGCTCGATGCCCTGGGGCATGACCACGAAGACGCGGTCGCCCAGCTCGTCCACCTGGCCGCCGATGCCGCAGGCGAGGCCGAAGCAGAAGTCGAGGATGCGCTTGGCGGTCTCGATGTTGGTGTTCTTGAAGACCAGCACCACGGGCTGGCTGGTGCGGACGCGACGGACGACCATCTGGACGTCGTCGTACGAGACGGGCTTCAGCACGTAGGGGGGAAGCTGTCCCGAGCTGGGGCGGGGAATCGCCTTGAGGCCGATGTCCGCGGGAGAGTGGCCGTTGGTGGTGTTGCCCAGGACAGACTCGCGGCTGGCGTAGCCACCCTGCTGCTGGGGCATGGAGGCAGTGGCACCGTCGTCGTAGCCGTAGTCGCGCGCAGGCGCCGCGGGGCGGGCGTACTCGTTGGGAGCGTAGCCGGGGCGATAGCCGCTGCCATAGGCGGAGGAGGAGCTGCCGGCGTTGTCGCCCACGGGACGCCCGGAGCGAGTGTAGACCGACACGCTCTCGGCCTCGGGGCGGCGGGTGTTGCCCAGGACGCCGGAGGTGTCGGCCTCGGGGCGGCGGGGCTCGGCGACGTCCTCGTCGTCGTAGTACTCGTCGTCGTAGTAGTCGCTGTCCTGTGGGCGAAGCTTGTCCCTGAGGTTGTCGAGGAAGCCCATGTCCTTACCGCCTTCCTGGCTGGGACCCCTGGTCCCGCCTATGTCCGCGTGTCTCGTCTGTGGTCTGTTTCAGCTCGTGGCCAAGGCCGGCTCGTGGCTGGGGTCGAAAACGGTTCTACCAAGCCTAACCAGGGTGGAACCCTCCTCCACCGCGATCTGGAAATCATCACTCATTCCGCAAGAAAGGACGGCGAGCTCGCGGCCCGAGCGCAGGCGCAGGTCGTCGCGGAGCTCACGGAGCCCGGAGAAGGCCCTCCGGGCCGCGTCCGCGTCGTTCGCGGGGGCCATGGTCATGAGCCCCTCGAGCGAGATGCCGGGCAGGGCGAGGAGGTCGTCGAGGGAGGCGCGCGCGTCGTCGGGGGAAAGCCCGGACTTGGACTCCTCCCCCGAGACGTTCACCTCCACGAGCGCCCGCGTGACGATCCCACGTGCCTCCGAGCGCCGGGACACCGCCTCGGCGAGGTGCGGGGACGAGATGGAGTGCACGAGTTCCACCCTGCCTATGACCTGGTTAATCTTGTTGGTCTGGAGGTTGCCTATCATGTCGAAGCGCACGCCTGCCATCTGGGGCAGGGCCGCGACACCTTGGAGCTTGCGCCCAAGCTCCTGCGGTCGGTTCTCCCCGAAGGCGCGATACCCCGCCTCCCAGGCGAGCGCCACCTCCTCGATGCCCACGGTCTTGGAGACGGCGAGCAGGGTGACCTCGCCGGCGTCCCTGCCCGCGCGGGCGGCCGCCTCCGCAATCAGGCGGATGATCCTCTCCCTCCTGGATTCGAGGAAGCCGAGATAGCTCCTGCGCCCCTCCTCGTCCACGTTTCCCCCTTCCGCCCGCCTGCCGCGGGCCTCGACTGTCTCCTCACGCGCCGACCCGAGGGGACGACGCGGAGCGTCCCCGCGCCCTTGCTAGACGCCCAGGACCGCCAGGGCGCCGTGCCTCCCGCAACGGCCGCCTTCCGCCCGGTACGAGTAGAAGCGGTCGGCCGAGCGGGGCGTGGACACGCCGCAGTCGAGGACCATGTCCTCCCCCATCCCACGCTCGACCAGAGTCTGCACCACGGCGCGCGCCAGGTCGAGGTGGTTGCCGGGGAGCGCGACCGCAGGGCCGAACTCGCCCGAAAAGCGTGCCAGCAGCTCGGGCGAGACCTCGTAGTCCTCGCCCGCGATGTGGGGTCCCACGTAGGCCCGCACCTCGGAGGCGTCGCACCCGCTGGCGGCGAGCAGCGAGTCCAAGGCCCGCCCCACCACGCGGGCGACGGTCCCGCGCCAGCCCGAGTGGACCACCGCGAAGCCGCCCTCGCAGGCGAGCACCACGGGGACGCAGTCCGCGAAGCAGAGGAGGACGGGGACCCCCGGGGCGACGCACACGACGGCGTCCGCCCCCTCTTGGGCCTGCGCCTGTGCGCGGGCCACGGAGGCCTCGTCGGGCGAGAGGACCTCCACCACGCGGTCGCCGTGCACCTGCCAGGGGTTGACGAGGCGCGCCTCGAGACCTCCGGCGCCCAGGGCCGCGAGGGCGAGCGAGCGGTTGCGGGCGACGGCCGCGGGGTCGTCCCCGCAGCGGTCGCCCAGGTTGAGACCCTGGAACTCCCCCGTGGAGCAGCCGCCCGCCCGCTCGCTGAAAGCGAAGGTGACCCCGCCCGGACGACTGAGGTCGCCGAGAAGGGTCACGCCCTGCGAGACGTACCTGTCAAGCCGGGGCAGCCGCATCGCTAGAGGCGGCTGTGCTTCAGGAACTCGGGAATGTCGAACTCCTTGTCGTTAGAGCTGGCGGCGGAGCCGGACTGGCGCTGCGCGGGAGCTGGCGCGGGGGTCGCCTTGCGGCCGGAGCGGCTGCTGCCGCGGCCGCGGTCCACGGTCAGCGTGGGGATGGACTGCTGGACGTTGTTGTCGTTGAAGCCGGTGGCGATGACGGTCACGCGCACCTGGTCGCCCAGGGACTCGTCCACGACGGTGCCGAAGATGATGTTGGCCTCGGGGTCGACGTTCTTGGCGACCACGTCGGCGGCGTCGTTGATCTCCTGGATGCCGAGGTCCTTGTTGCCGGCGATGGAGAGCAGGACGCGGGTGGCGCCGTCGATGGAGCTCTCGAGCAGGCGGCTCGAGATGGCCTCCTCGGCCGCGTCGGTCGCGCGGTTGTCGCCGGAGGCGAGGCCCACGCCCATCATGGCGGTGCCGGCGCCGCGCATGATGGTGCAGACGTCGGCGAAGTCGAGGTTGATCAGGCCGGGGACGGTGATGAGGTCGGTGATGCCCTGGGTGCCCTGGCACAGGACGTCATCCGCCATGCGGAAGGCCTCGATGAAGCTGGTCTTCTTCTCGCTGAGGTCGAGCAGGCGGTCGTTGGGGATCACGATGAGGGCGTCGACGCTCTCGGAGAGGGTCTTGATGCCGTCGGCCGCGCGGTTGGTGCGGGGACGACCCTCGAAGGTGAAGGGCTTGGTGACGACGCCTACGGTCAGGGCGCCCACGTCGTTCTTGGCGATGTCGGCGACCACGGGCGCGGCCCCGGTGCCGGTGCCGCCGCCCTCGCCGGCCGTGATGAAGACCATGTCGGCCCCGGCGAGCGCCTGCTTGATCTCGTCATGGGAGTCCTCGGCCGCCTCTGCGCCCACCTCGGGGTTGGCGCCGGCGCCCAGGCCGCGGGTGATGTCCTGGCCGATGTGCACCTTGATGTCGGCGTCGGAGATGGCGAGCGCCTGCGCGTCGGTGTTGATGGCCACGAACTCGACGCCGCGGATCCCCTCCTCGATCATGCGGTTCACGGCGTTGGTGCCACCGCCGCCCACGCCGACCACCTTGATGACGGCAAGGTAGTTGCTGGGAATGTCAGTGTCGATCATGGTTCCTCCTCGCTTGGCGACGGTCCGGGGAGCGTCTGCCGTTTCCCGTTCGGGTGCCGCTCCACCGGTGGTGGACTGCAATGCGGTACCGTGCTTCACAAACTGCTGCGAATGGCGCTTCGTCTTCATGCTTCGACTCTCGCTCGGTGGTGCCTGGGCTTGCGACGGTCTGGCCCCGACGAGGTGAGAGAAACCCTAAACCTCAGGTAGAACCCTATGCCTCGTCCGAAGCGCGGTATATTTGCACATTCCCGCGACTGCCGTCAACACTTTTGTCCAAAATGTGAAACCTGCAGCTCAATGCCCATAAAGAGCTGCTTCTCATCCCTGAGGCGCTACTCGAGGGTTAGGGATCGCACTGTCCTGGGAGAAGCGGAAGCCTCGGCCTACTCCCCGACCTGGGAGCCGGACTCCGAGGTGGCGTCGGCGCTCTGGCTGCCGGAGTCCTGGCCGTCGCCGGAACCGTCCGCGGAGGAGCCGTCCTGCCCCGTGCCGTCCGAGGTGCCGTCCGTCACGGCCTGGCCCGTGGCTTCGGACTGATCAGACCCGGAGCCCTGCTGCGACGTTGTGGCCTGGCTCCCGCCGCTCGACGACGTGGTCGAGGCGTAGTCGCCACCCGCCGTGCCGCTTCCCGCCTGGACCTTGTCCGAGTCGACCATGCGGTAGCTGGGGCTGCCATAGACGCGCACGTTGATGTAAGTCAGCCTGCCCTCGTACTTCTGCAGGATGGAGTTGATGACCGACTCCTTGCTCTCTATGTCGCGCGGCGACCCGAGCGAGATCTCGACCCCGCTCTTGAGGACGCACGAGATGCTCTCGACGGCATCGGCCTTGTAGCTCACGACCTGGGAGGAGAGGGCGTCCGAGAAGGTCTTGCGGTAGCTCATGACCGCCTGGATCGTCTCGTCCGTGGACGCGGAGCCCGCCACGGGGCTCACGCTGGAGGGGACGTCGGTGATGAGCAGGGCGCCCATCTCCTGGGCCTTGGCGAGCGCGACCTCGTTGGCGGACTCCCCCTCGGCGACGGAGAGCGGCAGGGGCTCGATCCAGCTCCCGTCCCCTCCCATGCACCAGGCGACGTTGCCCGCGCTCATGACCACGATGCAGTCGACCTTGCGCTCGGTGACCACGAGCCTGAGCGTGCCGGGGAACTCCCTCACGAAGCTCACGTCCTGGACCCAGGGGTTCCTCCTGAGCGCCGACCTGATCCCCGACTCGTCGAAGTTGAGGAGGGTGCTCCCCTGCCGCACGTTGGCGAGCCGCACGATGGTGGCGGAGTCCATGTGCTCCGTGGGGTCCGCCTCGACGGAGCCGATGGTGAACGCGGGCGTGTACGAGAGCACGAGGAAGCCCACGAGCGCGACGAGGAGCAGGGCCGCCACGGCGATGCCGCCCACGATGAGGCGGCGCGCCACGTCATGCGACCCCACGGAGGCCTCCCGGGAGACGGGCGACGCGCCACCCTCGGCCGCCTGGCGCCTGGGGGACGCGGCGTCTCGCGTGGCACCGTCACGCCGCAAGGGGGACGACGGGCGGGTGGCGGGGGCGGTGCCGAACCTGCGCGAGGGCCTGGGGGCGGCAATGATGCGGGAAGGCGAGGGCACGCCGGTCCGACTCGTGCGGCCGGGCCTGGCAGGCGGCTGTTGCCGCTGCGCCCTCGGGGCCGCCGGCGCCTTGGCAGCCGGACGCTGCCCCGCGGCCTGGCGGGGGGTCCCCCTCTTCGTTGGCCTCCTGGCAGCCACGTAGGCCCCTAGCGACCGAAGCCGAGGCACTTGACCTCGGGCTCGAGCTCTATGCCATGCCTTTGGACCACGCACTCGCGCAGGTGGGCCATGACGCGCGCCACGTCCGTGGCGGTGGCGCCGCCGGCATTCACGATGAAGTTGGCGTGTAGGTCGGAGACGTGCGCCCCACCCACCGCGTAGCCCTTGAGGCCGCAGGAGTCGATGAGCGCACCGGCGGAGCGCGTGCCCGGGTTCTTGAACACCGAACCGCAGCTGGGCTGGCCCATGGGCTGCATGGAGCGCCTGCTGGCAAGGCGGCGCTCCATCTCTGCGGAGACCTCCTCGCGCGTGCTGGGGTCCAGCCTGAGGCTCGCCTCCAGGATGACCTCGCCGGCCGGGAGCGAGCACCAGCGGTAGCCCCACTCGACCTCAGACCCCTCGTAGCGCCGCAGGCCGACGCCCGGCCGCAGGGTCACCACGTCGCTCACGCGACTGCCGATCCACTCGTGGCGCGAGCCCGCGTCCATGGACACGGCCCCGCCCACGCTGCCGGGAATCCCCACGCAGCACTCGAGCCCTGAGAGGCCCTCCTTGAGGGTCTGGCTCACGAGGCTCGAGAGGGGCGCGCCGGCTCCGGCGGAGACAAGGCCGCCCTCCCCCACGCTCACGCGCGAGAACTCGCGTCCCAGCTTGACGACGCACCCGTCGAAGCCCTCGTCGGAGGCGAGCACGTTGGAGCCGCGGCCCAGCACGACCCACTCGACGCGCTCGCGGTCGAGCACCTCGATCGTGCGCCTGAGCGCGGCGTAGTCGTGGGCGGTCACGAAGAGCGAGGCGGGACCCCCCACGCGCAGGGTCGTGCGACGCGAGAGCCTCTCCCCGCGCAGGACCTCGGCGTCGACCGCCCCCGAGAGGGCCATGTATGCGTTGAAGACGCTCAACTAGGACCTCTGGCCCTCTGCCTCGGCGTCCGCCTCGCGGCGCGCCTCGATGAAGGCCGGCCCTATGGCCGTGATGTCGCCGGCGCCCTGCGTGATGAGCAGGTCGCCAGGACGGCAGGACTCGACCAGGTGCTGGACCAGGTCCTTGCGGTTGGCTATGAAGCTCACGTCGGCCACCGTGCCGGCGGCCGCGACGCCGTTCGAGACGGTCTTGCCCGAGACGCCGGGGATGGGCGTCTCGCCCGCCGGGAAGACCTCGGTCACCACGAGCTTGTCGGCGTCGTCGAAGGCATGGGCGAAGTCCGCCGCGAGCGCCTGCGTGCGGCTGTAGCGGTGGGGCTGGAAGGCGCAGACGATGCGCTTGAAGCCAAGCCCCCTGGCTGCCGCGAGCGTGGCGCGGATCTCGGTCGGGTGGTGGCCGTAGTCGTCCACCACCGTGACGCCGTCGACGTCGCCCACGTGGGTGAAGCGGCGGTGCGCGCCCGCGAAGCCGGAGAGGGCGACGGCGGCCCTCTCCACGTCGCAGCCCAGGGCGTCCGCCACGGCGATGGCGGCGGTGGCGTTTGCCATGTTGTGGCGGCCGGGGTTGGCCTTGATGGTGACCTCGACGGAGCCCCCGGAGGGCAGCCGGACCGCAAAGCGGCTCGCGAGGCCCGGCTCCTGCGGCACAGGCACGCAGACGTAGTCGCAGCCCTCGTCGAAGCCGTAGCTCAGGACCCTGCGGCCCGTGGAGCGCGCGAGCTCCACGTAGTGCGGCACGTCACCGTTGATGATCACGGTGCCGGCGTCGCCCACGAGGCCCATGAAGGTGCAGAAGGTGCGCTCGATGTTCTCGAGGGTGCCGTAGTGGTCGAGGTGGTCCGCCTCGATGTTGGTGACCACGACCACGTCCGGGTCGAGGAAGAGGAAGGAGCCGTCGGACTCGTCCGCCTCGCAGACGAAGTAGCCCCCCCTGCCGTCGCGGCCGTTGGTGCCGTACTCCTCGACGATGCCGCCGATGAGGAAGGAGGGGTCCATGCCCAGGTGGTCGAGCATCGTGGCCACCATGCTCGAGGTGGTCGTCTTGCCGTGGGTGCCGGCGACGGCCACGGTGGTGGCGTCGGCGGAGAGCGCCGAGAGCATCTTGGCGCGGGGCCAGACGGGAATGCCCAGCTCGCGCGCGCGGATGACCTCGGGGTTGGTCTCGGGGATGGCCGAGGAGGTCACGACGACCTCGGGGGCGACCTCGTCGATGGTGGACGCCGCATGGCCCACGTGGACCCCGATGCCGGCGTCCTCCAGGTCGCGCACGTAGCGCGACGCCTTGAGGTCGGAGCCGGTGACCTTGCAGCCGCGCTGGTGGAGGACGAGGGCGATCCCGCTCATTCCGGCGCCGCCGATGCCGATGAAGTGCGCGCTCCCGATGCTGGAGGCGGAGGGTGATGAGGACATGAGGCTACCTCTCTTCGAAGTCAGGCAATGCCGCCCGCACGCGGCGGGCTGCATCTACTCTAGCCGATTGGCGCGCCCGCCCTCTGGGCGGCGGCCCCCTCCACTTGGTCTGCGAGCGCGGAGGCGGCCATGGCCTGCCCCAGCCCGTGGGCGGAGATGCGCATGGCCTCGCGGCGGACGGGGTCGTCCACGAGTGAGAGGAGCGTCGAGTCGAACTCGGGGCCGTCCAGCTCGTCGTCGGCGACGAGCCGGGCCGCGCCCGCGTCCACGAGGTAGCGGGCGTTGGCGGTCTGGTGGTCGCCGGTGGCGAGGGGATAGGGCACGAGCACGCTTGGGACGCAGAGCGCCGCTATCTCGGCGATGGAGGAGGCGCCGGCACGGCTGAGCACGAGGTCGGCCGCCGCGAGGGCCTCTCCCATGGAGTCGATGTAGGGAAGGACCTGCCAGCGCCCGGACTCGGCCTCGCCCAGCGCGAGCGCCTCGACGACCTCGTCGTACTGGCCCCTGCCGGTGGAGTGGACCACGTAGAGGCCCTCGCGGGAGAGGAGCTCGCCCTTGAGGCGCGTGACGGCCTCGTTGACGTGGCGCGCGCCGAGGCTCCCGCCGAAGACCAGGAGCATCGTGGCCCCCTCGGGGATCCCCAGGCGCCTCCTGCCCTCCTCGCGGCTCGCCTCGATGACGCTGCGGCGCACGGGGTTGCCCGTCACGACGATCTGGGTGTCGGGCGCCACGTGCGACCTGAAGGCGTCGATGGCCGCGGGCAGCGACACGCAGACGCTGCGCACCTTCCCCGCGGCGTTCTTGTTGGCGAGGCCCGGCACGGAGTTCTGCTCGTGGATGACGCAGGGCACGCCGTGGGAGTGGCACCAGTTGATGAGGGGTGCCTCGACGTAGGCCCCGAAGCCCACGGCGACGTCCGGAGCGCCCTCGGCCGAGAAGAGCCTGCCCAGGGCGGACTGCGCGCGCGCCATGTGCCAGAGCGCGCTCGCGGCGGTCCAGGGGCGATGCCGGTCGATGCCCGTGACGTTGATGGGGTTGAGCCTGAAGCCGGCCTGGGGCACGAGCGTGCCCTCGAGACGGGCGGGCTGCCCGTAGAAGCCCACCTCGTGGCCGCGGTCGCGCAGCTCCTCGGCGAGCGCGAGCGCCGGGTTGATGTGTCCTGCCGTCCCGCCCGCCGCGATGGCGACCCTGAGCCTATCTGCCACGTCTGTCACTCCTTCGGTCGCCTCGGCGCCCGCCCGCTCCGCGGACGTCCGGCCTTCCGTCGTTGTTGGTCCTGAGGCGGTCTCCCGCGCTGGGGCCCAAGTCTATCCTCCCCCGGCCGCCACGTGCCTGGGAGGCGGCCCGCCCGGGCGGCGTGGCCGTCCCCCTGCCCATGCGGGACGTCCGCCTCGTGGGGGGCACCTCCCCCGCCGCGCCGCCGCCCAGGACGGTGAGGCGCTGGCGCGCGCCCTCCCTCGCCGAGCGCGGCGTCGCCTCCCCGGCGAAGGAGCCGGTGGGGCCAGGGTCGCGCGGGGCCTCGGTGACGCTCCAGTCGCGACGGCGCTCGTCGTGCTCGGTCAGGGGCAGCCTGGACTGCCGCGAGACCGAGAGCACGAGCCCCGCCAGCATGAGGCTCGCCATGATCGACGAGCCACCGTACGAGACGAAGGGGATGGGCTTGCCCGAGAGCGGGAAGGCCCCCACGACGCCGCTCACGTTGAGCAGCATCTGCGCGAAGATGAGGGTCGAGCAGCCGGCGGCGACGAGCCGGCCGGTGAGGTCGGGGGCGTAGCGCGCGATGCGGTAGCCGCACCAGAGCAGGAGGCCGAAGGCCGCCACGAGCCCCAGGGCGCCCAGGAGCCCGCACTCCTCGCCCACCATGGCGAAGATGAAGTCGTTGTAGGGGAAGGGCAGGTAGGAGTACTTGGCGCGCCCCATGCCTATGCCCACGCCGAAGAGCCCGCCCGAGCCGAAGGCATAGAAGCCCTGGATGAGCTGGTAGCCGTCCCCATAGGGGTCGCGCCAGGGGTCGAGCATGGTGAGGATGCGCGCGCGGGAGTAGCCGTCCTTGAGCGAGAGGAGCAGGAAGCCCAGGAAGCCCAGGGCGACGGCACCGGCGCAGAACCTCCAGTCGACGCCCGCGAGGTAGGCCATGACCAGGACGGTCACGGCGCAGACCATGGTGCTGCCCTTGTCGGGCTGGAGCACGATGAGCAGCAGGGGCACGCCCAGGACCACCGCCGCCCTGGCCAGGAAGCCCGGCTCGAAGCTGCCGCCCGTGCGACGGAACTCGTCCAGGAGCTCCGCGGCGGCGAGCACCACCGTGATCTTGGCGAACTCCGAGGGCTGGAAGTGCAGGGGCCCCACGGCGATCCAGCGCGTGGCGCCATAGGCGTCCTGGCCCGCGACGGGCAGGAAGATCAGGAGGAGCGCCAGCACGGTGCCCGCCCAGATGGCGGGGCCGATCCGGTGCGTCAGCGCGTGGTAGTCGATGCGGTAGAGGGCGTACGCGCCCACGACTCCCACGAGAGCGAAGCCCGCCTGCCTGGTCAGGTAGTAGGCGGGGTTGTTGCCCGCGTCGTCGGATATGAGGTTGAGGATGGACGAGGACGAGAAGACCATGACCAGGCCGAAGGCGACGAGTCCAAGGACGCAGGCCACGAACACCAGGCGCGGCCCCATGAAGCGCGCGGGGACGCCCATGATGAGGCCCTCGTCCGCGGCCTCCCTGCGAGGGCGCGCGCCTTGGTCCCGGCCTCCCTGGCCTCGACCGGCGTATGCGGCTCCGGGACGCAGGGCCATCTAGCGCCGCCCCTCGTCCGCGTGGGCGGCGACCAGTGACTTGAAGAGCCTGCCGCGCTCGGCCATGTTCGAGAACTCGTCGAAGGAGGAGCAGGCGGGCGAGAGGAGCACCGCGTCCCCCTCGCGGGCCTCCGCCACCGCGGCGTCGAAGGCCTCGCGCAGGTGGGGCGCCCGGACGACGCGGACGGGCGACGCCTGCCGGTCCCGCGCCGTCTCGACCGAGCGGGCGATCCTCTCCCCCGCCTCGCCGAAGCAGACGGCGGCCCTGCAGTCGCGGGCCACGGCCTCGGCGAGCGACCGCAGGTCGGTCCCCTTGTCGTGGCCGCCCAGCATGAGTACGACGCGCCCGGGCTCGAAGGCGGTGAGGGCCTTCTCCACCGAGTCGGTGTTGGTGGCCTTGCTGTCGTTGACGAAGCTCACCCCGCCCACCTCGCCGCAGGGCTCGATGCGGTGCTCGAGGGCCTGGAAGGAGGCGAGCGTGCGGGCCACGACATCGTCCGCGACGCCCAGCTCGAGCGCGAGAGCGGAGGCGGCGAGCCCGTTCTGCAGGTTGTGCTCGCCCCTCAGGGCGAAGTCCGCCGTGGCGCAGACGTCGTGCTCGACGCCGTCGAGGCGCACGACCATGCGGCCGTCGCGCACGAAGGCGGCGCATGGGGTGCCCGCGTCGCGCCTCGCGTCGAGCCGCAGGACCCTGAGGCCGCGGGCGTCGAGCCTGTCCGCGATGGCGCGGCACCAGCCGTCGCCCACGCCCACGACGGCGAGGTCGCCGGGGACGAGGTTGGCGAAGACCCTCTCCTTCGCGGCGGCATAGGCCTCGAGGGAGCCGTGCCACTCGAGGTGGTCGGGCGTCACGTTGAGGAGCACCGCCACGCGGGGGTGCAGCCCGACGGAGGTGGCGAGCTGGAAGCTCGAGAGCTCGGCCACGAACCACTCGCCCTCGGCCCGTCCCGCCACCTGCGAGGTGGCCAGGGTGCCTATGTTGCCCACCGTGCGGGCGGCAAGGCCCGCCTCCCGCAAGATGGCGCAGGAGAGGCTGGTGGTGGTGGTCTTTCCGTTGGTGCCCGTGATGGCGACCCAGCGCCCGGGACTCTCGCGCCAGGCGAGCTCGGGCTCCCCTATGAGCTCGCGGGAGTGCTCCCGGGCGGCCCGGAAGAAGCCGCTCAGCTCGCTGATGCCGGGAGAGACCACGGCGAGGTCGTAGCTGCCCCGCACGTCCTCGCTGCCCAGCACCACGCGCACGCCGGCCGCCTCGAGCCTGGACGCGGCCTCGCCCGGCGCGGAGCTGAGGCCGCCGTAGAGCGTGACGGAGGAGACGCGGGCCTCGCCCAGCGACGCGAGGTAGAGCGCCACGTCGACGCCCGTCTTGCCCATGCCCAGCACCAGGACGTCGCCCAGGCGCCCCCCCTTGCCCGTCTGCATTCGAGCCTCCTAGCCCAGCTGGAAGTAGAGAGCGAACCCGAGCGCCGCGAAGGCGGCCGAGACGATCCAGAAGCGGATGACCACGGTGTCCTCCGCCCAGCCCTTCTTCTCGAAGTGGTGGTGGATGGGCGCCATGAGGAAGATGCGCCGGTGCAGGAGGCGGAAGCTCAGCACCTGGCCGATGACCGAGAGCGCCTCGATCACGAAGAGGCCGCCCATGACCAGCGAGGTGACCTCGGTCTTGGTGAGCACGGCGAGGGCGGCGAGGGCGGCCCCCAGCGCGAGCGAGCCCGTGTCGCCCATGAAGATCGAGGCGGGGTGGCAGTTGTGCCAGAGGAAGCCTATGCAGGCCCCGGCGATGGAGCCGGCGAAGACCGAGAGGTTTATCTCGTCGTAGCGGAAGGCGACCATGGCCATGGCCAGCATGACCACGGCGATGCAGCCGCCCGCCAGGCCGTCCAGGCCGTCGGTGAGGTTGACGGCGTTGGAGAGCCCCGCGAAGAGCAGGAAGACGAAGAGGACGTAGAGCCAGGGAATCTGGAGGAGGAAGCCCGACCTGAGGGTGATCACCGTGGTGAGGACGCCCAGGTTGACCGAGCCCCCACCCGGGAACTCCACCCAGGGGGCCACGCCGCCCAGGTTGACGCCCACGAGGCAGAAGGCGACCGAGATGACGCCCAGCCCCAGCATCTTCTGGCGCGGGGTGAGCCCCAGGGAGCGGCCGTGCGCCACGCTCTCGATGTCGTCGAGGAGCCCGATGGCCGCGGCGGCGAGGGTCGCCAGGACGGCCATGACCAGGTCGATGGTCCAGGAGGCCTGCAGGGCGCAGGTGAGCACCGTCCCCACCAGGATGACGGCCCCGCCCATCGTGGGCGTGCCCTGCTTCTGCAGGTGGCGCTGCGGCCCGTCGGCCCTCACCTGCTGGCCCACGCCCTCGTGGCGCATGAGGCGAATGAAGGGCGGCAGGAGCAGGCCCGTCACCAGGGCGGCGATGCCCACGGCGAGGAACACCTGATAGGTGGGATAGCTCGGGTTGCCAAGCATCAGGCAAGCACCCCCTTGACGAAGCGGTCCAGCCCGACGGAGCGAGATCCCTTTGCGAGGACCAGGTCGCCCTCCCCCAGGACGGGACCGATGATGCGCACGGCCTCCTCGGCCGTGGGGACCAGCTCGAGGCGGTCCTCGGAGAAGCCCATTGTGCGTGCCGCCTCGGCCATCTGCGCCGCGGCCTCGCCGCCCACGAGGACGAGAAGGTCGGGACCCTTTGCGGCGGCGTAGGCGCCTATGTAGCCGTGCAGACGGGCGGACTCGTCGCCCAGCTCACCCACCTCGCCCAGCACCGCCACGCGCCTGCCCTCGTGCCTCATGGAGAGGAGCACGTCCAGGGCGGCGGCGATGGAGCTCGGGCTGGCGTTGTACGAGTCGTCGATCACGCGGGGGCGGCCCGGGGCGGTGACGACCTCGAGGCGCATGTGGGTCTGGGGCATGGTGGCAATGGCGTCCGCAGCCTCGGCGCGGTCCACTCCCAGGCGGTCGGCCACGGCCATGGCGAGGAGGAAGTCCCAGACCACGTGGCGGCCCGGGGTCCCCAGGGTGACGCGCCTCTCCCATCCGTCCGGGAAGGTGAGCGAGAGGGACGCACGGCCCTCCTCGTCGAGCTCGACCCGCTCAGCGCGGGCGACGCTGCCCTCGCCGGGCCCCACGTAGGCGACCTCGACGCCGGCGGGCCGGGCGTACTCGCCCTCGATGAGGGGGGCGAAGTCGTTGTCGCCGCAGAGGACGAGGCAGGAGGCGGGCACGTGGCCGGCCTCGGCGGTGGGGCGCATGCCCTCCAGGATCTCGGCCTTGGCGCGGGCGATGTTCTCGCGCGAGCCCAGCATGCCGATGTGGCTCGTGCCCACGTTGGTGATGAGGGCGAGGTCGGGCCTGGCGCAGCGCGTGAGGCGCGAGAGCTCGCCCTTGTGGTTCATGCCCATCTCGGCCACGACGACCTCGTCCGTCGCCGAGGCGGAGAGGAGGGTGAGCGGGAGGCCGATGAGGTTGTTGAAGTTGCCCGCGGTGGCGTGGACCCTGCGCCCCGTGGCGAGCGCGGCCGCGAGCATGTCCTTGGTGGTGGTCTTGCCCACCGAGCCCGTCACGCCCACCACGACCCACTGGGGGTTGCGCTCCCTCCAGAGGCCAGCGAGGCGCAGGAGGAACTCCTCTCCGTCGTCCCCCTCGGCGCGCAGGAGGGCGCAGCCGCGCTCGCGCGCTGCCGCGACGGTCGCGGCGTCGGGCTCGCGGGTCATGACGACGCAGGCCGAGCCGGCCTCGACGGCAGGGGCGGCGAAGTCGTTGCCGTCCACGCGCTCGCCGGCAAAGCAGACGAAGAGGGAGCCGCTGCCGAGCCGGCGCGAGTCGGTCTGGACGTTGGTCACAAGCTTGGACGGGACCGCGACGAGCGCCTTGGCACCCGTCGCGCGAACGACGTCGTCAACCAGAAGTTCGAGCATGCGTCACTCCTCCATAGGGCAGATGTGCCACCTAGTTGGTGGGTGCGACGCCCAGGTCCGAAAGCGCCTCTCCCATGATAGTAGAGAACAGCGGGGCCGCCGAGGCGGAGGCCAGATATGGAGTTCCGTTGAGACCCACGTACACCAGGACCTTCGCGTCGGAGGCGGGCGCGAAGCCGATGAGCGAGCTCACGTAGCTGTAGTCGATGTAGCCGCCCGTCTCGCCTGCCTGCTCGCCGGTGCCGGTCTTGCCGGCCACGTCGTAACCCTCGACCTGGGCGTGGACGGCGGTCCCCTCCTGGACCACGGTGCGCATCATGTCGGTCACCGCGGAGGCCGTCTCGGCCGAGACGGCCTGCCCCGCGGGTCCCCACTCCGCCTCCTGGCCGCCCTTGCTCACGAGGAAGTGGGGGGCGTGGAGGGTGCCCCCGTCGGCGAGGGCCCCCACCGCCTTGACCATCTGGACCAGAGGCACGGCCAGCGACTGGCCGAAGGACATGCTGCCCAGGCTCGCCCCGTCGTACTGGTCGAGGGTCTTGACCAGGCCGGGGACCTCCCCCGGGAAGTCGATGCCGGTGTAGCTGCCGATGCCGAAGCGGGCTATGCCCTCCGAGAAGCGCTCCGCCCCGATCACGTTCTGGGCGAGGAGGGCGGCCCCGGCGTTGGAGGAGCGGCGCAGGATCTCGCGGACGCTCATGTCCATGCCGTAGTCGCGGCCGTCGTCGTCGCTCACGTAGTCGTCCCCCACCTTGAGGTAGGCGGGGACGTCGTAGGTGGTCTCGGTGCCCATGAGCCCGTCGTCGATGCCAATCGCGGTCGTGAGGAGCTTGAATATGGAGCCGGGCTCGAAGGAGGACGAGACGGGCTTGAGGCTCGTGGCGCCCTCCTCGATCTTGGAGGTGTCCGTCACGTCGTAGAGGGGCGTCGAGCATGCCGCGATGATCTGGCCCGTCTTGGGGTCCGTCACCATGACGGAGCCGGATTCCGCGTCGAAGTCCTCCGTGCCCTTGGCGATGGTCCTCTCCGCCGCCTCCTGCACGTCGATGTCCAGAGAGATGACGATGTCGGTGCCGTCCTGGGCGGTGGAGGCCTGGGCGGACGTGCCGGCTATGGGCGTGCCCTTGGAGCCGGTCTCGAAGACGAGCTCGCCGTCCGTGCCCTTGAGCACGTCGTCGTAATAGAGCTCCAGGCCCGAGAGGCCGTCCCCGTCCGTGCCCACGATGCCCAGGACCTGGCTGCCCACGGCGCCGTAGGGGTAGACGCGCTTGACGTCATCGAGGAAGTAGATGCCGTTCGCCTTGGCGTCCCTGAGGCTGTCCTCGACCTCCTTGGCCTTGTCCGTGTCGACCTGGCGGCGCACGTAGGAGAAGCTGGAGTCGCCCCTGAGCGTCGCGAGGTAGCTGCTTGCCTCGCCCCCCAGCTTCTCGGCCAGGATGCGGGCCGCCCCATTGGGGTCGTTGACCTTCTGGGGGTTGCAGTAGATGGTCTTGCAGGCCTGGCTCATGGCCAGGACGTTGCCGTCACGGTCGTAGATGGTGCCGCGGCGCGCGTGCACCGCCACCACGTTGGTGCGCTGGGCTGCGGCGGAGGCCGCGAGGCTGGGACCCTGTATGACCTGCAGCCAGACGAGACGCAGGGCGACCACCGCGACGAGGGCGGCGAGCACCACGAACAAGGGGCGGGCGACGCCCTCGAAGCCGTCGTCGGGCCCGAAGCCGTCGTTCCTACCGCGCCGGGACGCCACGTCGTACGAGGCGCCTCTCGCTCCCGTCCGCACTAGGCGGCTCTGTTCGTTGCGTCTGTCCACGGCGAAGAGTCTAGGACTCCGAGGCAGCCGACCCCGCCTCGTCCGAGTGCTGCGCATCATCTGCAGAAGGCTCGCCCTCCTGCTGCGAGGCGTCCTGGCCCTGGTTCTGGTTCTGGTCGTCCACCTGGATGGTGTCGGTGCTGGTGGCGAAGACCATGCCGTAGTTCTGGGTGGCGATGCGGTCTATGCGAGAGGAGCGGCAGAGCGACGAGCACACGATCTGGAGGTTCTCGTTGGCGACCTTGGCCTCCTCGATGCTCTGGGAGATGCCCGAGTTGGCCTCGAGGACGCGGACGGTCGCGGTGGAGATGAGGACCCTGCTGCCCCCCAGGACGAAGACGGCCGCGATGAGGCAGAGGGTGACGCGGAAGGCCGCGACGAACTGGCTCGAGACGCCGCGACGCGCGCGGGCGTCCAGGCCGCCGCCTTCGACGACCTCGAAGGGCGCGTGGCCGCGCTCGTCGAGGCGGCGCCTCCCCTCGTTGGCGTCGAGGCTGTATGCCTCGGACCCTGCGTACCTCATGCCCTACCCCTTTTTCTGACGCGGAGTCGGCGGGCCTTGCGGCCCGCCTCCGCCCGCTCGTGCGTTTGTGCTGCGTCTGAGCTGCGATTCTGCTGCGTTGGTGCTACGTGCTGCTGCGTCGTGCCACGGTGGTGCCATGCAAGCGGCCCTAGGGCCGGTGTTGCCTTCGGGCGCTAGGCGTCGAGCTTGACCGCCACGCGCATGAGCGCGCTCCGCGACCGCGGGTTGCGCTCGATCTCCCCCTCGCTCGCCACGAGGGGCTTCCTGGTCCTGACCTCGAGTATCGGCACGTGACCGCACACGCACACCGGAAGCTCCGGCGGACATGTGCACCCCTGCGAGAGCTCCGCGAAGGCGTGCTTCACGACGCGGTCCTCGAGGGAGTGGTACGAGATCACGCAGATCCTGCCACCCGGATTCGCCCAGCGGACGGCGGCCCTAAGGCCCTGGTCCAGGACGTCCAGCTCGTGGTTCACCTCGATGCGCAGGGCCTGGAAGGTCTTGCGCGCCGGATGCCCCCCGTGGCGCCTCCCCGCCGCGGGAATCGCGGCCTTGACCACCTCTACGAGCTGGAGGGTGGTGAGGATGGGCGCCTTCTCCCTCGTGCGGACGACCTGCCGCGCGATGCGCGCGGCGAACCTCTCGTCCCCATATACGCGGAGAACCCGGGCGAGGTCTGCTTCGGTGTAGTTGTTTATGACCTCTGCTGCGGTTTGGGTGTTGTTGCCCGGGTCCATGCGCATGTCTAGCGGGGCGTCCTCATGGTACGAGAAGCCCCTCTCTGGGATGTCGAGCTGGGGTGACGATACCCCGATGTCGAAGAGGAAGCAGTCGACCCCGGGAACCTCCGCCTCGACCAAAAGCTCGTCGAGCTGGCCGAAGTTCCCCTTGAGGAAGCGCCGGTCCGCGCCGGGGACCTCGCGCTCGAAGCGCTCGGTGGCCGCGGCGAGGGCCATGTCGTCCTGGTCGATGCCAATCGATAGGCCGTCGGGCTGGACGAGCCGGGCCAACTCCACGGAGTGGCCGGCGCCCCCCAGGGTGCAGTCGCAGACGACCTCGCCTGGCTTGGGGTCCAGCTCGCGGATGACCTCCTCGAGCATCACGGGCACGTGCCGATATTCGCCTGTCAAGTGGCTCGCCCTCCCCGCCTGCGCCTAGTCGCGGAACATGAGCGCGTCGAGGTCCTCGTCGAGCTCGTCCATCTCCTGGCCGAAGCGGGACGCGTCCCAGATCTCGAGGTGGTCGATGTTGCCAACGATCACGACCTCGCGCTCGATGCCGCACTTCTCGAGGCACCCGGCGCCGATCTTGCCGAGCGCCACGCGTCCTGCGGAGTCGACGTCGACCGTGACGGTCTTCGACGAGAGCGCCCTGCGGAGCTTGTCGTCCCTCCTGCTGCGTGGGTCGAACCCGTCGGGGAAGAAGCTCTCGATCCACGCCTGGTGGCTCTGGGGGGTGAAGCCATAGATCGCGTCTCCGACGGGGACGAGGCACACCTGCTCCTCGAACTGCTTGCGGAACGGGGCGGGAAGCGTGACACGAGACTTGGCATCCAGGTTGTGCTGGTAGCTGCCAGTCAGGTACATGTCCCCCTCCCCTCTCTGCTCGCAGGGAGTCCCCCCTCGAAAACGTGAGACTAATAATAGGTCATCCGCCCCCTTTCGCAACACTTCCCTCCACTTTGGTACACCGAAGGCACCACATTTTGGGCTGAGCGGACCCGGAGTCTGGGCCATGCCCCACATATCGTGGGAACGCCCGTTCTGGGCACAAGTTCGCATGGCAAGTTGTGTAGGACCTGTGAATCTGCTGGTAGAATGCATCTTCGCAGGTCAGATAGGGTGTTTTTTTCAGACGAGAGGAGCCTGCGGCCTCGGTGGGACGAGGTGTGGAGTGGAGTGCGGACGGGGGCCGGGCGGCGTAGGGGCTGGGCGGTGCCGGAGCCGCGGCACAAGCAGGAAGGCAGGCAAGAAGGCAGACTCTCTCGCTTGTCGGCAGTTTTGGAGAGGGGAACCACCGACAAACGGGCCGACATGGCACGCTCACGTCCAGGACAGCCCACTTGTCGGCACTTTTGGAGAAGGAAGCCACCGACAAACGGCCGGCAATGACACGCTTATGGCCAGAACAGCCCGCTTGTCGGCACTTCTGGGGAGGGGAACCACCGACAAACCTGCCTCACCGCGCAGCGCATGCCCCGACGCCACCCCCCTGCCAGGCGCTCCAGCGCGACTACCCCTCCCGCAGGCCGGCCCTCGGATGGGCCTGGAGGTAGGCCATGCGCACGTGGGTGCGGTCGACGTGCGTGTAGAGCTGGGTGGTCGAGACCGACGCGTGCCCCAGGAGCTCCTGGACCATCCTCAGGTCCATGCCCCCCTCGAGCAGGTGCGTCGCGTAGCTGTGCCTCAGCGTGTGGGGGTGGAGTCCCTCGATCCCCACCATGCGGCCGTAGCGCTCGACGAGCGCGTGCACCGCCTGGCGCGTGATGCGGCTCCCCCTCTGGCTCAGGAACACGGCCGGTCCCGGCCGGCCGTGCGCGGCGAGCAGGGGCCGCCATTCCTCGAGGTAGCTGGCGAGGGCCCGCGCCGCCGTTCCCAGTACCGGCACGACCCGCTCCTTGGAGCCCTTGCCCATGACCCTGAGCAGCTCCTCGTCCAGGAGCACGTCCCTCAGGTCCAGGCCGCAGAGCTCGGAGACGCGCAGGCCGCAGCCATAGAGCAGCTCCAGGATGGCCTTGTCGCGCCGGAAGGCGGCCACGTTGCTGCGGTCGGGCTCGCCCGTCTGGCGCGCCTTGGGCCTGGGGTCCACGCGGAAGGGCTCGTCGAGGAGGCGTGCCGCGTCCTCGCGCGATATGACGTCCGGCAGGCGCTCGGGCTTCCTGGGCAGCGCGAGGTCCGCGGTGGGGTGGTTCTCGCAGATCTGCTCGGCCACCATGAAGCGATGGAAGCCCTTCATGGCCGAGGCCGCCCTCTGCACCGAGGAGGAGGCGAGTCCCATCTCGTGGAGCTCCCTCACGTGCGCCTCCGCGTCCTCCCTCGTCACGTCGTCGGGCGCGACCACGCCGCGCTTGGCCAGGAAGGCCAGGTAGCGGTCGAGGTCGCGCCCGTAGGACTGGATCGTGTTGCGTGAGCTGCCTCGCTCGATGGCAAGGTAGGCAAGGTAGTCCCGGCAGGCCCTGTCGAGGCTCGCGGCCAAACTACGCCTCCTTGGCCCCTGCGTGCAGGGGTTCGACGGCAAGACGGCCGCAGCCCTCGTGGTGGGCGATCGCGGCACGCACGAACTCGCGGAAGAGCGGTGCCGGGCTGGTCGGGCGGCTCTTGAACTCGGGGTGAGCCTGGATCGCCACGAACCAGGGGTGCACGTCCTCGGGGAGCTCGACCATCTCGACCAGGCGCTCGTCGGGCGAGAACCCGCTCAGGCGAAGGCCGGCCGCCTCGAGCCTGGCGCGATAGGCGTTGTTGACCTCGAAGCGGTGGCGATGGCGCTCGTAGACGAGCTCCTCCCCGTAGGCCTCGCGGGCGAGGCTCCCCTCGCCCAGCTTGCAGGGATAGGCACCCAGACGCATGGTGCCGCCCTTCTCGGTCACGTCCTCCTGGTCGGGCATGAGGTCGATCACGGGATACTCGGCGTCGGGGACGAACTCGGTCGAGGTCGCCCCAAGCATGCCGCAGACGCTGCGCGCGAACTCGCAGACCGCCACCTGTAGGCCCAGGCACACGCCCAGGTAGGGGACGAGCTGCGTGCGGGCGCGGTGGGCCGAGAGGATCTTGCCCTCTATGCCGCGCAGGCCGAAGCCGCCGGGGACCAGGATGCCGTCGGCGCCGCCCAGGACCTCGTCCGCGTTGGACTCGTCGAGCTCCTCGCCGTCCACCAGGTCGATCCGCACGTGACGCCCATAGAAGACGCCCGAGTGGTGAAGGGCCTCGATGATGGAGAGGTAGGCGTCGGGCAGCTGGGTGTATTTGCCCACGACCTTGACGGTGACGACGTCCTCGCGGCGGTTGGCCTCGTGCATGGCGTCGGTGAAGCGGCCCCAGTCGGCCAGGTCGCGCTCGCGGGGCTCGAGGCCCAGGCGCTCGAGCACCTTGAGGTCGAAGTCCTGCTCGGCGAGGTGCGCCGGCACGTCGTAGATCGAGGGGCAGTCGGAGTTCTCGAAGACGCAGTCCTCGGCGACGTCGCAGAAGCTCGCGATCTTGGCGCGGATGGAGGCGTCGACCTCGTGGTCGGAGCGGCAGACGATGAAGTCGGGCTGGATGCCCATGGAGCGCAGCTCCTTCACGGAGTGCTGCGTGGGCTTGGTCTTGACCTCGTGGGCCGCGGCGATGTAGGGCACCAGGCTCACGTGGATCACGACGCAGTTGCCCACGCCCTTCTCCTTGCGGAACTCCCTGATGGCCTCGACGAAGGGCTGGCCCTCGATGTCGCCGATGGTGCCGCCGAGCTCGGTGATCACCACGTCGGCAGAGGTCTGCTCCTCGACGCGCAGGAAGCGCTCCTTGATGGCGTTGGTGACGTGGGGGACGACCTGCACGGTGCCGCCCAGGAAGTCCCCGGCCCTCTCGCGCGAGATGAGCGACTGGTAGATGGCGCCGGTGGTGAAGTTGGACTCGCGGGTGAGGTTCTCGTCGATGAAGCGCTCGTAGTGGCCCAGGTCGAGGTCGGTCTCCTTGCCGTCCTCGGTGACGAAGACCTCGCCGTGCTGGAAGGGGCTCATGGTGCCCGGGTCGACGTTGAGGTAGGGGTCGGCCTTCTGCATCATGACCTTGTAGCCCCTGGCCTTGAGGAGCCTTCCCAGAGAGGCGGCGCAGATGCCCTTCCCCAGGGAAGAGACGACGCCACCGGTGACGAATATGTGCTTGGTCATAAGATTGGGCCTCCCGCAACGAGTCGATGTGACTTATCCACGGGACTCGATTGTACGACGGGTGGTACGCCCGTCGGGCCTATGGAGGATTTTTCACAAAGCGCGAACGCAGGCGAGAGGGGCTGCGGCTAACGGGCCCGTCCCGCGGCCGCGGCCTCGAGCATCTGCCGGGCGTGGGCGAGGGACGCCTCGCTCGCGTCGCCCGAGAGCATGCGGGCGACCTCGACGACGCGCTCCTCCCCCTCGATGGGGCGGATCGTGGTCTGCGGGAGCGCGCCCTCGCTCTTCGACACCAGGTAGTGGCGCTCCGCCATGACCGCCACCTGCGCCAGGTGGGTCACGACGATGACCTGGTGGCTGCGGGCGAGACGGGCGAGGACCTGCGCCAGGGCGACGGCGGTGCTTCCGCCCACGCCCGCGTCCACCTCGTCGAAGACGAGCGTCTCCGTGCCGTCCGCCTCGCCCAGGACCACCTTGCAGGCGAGCATGACGCGGCTGACCTCGCCGCCGGAGGCGATCCTTTTGAGGGGGCGCGCCGCCAGTCCCTCGGCGGGGCGGTACATGAGCTCGACCGAGCTGGCCCCCGCGGAGGTCCACTGGGCGCGCGGCAGCCTCCTCAGGGCCACCTCGAGCCGCGCCGTCCCCATCTCGAGGTAGGCCATCTGCTCGCAGACGGCGCGGGAGAGCTCGGGCGCCGCGGCGGCGCGCAGCCCGTCGAGGGCATCGGCGCGCCGCGCGAGCTCCGCCTCGGCGGCGTCGAGCGCCTCCTGCGCGCGGGCGACGAGCCCGCTGCCGTCGCGGGCCGCGTCCACGAGCTCCGCGGCCTTGCGGCGCCGCTCGAGGACGTCCTCCATGCGCGGGCCGTAGCTGCGCAGGAGCCCCTGGAGCTGGGACATCCGCGCCTGCATGCGCTCGAGCGAGTCCTGGTCGAAGTCGAGGGAGTCGCGGTAGCGCCTGAGCTCCGAGGCCACGTCCTCCACGTCGATGAGGCTGGACTCGAGCCGGGAGGCAAAGCCCTCGAGCCGCTCGTCGTAGGCCGCCGCGTCCCTGAGCTCGGACACCGCGGAGGCGAGCGCGTCAGAGACGCCCTCGTCCCCCAGGATGGACTCGTGCGCCCCTCCGGCCGCCCTGAGCAGGGACTCCGAGTGCTCCGCCATGGGGAGCTGCTGCTCGAGCTCCTCGAGCTCCCCCTCCGCGGGCCCCACCTCGTCTATGCGCCTGAGGACGAAGGAGGCCTCGTCCACGCGCTCCTCCGCGGAGCGGCTCATCTCGACCACGCGCTCGAGCTCCGCCTTCGCGGCGCGGGCGTCCCTGAGAGCCTGCGCGTAGGACTCCCGCGCGCTCGTCACGCCCTCCCCCGCCCAGCCGTCCAGGAGGTCGACGTGGCTTGCCACCTGGAGGAGCCTCTGGTGCTCGTGCTGCCCGCAGAGGTCGATGCTCGAGCCCACCCCCTCGGCGAGCTCTCGCACCGAGGCCATGCGGCCGTCCAGCTGCACCCTGCCGCGGCCGCTCGACTCGACCTGGCGCCTCACCACGACGCCGTCCCCATCGCCGCCCGTGAGGAAGAGCCTGCCTTCGACGACCAGGCAGTCGCTCCCCTCGCGCACGGCGCCGGCGTCCGCCCGCTCGCCCATGAGCAGCTTGATGGACGAGAGCAGCGCGGACTTGCCCGTGCCCGTCTCGCCCGTGAGGACGGTGAGGCCCGCCGCGGGCTCGATGGTGGCGTCGTGGATGAGCGCCACGTCCTGCACGTGGAGCTGGTCGATCATCAGCGGTTCTCCCCGTAGAACACGCGCGAGACCGACTGGTAGAAGCTCTTCGAGCTGCGGTCCAGGAGGATGATGTCGCCCGGGCCGCGCCTCACGGTGGCGCGCACGCCGCGCGGGCCGCAGTCCATGGGCTGTCCGTCGGAGAAGAAGAGGCGCTCGGCATGGCGCTCGGGGCTGATCGCGATCTCCACGACGTCGGAGGGCGCCGTGAGGAAGGCGCGGGCCCTGATGGAGTGCGGCGCCACGGGCACGCAGACCATGCCCGAGAACTCCGGCGTGACGATGGGCCCGCCCGCCGCGAGGGCGTAGCCCGTGGACCCGGTGGCCGTCGCCACCACGAAGCCGTCCCCCCTCAGGCGCTCGATGTGGTGCCCCGAGACCGCCACGTCGAACTCGATCATGTCCCCCCTCACGCCATGCGTGAGCGAGAGGTCGTTGAGCGCGAAGGAGCGCTTCGACTCTATGCTGCCGTCCGGCAGCTCGAACTCGACCTCGATGTCCAGGGTCGCGCGATGGGACGCGTGGAGCTCGCCCGCGAGGGCGTTCGCCACCGTCTCGATCATGTTGGATGGGCCGCCCGCCGTGAGGAAGCCCAGGTGCCCGTACGAGAGACCGAGGAGGGGTATCTCCTGGTAGCCCACGATGCGTGCCGCCCTCAGCAGCGTTCCGTCGCCTCCGAGCGAGACGACCAGGTCCACGCCCTCGGTGCTCACCACGCGACCGGGGAAGAGCTTCTTGTCGTGGGCCCACTGCAGCTCGACGCCCTCCCCCTCGAGCCACGCCGCAAGGCGGCTGGCGCCCTCCACGGCCTCGGGACGGGAGTAGTTGGGAACGAGCAGCACCTTCATCCTTGACACCCCTCATTTGGAACGCGTGTTCGGTCTTTGCAAGAGTGTAGCACGGAGCCGGAGCGCCTATCCAGTCGCGCCGGGACCGGGCGCGCGGTCGGCGTGCCGCGTGCCCGGCGCGTCCCACGCGACGCCGGCGGCGCGCGCCGTCTCGGCAACGACGCCGGCGAGGTCCAGCTCCGCAGGCGACGTGCCGCGCGTGCCCAGCAGCAGGAACTCCCTGTTGCCCTTGTGTCCGGCGATGGGGCTCGCGCAGCAGCCACGAGGGGCGAGGCCCCTCTCCTCGAAGGCGGAGGCGACCTTGGCAAGCGCCCAAAGCCATACCCCGGGGTCGCCCACGACGCCGCCCTCCCCCACCTGGGAGCGCGCGGCCTCGAACTGTGGCTTGACCAGCGTGAGGAAGGAGCCCTCGGGCGAGAGGAGCTCGCACACGGCGGGCAGCACGGTCGTGACTGAGGTGAACGAGACGTCACAGACCGCGAGGTCGACACGCCCCGCGCGCTCGGGCGAGGGGACGTCCACGATGTTGGTGCGCTCGAGGAGGGTGACGCGGGGGTCCTGGCGCAGCGTCCAGTCGAACTGCGCGTAGCCCACGTCCACGGAGAGCACGCTCGCGGCGCCGCGCTTGAGCAGGCAGTCGGTGAAGCCACCGGTCGAGCAGCCCACGTCCAGGCAGGCGAGCCCGGTTGGGTCGACCCCGAAGGCGTCGAGGCCGCGCTCGAGCTTGAGGCCGCCGCGGCCCACGTAGGCGATGTGACCCCTCACGTGGAGGGGCGCGTCGGGCGCGAGGAGCTCGCCGGCATGGTCGAGCCTCCGGTCGCTGGTGCTGACGTCGCCCGCGAGGATGGAGCGCAGGGCGTCCTGCGCGTTGGAGAAGAGGCCCCTCTCCACCAGGAGCTGGTCAAGGCGGCGACGGCCCCGGCCCATGCTAGTCCCCGCTGGTGGTCGGCTCTGCCTG
The DNA here is from genome assembly GCF_001553055.1 of Olsenella sp. DNF00959. Lineage (NCBI taxonomy): Bacteria > Bacillati > Actinomycetota > Coriobacteriia > Coriobacteriales > Atopobiaceae > Olsenella > Olsenella sp. DNF00959. Next base: position 638,332 of record NZ_KQ960123.1, on the reverse strand, counting down.
CCCGTCACCCGCCGCCTGGGGCGCGTGGGAATCGGCAAGCTGGGCCTGCTCGCGCGCGGAGAAGTCCGTCGCGTCGACCAGGTCCACCGCCTTGGAGCCCAGGGCTATGGCCTCGTCGAAGAGGTCGAGCGAGCGCTCGAGGGAGGTCTCCTTGTCACGGACCAGGTCTATGATCTGGTCGAGGCGTCCGCTGATGTCCTCGAAGGACTCGTACGCGGAGGTGTCCGGCTTCGCCATGGCCTACTCTGCCTCGACGGTCTGGGGTTCGGGGACCTCGGACTCCGTAGGAGCCTCCGGCTGGGGCTCAGCCGCAGCCTCGGAGTCGACGCCGTTCTCGCCTGGCCGGGCATCGGCCTCGCCGGAGTCGGCCCGGTCGGGGCCACCCTCGTCCTCCGCCTCTACAGCCTCCGCACGCTCGGCGTCCGCTGCCTCGGCATGTCGGCGTTCCTCCTCCGCGCGGCGGGAGAGTTCCTCATGGGCGTCCGCGACCACGTCGCGACCCGCCTCCATGCGAGAGGCGACGCGGCCGAGAAGGCCGTTCACGAAGCGCGAGGACTCGTCGGTGCCATAGGCCTTCGCCAGCTCGACGGACTCGTCGATTGCCACGGCGGTCGCGACCTCGTCGACCTCGAGCATCTCGTACAGGGCGATGCGCAGGAGGTTGCGGTCGACGGCGGGCATGCGCGAGAGCCTCCAGTTGGAGGAGGTCGCGTCGATGACGGCGTCGAGGTCGGAGCGCATGTCGTCCGCCCCGCGCGCGAGGCGCTCGCCGAAGGGGTCGAGGGGGCCGTCCGAGAGCGAGTAGTCGCCCTCGAGGACCTCATAGACCGTGCGGCCAGTGGCCTCGGCCTGGAACAGAAGCTGCAGGGCCTGGCTGCGCGCAGTGGTGCGCGGACCGAAGTGCATGTTGGACAACGCTACTCCTTGGGAAATACGAGGCTGTCGATGCAGACGTCGACCGCCGCGACCTGGACGCCGACCTGCTCGGTGATGGCGGCGGCGACGGCCTCGCGAACGGCGGCGGCGAGCTGGGTGAAGGGGTACCCGTAGAAGACGGCCAGGTGGACGGAGACCCTGAGCTCGTCGTCCTCGACGCTGGACTCGACGGCCTGCGCCGCGGGAACGCTGCTGCGGGTGAAGACGGAGACCAGGCTGGAGGCGATGTCGTTGCCGCCCACGCGCACGACGCCCTCGACCTTTTCGGCCGCCAGGGTGACGATGGTCGAGACGACGTTCCGCGAGATGCCGATTCCGGAGATGAAGAGTTCGCTGTCTGCCATGGGAAGTCCTTTCGGGAGGGACGCTCCGTCGAATCCGTTTGCGACGCTCACGGGACCAGTATAGACGTTGGGCATGGCCGGGTGCCGTCGCCCACGAAGCCGCCGCGGGGACACGACGCCGGCACGCCGTTCGCGCGGGCAGGACGGGTGCCCGGTCGGACACGGGCATGCCGGACATGGAAGCCAACGCGCGGTCCCGGCCCTAAAGCGCGGGACCCACGTGCCGCTCGCACGCGGGTCCCGAAGGGGACATGCCTGGGGGCGCTAGACGCGCGAGACGAACTTGCCGTCGCGGGTGTCGACCTTGATGACCTCGCCCTGGTTTAGGTACATGGGGACCTGGATGGTTGCGCCGGTCTCGATGGTGGCGGGCTTGGTGCCGCCCTGGACGGTGTCGCCCTTGAAGCCGGGGTCGGTCTCGGTGATCTCGACCTCGATGAACATGGGCGGGTTCACGCCCAGGAGCTCGGTGTCGGCGTAGAGGAGCTGGCAGGTGTCGTTCTCCTTGAGCCACTGGGCGTTGTCGCCGATGTAGGAGGGGTCGACGGGGATCTGCTCGTACGACTCGTTGTCCATGAAGACGTAGGCGACGCCGTCGTTGTAGAGGTACTGCATCTCGCGGGTGATGAGCTGGACGCTCTCGAACTTGGTGCCGGCGTTGACCGTCTGGTTGTTGATGGTCTTGCCGCTCTTGAGGTCCTTGATGGTGTAGCGGACGAAGGCGCCGCCCTTGCCGGGCTTGACGTGCTGGAACTCGACGAGGGTGTAGTACTTGCCGTTGATCTTGAGGCCCATGCCGTTCTTGAAGTCTGCGGTGCTGATGGTTGCCACGTGTCTCTCCTTCTCGCCTGCGCCCGCAAGCGCGAGGCGCGGGCTCTTAGTCATATGCGCAGGCAGTATAGCGCAGGGCAGGCTGTCGGCAGATGCTCCTGCCTGGGGCTTCACACAGCCAACAGTTGGCATCGCGACAGTTGGGGCGCCGTCGCGGCGCAGCCTGGCGCACGCGCCACTCGCCCGGCATGCCGTCACGCACACCGCAGCACCACCATGCACGTAGCCGCGCACGCTGCGGCGCCATCATGCACGTAGCCGAGCACGTCCCGCACCACCGCGCACGTCGTCACGCACGCCGCGAGCGTTCTCCACGCTCGAACGCACGACGCGTGAATCCTCCACGCTCGAACGCACAAGCTCCCAAGGCGGCAACTGGGCAAACGCCGAGGCGCGTGTGCGTTGGAGCGTGCACGGTGAGGCGGGCGTGCGCAACGGCGTGGACGACGCGCCAGATGTGCGCTTTGGCGTGAGCGACAAGACGACGCGTGCGTTGGCGCGTGCACGGTGAGACTGAGCGTGCGTTGGCGCGTGCGCGACGAAGGCGAGAGGCGCAGCCGCCCGCCCGCACGCCCATGCGACGCGTGACGGCGCTACTTCCCGGTGACGTCCCTGAACAGGCGCCGCATGCCTAGCCCGACCACGTCCAGGAAGCTCGGTGACCTCACGAGACGGTCCTCCCCCACGTACGGCCGCATCGCGCGCAGCGTTGCCTTGTTGTCCCTCGTGGAGAATGAGAAGCTGCCGTTCGTCTTCGTGAACACCGCGAAGCGCGAGATCCACCTGCCACCCAGCATCACGGACGCGGCGACGTGGTCCACCTCGCCCCAGGGAATCTGGACGTAGTCCTCGGCGTTCTTTTCGTTGTAGAACTCGATCGCCTTGTTGCCCACCATGAGGTTCCCGTAGGTGGCGAGCCCATGGTAGGAGGTCGCGCGCACGGCGAGGTCCACGCTGCTGTTCTGCGATTGCGCCATCTTCGGGCTCCGATCGGTCGGGGTCTATTCGTGGCGGCACCCGGGGCGTCCGCCAAACCATGCGTTCCAGTGCCAACAAGACGCCCGCTGCGATGGGCGTCCCGATGCGTTCCGGTGCCAAGCAAGAGGGACCCGCCCCTCGGCTGGGAAGGCTCCCTGCCTCCCACAGCCTACTAGGCGCGGCCCCTCGCGTCGAGCGTCACGCCCGCCGTCGCGGGCGTGCTTCCTACATGAAGCCGCAGACGCGGCCGACGATGCCGAAGGCGAACAGCGCGAGGATGATCGCGATGGGCGAGACGTTCTTCTTCAGCAGCTTGCAGCAGAGCAGGGTCAGCAGCACGGCGGCGAGGCCGGGGATGAGCTGGTCGAGGTTCTGCTGGAGGGTGGTCACCTTGGTCGCGTCAAGGCCGTTGACGCCCAGGGCGCTGTACTGCAGGAGGGCGGTCTTGACGCCCTCGGCGCCGGCAGGCAGGTTGGCCCAGTCGATGTAGGCGCCGGCCTGCTGCGGGATCTTCGAGACGATCGGGGTGAACGAGATGGACACCCAGCGCTCGACCAGCGAGCCGATGATGAACATGCCGAGGATGGAAGCGCCCTCGGTGATCTTGCCCAGCATGCCACCCGAGAGGTCCTGCGCGATGGAGGCGCCGGCCTTGTAGCCGAACTCCTGCGTGTAGTACTCGAACGCGAGGCGGATGACGTTCCAGAGGACGAAGAACAGGATGGGTCCCAGGATGTTGCCCGAGAGCGCCAGGGAGGCACCGAGGGCACCCAGGATGGGGCGCACGGTGAACCAGAACACGGGGTCGCCGACGCCGGCCAGCGGTCCCATCATGCCGACCTTGACGCCCTGGACGGTGGCGTCGTCGATGGGGTCGCCGTTGGCGCGGCCCTCCTCGAGCGCCAGGGTGACGCCCATGACCGGGGAGGAGACGTACGGGTGGGTGTTATAGAACTCCAGGTGGCGCTTGAGGGCTGCGACCTGGTCATCCTTGTTGGGATACAGGGCCTTGATGGCCGGGATGATGGAGTAGCACCATCCGCCGTTCTGCATGCGCTCGTAGTTCCAGGAGCCCTGGAGGAACTGGTGGCGCCACGCGACCGCCTTGCGGTCTTTGGCGCTGAGCGTGATCTTCTCTTCTGCCATTTGTCTTCACACTCCCTTGGGGCCTAGTAGTTGTTCAGGATGTCGCCGAGAGGGTCGCCCGAGCCGCCGGCACCGCCACCCTGGGTGGCAAGCTCCTTGAGGCCGAGGTAGATCAGGGCGAGGGAGACGCCGATGGCGCCGAGGGCGATGAGCGTGAGCTGGCTGATGGCGGCGAGGACGAAGCCCAGGGCGAAGAAGGGCCAGACCTCCTTGGTGGCCATCATGTTGATGACCATGGCGTAGCCCACGGCGGCGACCATGCCGCCGCCGACGGCCATGCCGCCGGACAGCCATGCGGGCATGGCGTTGAGGGCGTTGGTCACGGCCTCGGCGGGGATGACGCAGAGCGCGGCCGCCGGGATGGCGATGCGCAGGCCCTGCATGATGATGCCGGCGAACTGCCAGCGCTCGATGGCGCCGAAGTCGGCGCGCTCGGCGGCCTGGTCCATGGCGTGGACCATGCCGGTGGCCAGCGTGCGGGCGATCATCGTGAGGAAGAGGCCGGCGACCGACAGGGGGATGGCCAGCGCGATGGAGGCGTTGACGGCCGTGGTGGAGTCGGCGCTGCCGCCCGAGAGGGCGAGCACCATGATGATGGCGGAGGCGACGGAGGCCAGGGCCGCGTCAGGCGCGACGGCGGCGCCGATGTTGGCCCAGCCAAGGGCGATCATCTGGAGCGAGCCGCCCAGGAGGATGCCCTCGGTGGGATATCCCGTGACGATTCCGATAAGGGTGCAGGCGACGAGCGGCTGGTGGAACTGCCACTGGTCGAGGATGCCTTCCATGCCCGCGAAGAACGCGACGATGACGACGAGCAGGATCGTGATTGGCGACATATTCCCTCCTTCTTACTTGGTCTGGGCGGCAAGCTCGGACTTTGCCTTCTTCATGATGGCGTCAAAGGGCTCGGCGGAATCGGCGGGCACCTTGCGCACGTCGAACTCGATGCCGTGGCCGGCGAGCTTCTCGAGCGTCTCGACGTCGTCCTCGCCCATGGCGATGGCGTTGGTCACGACGACCTTGCCCACCGAGTGGGCCATGGAGCCGAGGTTGACCTTCTTGATGTCGACGCCGCCCTCGACCGCGCGGAGCAGGTCCTGCGGGGTCTCGAAGAGGAGCATCGCCTTGGTGGCGCCGAAGCGCGGGTCCTTGGCGACGTCGATGATCTTCTGGACGGGAACGACGTGCACCTTGACTCCCGGAGGCGCCGCCTGGACGATCATCGTCTTGCGGAGCTGGTCCTTCGAGACGTCGTCGGATACCACGATGATGCGGTCGGGACCGGTCATCTTGGTCCAGGTCGTGGCGACCTGGCCGTGGAGCAGGCGGGTGTCGACGCGCACGAGCACGAACTTGATGTGGCCGTCGCCCAGGACCGTCCCCTCGGGGATGGCGCCCATGGGGGCGGCTGCGGGAGTCGGCGCGGCCGCGACGGCCTCCGCGGGCTGCAGGGACTCGGGCTTGACCTTGACGCCGCCCTTGGCCTCGGGATAGATCTCCTTGGCCACGTCGGCTGCGGTCTCGGCCGCCATGCGGGAGCCATACGCCGAGACGAGCATGGGCAGGCTGAGGCCGGTCACCGCGACCCAATCCTCCTTGCCCTCCTCCTCAAGCAGACGCGAGGTCTGGTTGAAGGGAGTGCCTCCCCAGAGGTCGACCAGGAACAGGACGTGGTCCTGGTCTTCGAGCTTAGCGACCGCTTCGAGCAGCTTGGCGTGATAGTCGTCCGGCCCCATGTCGGGGGTCAGGGCGACCGCCTCGACGCTCTCCTGGGGACCAAAGATCATCTGTCCCGACTCCTTGATGCCCGTGCAGAGCCCGCCGTGGCTTGCCAAAATGATGCCTACCATCGCTTACCTCCTTCGCCTTTCTTGTACTTCCTTGCCTACAGGTCCCGTGCGACGCGACTCGTCTCAGGTCAACTTGCCGAAGCCACCCGCACGTACATCGCACAGAACAAAATTATATTGTTTTGTGGTTTTCCTTTGACGAGCTGCCGTTCGTCGAACGCTAACTTGTTTGAACAACAATGCATATACAGACGTAGACAGTGCAGACGAATCAGATTAAATTTTGGGTCAAGATGCCGTCCGCCTATATCTTCTTGACTTTGCGGAACATTGCTAGTTTTTTTATCGCCCAAAATGCTCACCTTTGGGCTCTGGCCTGTCCCTTTGGCGCCCACGCGCTCCGTCTGGCACCTACAATCGGCTGGTACGCAAACACGAGGCCCAAGGCGAAGGGAGCCCGTGCCATGCAGAAGGGAGCCCCACCCATGCCCCGGCAAAGCGAGAGCGGCGTCGCGCCCGAGGTCGAAACCGCAAGCGACCGCCTGAGGCTGGTCATGGGCGACGCGGCCCTGGCGCGCGTGCAGGCGAGCCGCGTCATGGTGCTGGGGCTGGGTGGCGTGGGCTCCAACTGCGCGGAGGCGCTCGCACGAGGCGGCGTGGGCTCCCTCGTGCTGGTGGACCGCGACGTGGTGGCCCCCAGCAACCTCAACCGGCAGGCCGTGGCATGGCAGCACACGCTGGGCCAGCCCAAGAGCGAGGTCATGGAGCACCTCGTGCGCGACATCAACCCCGACTGCCAGGTCACGGCCCTCCACGCCTTCCTGGGCAAGGACGGCCTGACCGACGCGCTCGCCGCCCTCCCCCGTCCCGACTACGCAGTCGACGCCATCGACACCGTGTCTCAGAAGCTGGCCATCGCCCGCTGGTGTCAGGACGAGGGCATCCCCCTCCTCTCCAGCATGGGAGGGGCAAACAAGCTCAACCCCTGCCGTCTGCGCTTCTCGACCATAGAGAGGACGGACGTGGACCCCATAGCGCGCGTGATGCGCAAGGAGTGCCGCAAGCGCGGCATACGCGGCCTCAGGGTCCTCTATTCCGACGAGCCGCCCATCCCCGTCGAGGGTGGCACCGGCCCCGACGGCAGGCGAGACCGCAGCCACTCCATACTGGGGACCATGAGCTACCTGCCCCCCATCATGGGCCAGATGATCGCCGGACGGGTGATCTGCGACCTCGCGGGGCTCTCCAACGAGCTCGACCACCAGGGCTGGCGCTAGCGTGGGCTGGCGGCTGGCAGACATGCACTGCCACCTCGACCTCATGTCCAACGCGCGCGAGGTGGCCGCGGAGGCCGAGGGGCTCGGCCTGGCCATACTCGCCTGCAGCGTGACTCCGGAGGGCTACCTGCGGGCGCGCGAGGAGCTCAAAGACGCCCCCAACGTCCGTCTCGCCGTGGGGGCGCATCCCTGGTGGGTGGCGGACGGCCGCATGACGGACGCCGACGTCGCGCTGGCGGCACGGCTCGCCAGCCGGGAGGGCTTCGTGGGCGAGATAGGCATGGACCTCTCGCCTGCCCACGTCGACCTGGGAAGCGAGGCACGCCAGCTCGCGTCCCTCGAGCGCGTCTGCGCCGCAGCCGCATCGGGGCCCGGTCCGGACGGCAGGCCGCGCGTACTCTCGATCCACTCCGTGAGGTGCGTCGGCACGGTGCTCGACGTCCTGGAGCGCACGCGCGCCCTCGAGCGCTGCGCCTGCGTCTTCCACTGGTTCAGCGGCACCAGCGACGAGCTGCACCGCGCCGTGAAGGCGGGCTGCTGGTTCTCGGTCAACGAGATGATGCTCGCCACCAGGCGCGGCCGCGAGTACGCCCGACAGCTGCCCGAGGGCAGGCTCCTCACCGAGACGGACCTCCCACCCACGGAGGGCAAGCCCTTCTCGGCCGCCAAGATAGCCGCCTCGCTCGAGCGGACGCTGGACCAGCTCGAGGGAATACGCGGGCGAGACGTGCGCGAGGCCTGCGCCGCCAACGCGACGGAGCTGCTGGGGTTGAGCTAGGCGCGCGGCGGCGCGAACGCACGGCAGCCGAGCCCGTGCTAGGCGCGCGGCGGCGCAAAAAGGGAGAGAGGCGCACAGACCACAGCCGGTTTGCGCGCCTCTCAAGAAATACCTGCTAAAACGCAAGCTCGCGCGCAGACCACGGCTGGTTTGCGCGCGAGCGGACCACGTGTCCTACACCGCGCGGTGCTTGCCCGCGTCCTCGCGCACGACGCGAGGCAACGTGCCGCCGCCCACCGACTCGGGCGTCACGACGACCTTGGTGATGTCCAGGTCGCTCGGCAGGTCGAACATCGTCTGCTGCAGCGTGGACTCGCAGATCGCGCGCAGGCCGCGAGCGCCGGTACCCCGCTCTATGGCCTGGCGGGCCATCTCGCGCAGCGCCGCGTCCTCGAACTCGAGCTCGACGCCCTCGATCTGGAACATGCGGCGGTACTGCTTCACGATGGCGTTGCGCGGCTCGGTGAGGATGCGCACCAGGTCGTCCTCGGTGAGCTCGTGGGTTGAGGTGATCACGGGGATACGGCCGACGAACTCCGGGATCATGCCAAACTTGTGCAGGTCCTGGGGCATGACCGCGGCCATGAGCTCGTCCTGGTTCTCCTCCGTCTTCCGGGAGAGCTCGGCGTTGAAGCCGATGCCCTTCTTGCCTATGCGGTCGGCCACGATCTTGTCCAGGCCCACGAAGGCGCCGCCGCAGATGAAGAGGATGTTCCTGGTGTCGATGTGGATGAGCTCCTGCTGGGGGTGCTTGCGCCCTCCCTGCGGGGGCACGCTGGCGATGGTGCCCTCCAGGATCTTGAGCAGCGCCTGCTGCACGCCCTCGCCGGAGACGTCTCGGGTGATGGAGAGGTTCTCGGCCTTGCGAGCAATCTTGTCGATCTCGTCGATGTAGACGATGCCCAGCTGGGCCCTCTCCACATCGCCGTCGGCGGCGGCGATGAGCTTGAGCAGGATGTTCTCCACGTCCTCGCCCACGTAACCGGCCTCGGTGAGGGTCGTGGCGTCGGCGATGGCGAAGGGCACCTCGAGGAAGCGCGCCAGGGTCTGCGCCAGCAGGGTCTTGCCCGTGCCGGTAGGGCCCAACAGCAGGATGTTGCTCTTGGCGAGCTCCACCCGCTCCTCGTCCTCGCTCGTCACGTCGTCGCCGGACACGATGCGGCGGTAGTGGTTGTAGACGGCCACGCTCATCGCGCGCTTGGCCTCCTCCTGGCCCATCACGTACTGCGACAGCTCGTCGTAGATGTCGTGCGGGGTCGGGAGGTTCTGTATGGGGCCCTGGGCGAGGTCGAACTGGTCGAAGTCGCCTTCGGGCACGAAGTCCTCGTCGTTCTCTGCCATGATGTCGGCGCACTCGCTGACGCACTCGTCGCAGATGAAGACCCCGTTGGGCCCCTGGACGAGCTTGCGCACCTGGCTGCGGGTCTTGCCGCAGAACGAGCAGCGCATCTCGGGTGGGTTGTTGTCTATCGCCATCTGGCCTCTCCTCGAAGGGCGCGTCGCGCCCGCTTGCTACTCCGCCTGCTCCATGCGCGATGCGATGACCTTGTCCACCAGGCCGTACTCGCGTGCCTCCTCGGCGCGCATGTAGTTGTCGCGCTCGGTGTCGGCGTTGATCTTCTCGATGGGCTGGCCCGTGTTCTGGGACAGGATCTCGTTCAGGCGGTTGCGGATCCAGCGGGTCTCGTCCGCCGCGATCTGAATGTCCGTCTGCTGGCCCTGGGCGCCCGAGCTGGGCTGGTGGATGAGCACCATGGAGTTGGGCAGCGCCATGCGCTTGCCCTTGGCGCCGGCCGAGAGGAGCACGGCGCCCATGGAGGCGGCCATGCCCACGCAGATGGTGGACACGTCGGGCTTGATGAAGTTCATGGTGTCGAGGATGCCCAGGCCAGCGTACACGTCGCCGCCGGGCGAGTCGATGTAGAGCGAGATGTCCTTGTCGGGGTCCTGGCTCTCGAGGTGGAGGAGCTGGGCGATCACGAGGTTGGCGCTGTCGCGCGTGACCTCCTCGCCCAGGAAGACGATGCGGTCGTTGAGCAGGCGCGAGTAGATATCGTAGCTGCGCTCGCCGCGCGGGGTCTGCTCGACCACGTACGGGATGAGGGGGATGTTGGTGGGGTTGATCATGTCTCTCCTAACCTAGAGGAATGCGCTCCGAGAGTTGGTACCCCCGGAGCGCATCTACTAGTCGTGGGTCGCGCGAATGCGGAGGGGGCGTGGGGCAACTCCGAGCCTGCCCTCCCCCGCCGCGGCGGCTGCTACTCGCCGGACTCCTCGTCCTTCTTGGCGCGGGCCTCGGCGATCTCGTCGACCTCGGTGACGGTGGCGTTCTCGCTCAGCCACTTCACGGCCTTGGTGCGGCGGATGGACTCGCGGATGGCGGGCATCTGGCCGCTCTTGGTGAACTCGTCGATGGAGGCGTCGACGTCGTCCACGCCGGCACGCTCGAACTCGGCGCGCACGTCCTCCTCGGTGGCCTTGAGCTCGAGCTTGGCGGCCAGGGCGTCGAGGGCCAGCGACTGGCGGGCGCGCTCGGCGGCCTGCTCGTGCAGGTCGGCGAGGAAGTCCTCGCTCTTGATCTGGCGCGCGGCGAGGTACATGTCAAGCGACATGCCCTGGCGCTGCAGCTGGCCCAGGACCTCGTTGGCCAGCTCGGAGAAGACCTGGTTCTGGTAGGCCTCGGGGACCTCCTCCAGGGTGAGGTGCTTGCCGATCTCCTCGACGACGCGGTCCTCCTTGAGGCCGGGGAGGCTGTTCTTCTTGTCGCCCTCGATCTCTTCCTTCACGGCGTCGCGCAGCTCGGCCACGGTGTCGAAGCCGAAGCTCTTCTTGGCGAACTCGTCGTCAAGCTCGGGGGTGACGGACTTCTTGATGCCCTTGAGGGTCACGGTCACGGCGACGTGGTGCTCGTGGTCGTCGTGGGCGCGGGTCCACTCGATGTCCTTGGTCTCGCCCTTGGTCATGCCAACGATGCCGTCGACGAACTCGCTGGGCAGGTAGGCGTTGGAGAGGCCCAGCTGGCGGTCGGTGCCGGCGAGCTCGGGCGCGCCCTCCTTGTTCTGGACGTCGGCCACGATCACGTCGCCGGCGACGACGGCGCGCTCCTCGGTCTCGTCCTCGTAGCTCACGTGGTAGCTGAGGAGCTGCTCGACCTGCATGTCGATCTCGGCCTCCGTGGCCTCCTGGGGAGGCATGTTGATGGCGGGGGCATCGTAGGAGTCGAGCTCGCAGGTGGGGGGAACGCTGACGGTGCAGGTCACGGTGAGGTCCTCGTGCTCCACCACGGCGATGGGGTCGTCACCGTAGTTGGGGCGGTCGACGGGAACGATGTCGAGCTCCTCGAACATCAGGGGCTGGGCCTCGTTCATGACGTCCTCGGTGGCCTGGGCCAGGACGGAGGCGCGGCCCACCATGCTGTCGATGACGGGACGGGGCGCGCGACCGCGGCGGAAGCCCTGGAAGGCGTACTTCTGGGCGATGTCCCTGTAGGTCTGGGCGATTGCCTTGTCGACGTCGGCAGCGGGCACGGTGAGCGTGGCGACTACCTGGTCGTTCTGGGGCCTCTCGGCGGTGACGGTGATGTTCAACGTTCCTCCAGTGTTGTTCTCCTGCTTGGCGGGAGGGCCCGCCTCGCACAGTTCCTCTGCGTCTGCGACGTGGTGCGGGCGAAAGGACTCGAACCTTCACGAGATTTCTCCCACTGGAACCTAAATCCAGCGCGTCTACCAGTTCCGCCACGCCCGCGCATGTCGCATGCAATTTATGGATTCTAGCAAAGGCAGCAGGCCGTGTGAGCTGACGTTGCCCGTCTTCACGCAAACGGGGAGAGGGGCGGAGCTGCGAGGGCTGCGTGGCACGCGCGCTGGGCTTCATCTCTCTGTTGTAGAAAAGGAGAAACGTATTTATAATAATCGTGTTTCTCTTATCTAAAGGAGGACCAGCCATGTCCCGCAGCATCCCGTTCTTCGGCCGCGAGAAGGAGCTTGCCGCGCTCGATGCCGAATACCAGAGCGGCAGCTCGTTCGTTGTCATCTACGGACGCAGACGCGTGGGAAAGACGGCGCTGATCAAGCAGTTCATCCAGGACAAGCCCTCCCTCTACTTCCTGGCATCCAAGGAAGACGAGGTACTCAACCGCAGGCATTTCGCGCAAACGGCAGCCAGGTTCACGGAAAACCGCCTGCTGGCAGACGCGAGCTTCGATGACTGGCGTCCCCTGTTCGGCGCAATCGCGGACGCCATGTCCGGCAGGCCGTACGTGTTGGCCATCGACGAGTTCCCCTACCTCATCGGGGCGAACAAGGCCATGCCCTCAATCATGCAGTACGTGTGGGACGAGCTGCTCTCGAGCACGGGATGCACCCTCATACTCTGCGGTTCGTCCGTGAGCATGATGAGGGACCAGGTCCTCTCGCGGACGAGCCCCCTCTATGGCAGACGCACGTCGCAGATGAGGCTAAGGCCGCTTGCGTTTCAGGAGCTGCGTGAGGCCTTCCCAAGGTCAAGCTACGAATCGGTGGTGCGGTCATATGCCATCACGAACGGAGTGCCCAAGTACCTCGAGCTCTTTAGCCCCGACCAGGACTTCGAGGAATCCATACGTCGCAACGTCCTCTCCACCTATGGCTTCCTCTACGAGGAGCCTGAGTTCCTCCTAGGGGAAGAGACAAGAGGCACTGCCAGCTACCTCTCCATCCTTTCCGGGGTGGCGGCAGGCAGCAGGAAGACGTCCGAGCTGGCAAGGTTCCTGGGGAGAAAGGCGCAAGAGATCACCCCCTACCTGAGGCCCCTCATGTCGCTCGGCTTCCTCGAGCGAAGGGTCCCCTTCAACGAGCGTTACCCCGAACGCAGCAAGAACGGGCTCTATGAGGTGTCGGATAGCTTCCTGCGCTTCTGGCTCACCTACGTGCAGCCCTTCCGGGGCGAGCTCGAGATGGGCAACATGCGGCCCAGCCTCGAGGCGATGGGCCGGAGCTTCCAGAGCAAGTTCGTCCCCTTCGAGTTCGAGAGAATCTGCGCGGAGGACCTTGCGCGCCTGTGCCTCGAGGGGAGGGTGGGCATCACGCCGAGCAGGATAGGCGGCTACTGGAACCGCACGGGCTCGCTGGAACTTGACGTCTGTGCGCAGGATGGCGGGGGCGCCAAGGCGTTCCTGGGAGAGTGCAAGTACTACGTAAGCAAGCCCGTCGGGATGGACGAGTACCGCCGTCTTGCCGCGAAAGCAGAGACGTTCGCGGCAAGCTACGACGACGGCGTCCTGCTGGGCCTCTTCTCGCACACAGGCTTCTCCGACGAGCTCAAGGATCTTGCAGGCGAGAGGGACGACCTCATCCTCGTCGACAAGGGCGAGGTGGTGTGAGGGGGCTAAACGGCAGCGCGTCCGGTCGCACTAACGATCCCGCAGCAGAAGTGTCCGTTTTGCTAGACAAGCCTCCCCTACAGCTCCAGCGCCCTCCTCGCAGCGTCAGCGGCGTCGCCCCCCAACCGCTCGGCATATGAATGCCCCGCCGACATGGCTGTCGACGGGGCAAGGTGATCAAATGCGATGGCAGCTAGTCGAGCTTGGTAAGCCCGTCAATCACCGTAGCCTCAAGCGCTTGCTGATTCGAAGCGGTAAGAAAGTTGGAAGTCCTGACGACGCACGTCCCGACCACCTTGTGCGAGCCAGACGCCAGGATGCTTCCGTCGAAGGCAGCGAGGTAGTCATTGCGCTTTTGGGCGTCCTCCGCCGTCGCGTACACCTCCACCGCCCCGCCACCATCGGTGCCAGCGGCGACGATGGGCGTATATCCTGTGCTTGGATAGACCTTGGACTGGTCGACCAAGTCAGAGCTGAAGTAGACGGTTGCGGTGTACGACCCAGCCTTGCCAAGCATCCCGTTCGGATCGTTGTCCTCAGATACAGCCTCAGCTCCAGTTACATTGGCCAGGCCCGTCAAACGCTGCACCACAGAATCGCCCGACGGATTGGTGACGAGCTTCATCTGGGCGATGCTGTTCTCGAGGCTCTTCTGGGCGGTCCGCAAGGACTCCAGCGGCGACGCGTAATCCCTAAGGGAAGAGACCTCTTCCGCGGCGGCCTTTATCTGCTCGGTATCCGATGGCATCTGCGGCGCTTCGACCTTTGCGGCAGAAGCGGATTGAATCGCCGACCTTGCCGCATCCTGCGTCGACTCGTCGAGTGGCTGATTGCCGGAGTCAACCACTCCCTGCAAGCTCGCAACCGCGTCATCAAGCTCCTGGTTGCGCTGCGAGAGTCCGACAGTCACCTCGTCAAAAGCCTTTACTGCCGCATCATGCGGCACCTTGAAGTTCACGTACCAAAATGCCACGGCAGCAACAACAAGCAGCGCAATTGCTGCAATTGCAAGGACACGTTTTTTGCCCGGGGCAGCTTTGCGATCCTGGTCGTCCGCTTGCCCTTCGGGCCCTTGCGCCTGCTCTTCCTCACTCATCGGTACCTCCATCGTCCACTGGATTCCCATTTGAGAACCACTGTCAAAGCGGGTTGCTGGCTGGTCCCGTCGGCACCCTGAAGCAGCCTCACAAACTTGCCTGGCAACGTCCTGCTCATGGGCAGTCGTGCACCACATGTTCGGCCAGCAAAGTCATCCTCGAAAGCAAGGCATCGAGCGAGCGCCTGGACGGCGACCCGTTTCCGCTGGACGGTACCGTCGCTCACGCCGTGCTCGCTCCCCCTTCGACGACACAGCGGGCTTTGCCACGTCTACCGTATCAAAGTCCAGATACAACTTTTCGTCGATGGCGCGCCTGAAGCTCTCTACCCATGGTGACGACAATCTCTTTCCTCTGGAAAATCTCGCCAGCATTGCCCGCGCCCCTATCTGGTTCAGGATGGCAAGGCCCTCGATCTCCGATAGCTCATCCATCGACTGATCGGGCCACTTTACCGAAACAGGAAATAGATACATGACATCCAAAAAGCGAGAGATGCGCACAGCCAGCACTTGCGTCAGGCACCCTGGGGTGCTCACGTCCTCGAATGCCCAAGCGAGCGTATGGATGTATCTGCCTGAGACGCTTTTTGAAAAGGAGAGCACCAGCGCAAGAGCGCCGCTATCCCGTTCGACAAGCAGGGCTGCACCATCTTCTGCAAGGCAGTGAGCGCCGCGGGTACGATCCAGGTGTTCGTACCCACGCTGAGAACGAACGTGCAGTTCGAAGCCTTCAGAACTGCCCTGCAGATGCTCGGCGACTTCACCGGCCTCGGTATCACGTACTTCGACTTCGGCAACACGGGATGCCTGAAGGCGACGCGGGCAGGCGTGGGCGAGCTCGGAAGCGGATCATCCAAAGGCGGCAGCAGCCCCGTCGGATAAAATGGTGCAGACCAGAGCAGGGAGGGTGGCCCCATGGCGTCGAGCGGCGAGTACCTCGAATACGTTTTGGATCTCCTGGCAGGCGTGCCGGAGGTCACCACGCGCAAGATGATGGGCGAATACCTGCTCTACGCGTCCGGGAGGCTGTTCGGGGGCGTCTACGACGACCGTTTCCTGGTGAAGGACACCACGGCCTCCCGCGCCCTGCTGTCAGCCGAGGCGATACCCTACGAGGGCGCGTCTGTGATGCTCCTGGTGGACGTGGAGAACGCCGAGGCCGTCGGCGCGATGGTATCGGCCATGCTCCCCGAGCTGCCCGCCCCAAAGAGGCACCGCGGGTAGGTCATCGGCGGGCTGGGCCGCCGCCCGGGATGCCACGCGCCGGATGCGTCCTGCGGGAACGCGAGCACCGTGCCGCCCGAGCCTGGACGATGGACCGGGCGTACGGTGCGGCGGAGGCCACGGAGGCAGCACGGACGAACGCGCGGAGGGTGTGCGCCGATGGGCGGGAGTGACGCCCGGCCGGCATGGCGCACGCCGACGACGCACCGCTCGACCGGGCCAGCGGCCGGGGCCGGCGGCACAGATAAGTTCGAGAACGGATGGGTTGCTGGGCTGGTTGATTCTCTGCAAAAGCAACCACCCATGTTCAGCTCGGGAAAAGTGACCGCTCATAAGAGTTTGGATACCTAACGAGCTGATGCTAGGTAACTTGTAGCCAGCGATAAAAACTGTTCGTTATGCGGTAAAGCGGCGCATCTCGTCTCTCGTTCAGCTTAACGAGAAAACCCTGCTCTTTCAGCCACCGGAACTGTTCGAGCAGCAATGGTTGCTCTTCGTAGTATACGGTGCTTAGGAAACTGCCACTGAAGCACACATACTTGTTCGGCAGCAATACGACGTCACGTAAGAGATGTGACTCGTCCTTTTCGACGATGTTCCGCAGGCATCCTATGGCGTCCGAGCACAACGTTTCAGCTTCGCTTAGCATGAGGACGTCCTCTGATGACATCCCGCTTCTTCTGCCAATACTTGATCGCGCTTCTGCCTCCGCCTGACGCTTCCATGAAGCCAGCAGGTCGGAAGGGTACTTATCTGGATCTGCATCTATCAAATGCGCACAGTTCTGGCAGAGCCATATGCCGTTCCCTACCGAAGCCCTTTCCTCATGCGACATGAATGGGTCGAATCTGGGACCACCTTCTGAAGCTGCCGCTATGTGGGCGGCAACTCCTATATTGACAGTCTTATCTGGAGTTTCACCAGGGCCTACCGTCTTCTTTCGACACTCTGGGTTCGAGCATACGAAAGAGACTCTTCTCGCTAAGATGTCCTTCGTCCTTTGCGTGAAATCGTCCCTCATGAAACCTCTTAGTTTGTCGACATGCGTGTTAGAAGCGACTCCTGCGTATCAAGAGCGTAACCGAGAGCCTTTGACACAGACTTGGCCACTGCGTAGGCCATCCTCGGCGGCACGGCATTACCAATCTGACGATAGCGGGAACTCTGCGAGCCGTGCCAAGGCATGTCCTGCGGAAACGACTGGATAGCTGCCGCCTCTTGCACGGATATGCGGCGAAGCCGGCTCGGTATTCGAGTGGCAACCTCGCCACCGTTCATGAGCCTATCGTGATACGTCTCGACCCACTGCTTCGCACCAGTCTCAAGGGTCTTCTGGTCGACAATCGGCGTCCTGTTGCCGCCCATGGAGGCGGGCAGAGTCGGGGCGGGGCGGTTCATGTCCATCGGGCGGCCCTGTCCGTTGAAGAGCATGCCGGCAAACGGTGATTGTCTCAGAATCGGCTCCTTCGCTGCGGTCACCTTAGCCTTGCACGTCTGGTCGTTGCCTGGCTCACCGAGAGCCGGGAGGCTCCGCAGCGCCTCTGCGACTCCCACATGATGCTCGACGGCTGGTTCTGGGTATGTGTACTCGACCGCTTCGTCCTTGAAGCCGACGAGGAACATCCTCTCGCGCGTCTGCGGCACGCCGTAGTCGGCACTGTTGAGGACTTCGAGGTGGGTCTTGTAGCCGATTTTCTTTGCCTGGGCACGGATGTCTGCAATCGTGCCAGCCCATCTCTTGTTCTTGGCGAGGGCCTTCACGTTCTCCATGACGAATGCCTTGGGCTGCACGCGCTCCACCATGGCAAGGAAGTCGAAGACGTGCCGCGACCTTGGGTCGTTCGGGTCCATCTTGCCCGCTACCGAGAAGCCCTGGCAAGGCGGGCCACCTATGACCAAGTCCGCGCAGCCTCTCTCTGGGAGCCTTTCGACTTGGCGAATGTCACCGGTTATGATCTCGTGCTCGAAGTCCTTTCCGATACGCTCGGCAATCATGTCCACCGCGGCAGAATAGGTCTCCATCGCGTCGGCGTTGATGTCGTTGGCGAATACGGGCGTGAAGCCAGCTGCTATGAACCCGAGGTCGAGGCCCCCGGCGCCCGTGTAGAGACTTACGAACTCTGGCATAACCTCTCGCTCTCTAATTGAGTTCATTCTATTGGAGAATGAGCCCTATGGATGGTATCATATCATGTGATGGACGCCCTTGCGAATTGGAGCTGACTGGGATGGCCAATGGAAACACACGGCTCGGCGGACTTGTCGCCAAATGGCGCAAGGAAGCCGGCCTCTCCCAGGTAAACCTAGCCGATGCCATGGGTACGCAGCAGGCGACGATCTCGAAGTTCGAGTCCGGCGCGTACAAGCTCAGCGTCGAGCAGCTCCTCTCCATCCTCAACGCCTGCGGCCTCACGCTTGGCGAGGTCGCGGATGAGATTGCGCATACCTCGGAAGCGACCGACAAGCCTTTGTGGGAGAGAGTCGATGAGTAGCAAAGAGTCAATCTCGGAAGTATCGGAAGCCTTCTTGGGGGCCTCGATGCCAATCGACCCGAACGTCATGGGTGCCGCCGCAGAGCGCGTCATCAGGTTCTATGCTGATGCACCCGACAGGCTCGCGCTTTCCGAGGAGGAGGTGGCTGGCCGTTTTTCCGAGATGTGGAGCCTCTGGTTCTCCGGCAGCGACGCCCCGACTAAGGAGCTCCGTGATGTCGTCTCCACGGCAATCTGCGTGGACGATGACATGTCGCGGCTCGCAGGCGACTACTTCAAGCTTGAAGAAAAGCTTGAAGAGAAGTCGTTCATGACGCGGTCATATGCAATCGCGCTCATCGGATGCGCGCCGCTCATTCGCACGCTGGTCATGGAGCAGCACCTCGGACTCGATCGTATACGGTCCATCCTCAATGTTCCTGGCGCAACGTTCGACGCCATCCGCAGCGTGCTCGGCTCCATAGGCATATCCGCGGCGTTCGAGCAGGATGACATCCCTGCAATACATGCCACCGACGTCGAGGACGTCGGTGCCTACTTCGGTGACACGCCGGCCGACGAGGCTGCAGATACGTTCAGGGGTTTGCTCGGCATCTTCTCGCGCAACGACGAGCTTTGGGAGAACGTCTGCGAGCTGACCGACATTGGCTTCGAGCCGTACCTATTTATGCTGTATTACGAGCTGCTGACGCTCGAGACGACCGACCGGTTCCCAGGTCGCGCCATATACGAGTGCGGTCCGCGTGGCAGCAAGGTGAAGGCGCTCTGGAATGCGATGTACCACCCGACGCAGGAGAACCCCTACCTGAACAACGCCAAGTCCGTCTACTCGCTTGACCTCTCCTGGGCGGAGACGAAACTCTCTCACCCTCTCGAGACCCAGAACGGCTCCCTCATTCTCGCGGACGTCTTCGACATCATGGCGGAGCTTCCCTACACGACGAGGCGCAGGGTCGCGCACGTCATACGCTGCTACCTTGTGCTCGTGGCCGACAAGAACCAGAAGCGCACCCCGCTCGAACCAATAACTCCTGCGGGCATCCGCTCATTCGTCAATAACGTTGTCGCCGCGAACAGCTTGACCAAAGGCGTGCTCGACCAGCGCCTCGTGGACTTCCTGACCTTCTGCGCGTACGACTACGACAAATGGGTTGTTCGGGGCCTTGGGTCTTCTGTCAACGAGACGAACGCTTCTGGGCGGAAATACGGCGACGTGGAGTACCTCGACCTTGAGACGCGCACGCACGTCCACGCTTATGAGGCTCATGGTGGCGGACTGCGTGACGAGTACGTGCAAGATCACATTAACTCGCTGAACGGCACCGTCGAGTATCACAAGCATGAGGCAGAGATTCGCGGTGAAGATTACAAGCGCGAAGTCGAGGTTGTTTACGTGGCGCACGATGTGTCCAGACTTATGCTGTTCAAAACTGGACATCGGGAGACCATAGCTGGCATTTCGTTCACCTTCAGGTTCATTACTTTTGCCGGACTACTCAAAGAAGCCGGGGGAATCGATGTCGTTGCTACGCAAGTAAACCGGTTTGACGAATTGGTACATAACCGCATTTCGCGCCTGCCCGACGCTTATTCGCTGAAAAAGCGCTATCAGCAACTCTTAGAGAGCTGATTCCACATGAGCGGAGATTACCATTTTGACCCAGATGGAGAACTTGGCGGTGACCCTTTTAAATTCATCGACTTCGATGGCTTGGCGACATTTGGATTAGAGAGGGGCATCGCTTGTACGGCAGCCAGAGATGCTTCTTCTGCTGGCATTGCCGCAGATGGAGGAGTAAGAGTAAATGCCCTGCAGTCTGCTATTGACGGGCGTGTGGCTCCGCAGCCAGCATCCAAGGTCGATATTCTCAAGCGCGATGCTAGGCGCAAAGCCGTGCCTATGCGCGAGGCTACGGCACCTTCTACGCCCGCCAAGCCCGAAGCTAAAGCCGCTCCCCTCGACTGGGTTGCGGAAGCCATAGCTGGATGGGGCGTAGAGGCAGTCGATAAGCGAGACCGTATGGGCAACCTCTGGGTGCTGGGCGACTACGAGCTGGATGCCAAGATGGACGAACTCGCGAAGCTCAGCGCGAAGTTCACCTTCAGGCCGGGCGACGGCCGCGTGACCGGGCACCGCGACGGCTGGTGGATGAGCGGCATGCTGGAAAGGCGCGAGGCAGTCGAGGAGAAGCCGCCCATAGCGCAGGGGCAGATCGATGCCCTTGAACCTGGCGATTCCGTATTCCACAAGGCATTTGCCTACGGTGGGATCATTGACATCAGCGACTCGTACATCGAGTTCGCGTTCGACTCCGGCAACAAGAAGAAATCGTCACGCAAGCTCATGTTCCTTGGGGCGTTCCACCAGGGACTGCTGCAGATTGGATAGGTGTAGATGTTAGAGGCGAACGCAGGTCAACCAAGATTCGACATAGACAAGGTCGTCATCAGCGGCTTCAAATGCATCCACGAGCCGCTTGCGATTGATATCTTGAAGCCCCTCAACATACTCGTGGGGGACAACGGCGTCGGCAAAAGCACGATCCTCGAGGCGATACACCTTGCGCTTACGGGTATGTACCGAGGGGAGCCCATTAGGCGTGCGCTATCTCAGACATTGTTCAATAACGCTGATGTTGCTTGTTTTGTCGCCGGTTCATCCGACGGGCATGGGCTGAAACTGCCTCGCATCTGCATAGAGGTCTTCCTAAACGGCGGTGGCCGCGAAGAGGAACTTTTGTCAGGCGCCGTAAATTCTGAAAGACAGAAGTGCTGCGGTTTCACCTTCACAGTCGAGTTCGATGAGGATTATAGGGAGGAGTTGGAAGCACTACCGGATGGCTGTCTCAACAGCGTGCCTATCGAGTATTACGATTTCAAGTGGACGACCTTTGCTGACGCACCGATAACTCCGCGCAAAATCCCCGTCCGCTCGGTAATGATAAACCCCGCCGGTGACTGGCAAGGCAACCGGGCGGACGAGAGGGCGACAAGGACCTTCATCGACGGACTTGGCGAGAGACAACAGATGGCACTTGCTCAGGATGCCCGCATTGCTATCGACGCCTGGAATGCCAAGGATTCGCTCTCAAAGGCCAACGCGGCTCTTCCCAGCATCGGCATTGAAGGCATGGGAAGCGTTGACATCGTCGCAGACCGTGGCACAAGCGAGTCCTGGAAGCGGAATATCGTTGTACGCCTAGAGGAAATACCGTACGGTCATATCGGTGCCGGTTCACAAAGCATGATGCAGGCAGGGATAGCACTCGGAAAGAGTCGCCCCGAGAAGACAACCCTACTTCTGTTCGAGGAACCCGAGAACCACCTATCCCATGTGAACTTGAACAAGCTCGTCAAGCTTTTGTCTGATGGGGCGATTGACCGCAAGATCATTGTCACGACTCATTCAAGCTACGTTGCCAACGTGCTCGGTCTTGAGAATCTTCAGATGATCGGCAATGAGATTGGACATGCAGCCTGTGCGCCAATTACGTCGCTTCCAAAAGACACATTTGACTTCTTCAGGAAGCTGCCGGGGTATGACACCCTGCGACTTGTCCTTGCGCGGTGCGCAGTTCTTGTCGAAGGCCCTTCCGACGAACTCATCGTACAGCTTGCCTACAGGAAGAAACATGCCGGTAGATTGCCCATCGAGGACGGTATCGACGTTATCTCGGTTGGCAGTGGATTTCTGAGGTTCCTTGAACTCGCCTCCGCAATCAGAAAGCGCGTGCTTGTGCTTACCGACAATGACGGCAATCCTGAATCTTTGAAGGCAAAGTACTGCGACTATAGCGGCCTTGAGTTCGTCAAGATCAGTTACGTGGAAGAGATTCGCCCGGCGAACGACCCAAACAACGTTGACCCTGAGAGAAAGATTAACTGGAACACGCTTGAGGCTGAGATGCTAGAAGCAAACGGCTTCGGAAACATGAAGAAACTTCTTGGCAGAGAGGATGATTGCGAGGCTAGGCTCCTCAAGCATATGGAAGGGAACAAGACGGATACCGCGCTCACGTTGTTCGATGCTGACAGTGCCGTAGTCATTCCAAAATACATTGATGATGGGCTGGGATGGCTTGATGAGCAGCAGTGATGATCACAAGAGGACTATCATTGCAGGTGCTGGCACTGGCAAGACAACCATGCTTCGCAAGATTGCAACAGAGCGCAGCCATAGCAGCAGTGTTCTTTACCTGACCTACACCAACGCTAACGCATGCGAATTCCGTGCATCTGTAGCCAATGAACTTGGTTATGTGCCCGCAAACATCACCATCATGACTTGGTTTTCTTTTTTGCTCGCACACGGCGTTAGGCCTTTTCCCGCTCAAGGATTTACACACCGGATTGACAGGATGCTCTTCAACGAAGGTCGTGTGCAAAATCGTAGGGGTATTAGCCGTGGTGCCGAGCGGTACTACTGTCCCATACCTGGTTTTGTGTATAAAAGCAGGCTTTCCGACCTTGCAGTGCTGTGCGATGAGCAATGGAACGGCGAGGTCACGAACAGGGTTTGCTCGATCTACGACACAATTTTGGTTGACGAAGGACAGGATTTCGCAGGTTATGACTATGACGTGCTCGGCACACTTATGGAAAAAGCTGCCGAAATGGTAATAGTTGGTGATCCCCGTCAACAGACCTACCGCACTGGCAACGAACCCAAACACTCAGGTGTCCCCCACATTTTTGAGTTCTTGCAGACGGCAAAGGGCTATACACCGGATACGGTCGCATTAGGAACCACCTTCCGCTGCTCAAAGGCGGTAATCGACCTTGCTAACTCGCTATACCCAAAGTTGCCACAGGTCACCTCTAGCGCCGAAAGAGCGAGCAATCCTCTCGGCTTGGTCTCGAAGATTAAAAAGTCAGATTTTGAGACTTGGACAAAATCCCATAACAGGGAATTTACGGTTCTCAGATACGATGCGCGGACTAAAGTGCCGACCGAGTGTCACATGATGAATATGGGAGATTCCAAAGGGTTGACGTTGGAGGATGTCGTAATCTTCCCTACGCCAGAAATGAAGAAGTGGCTCGACGGCAAGCCTGTAAATCTGAAAGACGGGACGCGGGCGAAGTTGTACGTCGCCATCACTCGCGCACGCGGCGATCTCTTCTTCGTTGTTTAGCTTATGCTGGGTATGTCCTAGAGTGCATTATCGGGATGAGTAATAGGAACACTTTATTTGACGATCTCGACTGTGTAGAGGACATGCGGACCGCAATTGCGGAGACAGTACGGCAGGTGAGGCTGCTTCCATCGCAGGTCGATTCGCTGCGAGAGTCAATCGGAGGGCGGCTTGACCTCAACCACATCACGATGGAGATGTGGTACCGGCTCATCACCACAAACGGCATCATCCCGGCACTGTGGTCAATCGCAACCGGCAAAGAAGCACCCACGATGCTCGTGTCTTTCGACCTGGGAGACCTCCTACAGACCAGCAATTTCAAAAAGTTCCAGCTAATGCTTGCGGAGTGGGATAGCACACTTGACGAGGACGAGACCTTTTCACATGAGCGGTTCAACGAAATGAGAATGACTTTCGCCAACGATTGCGACCAGCTTGCGGGAAAGGTCGCTGCTACACGGGCTGCAGCAGAGCACATCGGTCGTAACGACGTGTGCTTCTGCGGCAGCGGAAGGAAGTACAAGAAGTGCTGTGCCCGGAAGGGGTTTGACGAGGTGGCCGGGCGCTAAAGCAGTATGTGGATTTACGCCACGTAGCTCGATATTGATTTCAAGAAATCCGCGGACACGAAATAGGGGCTGTTCTCGTCACCGATCTTGTCTATGAGGGCAGCATCGCCGTCAACCTCCAGCACCTTGAACTT
The DNA here is from genome assembly GCF_001553055.1 of Olsenella sp. DNF00959. Classification (NCBI taxonomy): domain Bacteria; kingdom Bacillati; phylum Actinomycetota; class Coriobacteriia; order Coriobacteriales; family Atopobiaceae; genus Olsenella; species Olsenella sp. DNF00959. The sequence continues at coordinate 614,237 of NZ_KQ960123.1, read as the reverse complement.
GTCGCCGACGTTGAATGCCAGGCCCTCGTTGCTGTGGCCTTCCTTAGCGACCGTATACACAACAGCAGCATCGGCTATTCGCTTCTTATCCTCTAGAGATTTGTCGACCGTCTTCTTGATCTTGCTGCCACCTGCAACTGATACACCACCAATCAACGCACTGCATCCGGAAAGCAGGGCCATGAAGCGTCGGGGTCCACCGACCCTCTTTGCCATCGTGGTCATTACCTGATACCAACCTAGATTGCTCATGCGTGACTCCTAACCGTTTGCTGCTTTCGCTTTAGTTGCGCTTGATAATTTTCGAGAGCCATGTGTCCGCCGTTGCACCGATGGCTACCGACGCTATCGGACCCATGACTATTGCCTCCGCAGCCGCTGCGCCAATGAGGGCAGCCAACCCCGCCACAATGGCCTTCTGGTCCAGCCCTGTTCTTGTGGCCCCCTCGACGAACGCGCGAGCTTGATTCTTCTCAGGTTCGAGCAGGTCGTCGGAGTTCATGGACAGGTTAACTGCCGAAGCGAGCAATTGGTCGTCCGGTCTCTCTTCAAGCTCGTAGTCGAGCACTGCTCGGATCGCAATGTATTGCGTCTTGCTCAAGCGCGTTTTCTTGGTCTCTAGGTTTCGCACCGTCTGCTTGGTGACGCCAATCATGTCGCCAAACTCCTCTGCTGACCAGCCGCCTGCATTGCGAATGAGCGGAAGGTTGTCCTGGAGCTTAGCGATTTCTTCTTCAACGACAGGTTTCATGTCATCACCTCGCGTGGTAGCGTATCTCATAAATTAGCTAAAGTCAAATATTTTGATACAAACCATCATTTGGACAATGTTAACCAACATCGAAACGCCACTTTGTGACGTGCCGAGATACTGCATCCATCGGTTCTGGATGCAGGCGGCATGCGCTGTCTGCTACGAGGAAGGCAGGCAGGGCATGGACGGTGAGCAGAATGGCACGCAGGAGGGCACGCAAGCCCAGGAAGGGCAAGGGCAGCAGCAGGCCCAGCAGGCGGCACCGCAGCAGGTAGTCGGGGGCAACGAAGCCGGAAACGTATCAGCCCCCGACTACGAGAGGCAGATTGCGGAGCGCGACGAGAAGATCGCCTCGCTCGAGGCGCAGATAGCAGACGCCGCCTAGAGCGCCGAGCAGGCCGAGAAGCTGAGCGCGGAGATCGCTGACCTGAAGAAGGCGTCGGCCGACGAGCGCGTCGACTTCTCGCTGCAGCTGGCGGGGTGCCGCAACGTGAAGGCGGCAAGGGCCGTCCTGGACGACTATGACGGCGACATCGACAAGATGAGAGCGAGCGAGCCCTGGCTATTCGCAAAGCACATGGCCGGCGACAACGCACAGCCCTCCGGCAAGACCGGCCTTCCCAACGCCGGCGCGGCGACCGACGAAGGCAAAACGCTCAGGCACTGGCGCGACATCGCGGGGTCCACCGACGAAGACAAGCAGGAATAGGCCGGGCCTACCGGCGGGAAGCGAGGTAACCCATGCCCAGCAACAGCATCGCGTTCGCGAAGAGCTACGCCTCGGTGCTCGACGAGGTGTACCAGAGGGCGTCCGTCTCCGGCGTGCTCAACAGCGGGCGGCGCACGGTCCGCGCTGGGCACAACGCAAGGGAGGTCATGGTCCCGAAGATCTCAGTCACCGGCCTCGGGAACTACACCCGAAACGTGGGCTACAGGACCGGCGCCATCACCTACGGGTTCGAGACCAAGACCTTCAACTACGACCGGGGCATCCGCCTGTTCGCCGACGTGATGGACGTGGAGGAGGCCGGCGTCAACGACTGCTTCGTGGAGGCCGGCGCCGAGCTGCAGCGCACCCAGGTGGCCCCCCGAGGGCGACGCCTTCACCTTCGCGACGATCGCCTCCCACGCCAGCGTGACTCCGGTGGAGACGGACCTCTCTAGGCGGCAGTCGAGTCAATATCTGGATTTTCTTAAGAGACGAGGATACTGATGCCTCTGACGGGTTCTGCGAATCTTCTGACGTTGAGCACGAGCAACGTCAGACGAATTCCATCGGTGAGGACAATCTTTTACCTACGGATGCGGCATTACCAGCTTATGTGCCATCAGCGAAGGCATACGCCATCATGGAAACAACGGCAGTGCATGCGATTGGTCGATAGGAGCCTAGCGATGTACGTCCACAGAGAGATCGAACCACTGCTGGAAAGCTGCATCGGACAGTACGAAGTGCTGCTGCTCGTGGGACCACGGGGCTCAGGGAAGACCAGCCTCCTGCGTCATTGCCTGGGCGAGGCATGCCAGTTCCTCTCTGATGAAGACGTAAGTGCGATGGACGTCACCCTTGCGGACCCCGACGACTTGCTGGCAGGGGGCGACCGCACGCTGGTGCTGGAGGATACGGAGCGGCAGCCCAGACTCGTCCGCAGGCTCGTCGCCGCCGCCGTGGCGGACGGCCGCCCCGGCGGACTCGTGCTGGAGGCGCAGCTCGTAACCGAGAGGCTCTCTGCCGCGCTGCAACCCTTTGCCGCGCACGTCCGCACGCTTCAGCTTGGGACGCTCAGCCTACGGGAGCTGCTGGGACAGACGGGCAGAGGCCCACACGTTCCCGCGCCGCCTCGCAACATGGGTGGAGCACCCGCGATGGACGAGGGGGCTCTCTGGGAGCACATCTGGCGCGGCGGGCAGCCCACGCTCCTGGACGCCACGGCCAACTGGGACGACTATTACTCCGCCTGGGAGAGGGAGCTCCTCGAACACAAGCTGGAGGGGTTGTTGGGAAGGCGCGACGCCTTCCGCTTCCTGGGCCTCATGACGGCCTGCGCAAAACGGACGGCGCAACCCCTTGACCTGGACGGGCTTTGCAATGAGGCCGAGCTCGACCCCCAGACCGCCGAGGAATGGATCAACCTGCTCGAGGACCTGGGCATCGTCTGCCTGGTGCCTCCCCTCGTATCCGCCCTGGGCAGGAGGGCGAGCTCCCACGCGGGGCGCACTCCCCTCCTCCACTTCATGGACACCGGGCTCGCCTGCCACCTGGCAAGCCTGGACAGCCCTGACGGACTGCGCTTCGGGCCACTCTACCGACCCATGCTCCGGAGCTTCGTGACCTCCGAGGTCATGAAGACATGGCTGGCGGCGGGACGGGAGCTCGCTAGGTTCAGCTACCCCTTCGACGGGGAGGGCCGCGAGCTCGACCTGGTGCTGAGGGAGGGCAACGTGCTGCACCCCATCAAGGTGGACGCCGGCAGGGCCGCACGCGCCGACGAGGCCCAGAGAGAGTTTGCGAGCCTCCAAGGCGTCGACGGCTGCGAGCTGGGCTGGGGCGAGGTCGTGTGCCTGGCACGGGACGACGGTGTGGCAGGACGGGGTGTCGTCGTAACCCCCGCATGGCAGGTCTAGCGGTCAGACTTGTCCTGGCCCCTCTCTGATCCTAAAACCTAAAACTCGACGGGCTCCAGATGCATGTCCCCCATGTGCCCAGCTCCAACCAGCTGGTCCAGGAAGAGCAGCATGTAGAGCGGCAGGTAATAGACCGGCTTCCCAAGCCTCTGCTCGACGGACACGCTGTGCTCCGAGAGCACCAGGGCCTCGTCAATCCTCCAGTCGCTCGTCCTCAGCAGGTTGTTGAGGGCAAGGTGCAGCTTGTAGTCCTTCCCCGACTTGACCTCGAGCGGGATGACCCTGGCGTCCTCGGTCTGGAGCAGGAAGTCCACCTCGCCCTTCCTGCTGTTGTGGAAGTACCAGAGCTCCCTGCCCGACGATGCGAGCTCCTGGGCGACGACGTTCTCGTACACCGCCCCAAAGTTGGCATCCCCCTCGCCCGACACGACCCTCATGGCAGCGAGCCGCGGATATTGCGCCAGCAGGAGCCCGCAGTCAGACGAGTAGAGCTTGAACTTCTCCCCCACCTTGGTCCTTTGGAGGGGGTACTTGGGCTCCGTGACCGCATGAGCGGGAAGCACCACCCCGGCCTCCTCGAGCCAGGCGAAGTCGTCCCTCAGCCGCCCGTGCGTGGCCCCCGCCCTCACGGACGCCATCTGGAAGCGCTTGTTCTCCTTCGCGAGCTGCGAGGGCACGTTGGAGTAGATGGAGCGGACGTTGAGGCTCTTCTCGCCTGCGTACTTGGAGATGTCGAAGCCGTACTGCTCGACGATATCCAGGCAGACTTGCCGGGCACCGCCGAGGTCCAGCCCGCCCTCGAGGAACGTCGAGACCGCCTCGGGCATGCCACCCACCACGATGTACTGCCTGAAGAGCCTCACCATGCGGTCGTGCAGAGAGTCCTCGACGGGAGTCCTTGCGTCAAGCGCCACATGGAGCTCGTCGATGATGGAGGACGGTACCCCGCTGGCCCAGCAGAACTCCTCGAAGTCCAGGGGGAACATCCGGCGGACCTGCGCGTATCCGACGGGAAACGACGTCACCCCGCCGAGCGTCGTGCCAAGAAGCGAGCCGGAGAGGATGAGGTCGAAGCGGCCGTCCTCCACGATGAACTTGGACAACGTGACGACGTCGTGCCCCAGCTGCTGCACCTCGTCGAGGAAGATCAGCGAGCCCTCGGGGATCGAGCGTCCCGCCACGAGCGAGAGGCGCGAGAGCAGCTCCGTCGAGCTCGACGACGCCGCGAGGAAGGCACCGCTCTCCTGGCTCTCGATGAAGTTGACCTCGACGAAGGAGTCGTAGCTCTGCCGCGCGAACTCGCGCACGACGTACGTCTTGCCGACCTGGCGCGCCCCGAGCAGTATGAATGCCTTGCGAGCGCCTGCGGCCTTCCAGCCTTCGAGCTCGTGGAGCATCTTCCTCTTGAGCATGGCCACTCCGTTTCTAGAGCAGAAGGTATTTGCTCAATTATGTCTCTAACACAGAACGATTTCGAGGGTTTGTGTGTCTAAAACAGAAGGAATCTTGGCGATTTTGTTACTGACGCGCGTTTGCTTCGAAGTTTAATGTTTGTCGCAAGGCGACGGACTCGACCCGAGTGCGGCATGCGGGCCGGGGCTGGATGCCGGAGCCGCCCGTCGCCGCAGGCACGCGGGAACGCACTCCGACAACATCGTCCACGCCATCCCGCACGCGACCAGACAATGCGCACGCGCAGCCGCATCGCGCACGCCGTTGCGCACGCCATTTTGAACGCGCACGCGGTCGCGCACACGGACTCCTCCCGCCAAATGCGGAAACGCCAAGACCAATGTGCGCTTTCGCGTGCTGGGCGTAAGCGACGTGCGTAAGCGCGTGCGGGATGGCGGCTCGTGTGCGTAAGCACGTGTGGGGTAGCGGCTCGATAGCGGCTCGCATGCGCATGCGCGTGCGGAGCGGCGACGGGCGTGCGTTGTCGCGTGCTGGATGGCCGCCAGTCGCTGCCAAACGCCCGAGTCCCTCTCCCCTACTTGCCCTTCCTCGAGCGCGTACGGTGCGGCGCGGCGTTGACGCTTATGGGACAGTACTCGTAGCGCGGTTCCTGCACCTTGCGCACGATTCGGTCTATCGAGCGCAGCACGCGGTCGTGCTCGAGCGAGCTCACGACCTCCTTGCGCACGTACGCGCAGCCGCAGCCCCCGGCGCAGGAAAACTCGCCGAAGCCCTCGTCGTCGATGGTGACGTCCGGCTCCTCGAACCCCGCCACGCAGCAGAAGGTCGAGCCGGCGTGCCGCGCGCCCACGCGCATGCGCTTGGACCCGCCCTCGGCGTCGGTGAGCACCACGGCCACGCCGCTCATGGGGTGGGCGTCGTCTCCCTCGCGGGTCCAGCCTATGAGGTTGGCGTCGTCCAGGTAGTCGTTCTGGGGACCGAAGGCGAAGCGCTGGCGTAGCTCCATGAGCAACGGGAGCTCGGCCACGGCGGGGATGTTGCCGTCGTTGGACATGCCGAAGAGGTCCCCGAAGAAGACGCAGGGATACCCCGCCTCGCGCAGGAGGATCAGCATGTAGGCGCTGGGCTTGAACCAGTCCTGGACCGTGCTCTGCAGCGCCTGGTTGGGCTGGGTGTCGTGGTTGTCCACGAAGGTGACGGCACGGATGGGCTCGCGCTGCACCAGCGTGTCGTCGAAGACGTGAGCCAGGTCCCTCTCGCCCATGCTGTTGGAGGCGTCGAAGAGCCGGTAGTGCAGGGGCACGTCGAAGAGGCTCATGGGAACCTCGCCCAGGTAGGACTCGAGGTCTTCCACCTCGGGCGACCAGTACTCCCCCACCGTGAAGAGCTCCTTGCCCGTGGCCTCGCGCAGGCGCGTGAGCCAGCGGTGGAAGAACGCGCGCGAGATGTGCTTCAGCGCGTCCAGGCGGAAGCCGTCGACGCCGGTGGTCTTGAGGTACCACTCGCCCCAGCGGCCGAGCTCCTCCTCCACCGCGGGCTCGCTCACGTCCACGTCGGAGCCCATGAGGTAGTCGTAGTTGCCGTTCTCGGACTTGTCCACATCCTCGTCCCAGTGCTTGCCGTTAAAGAGGTAGACGCCGGGCTCGTGGGTCGACTCGTCCCAGTCGGTGCCGTGGAAGCAGCGCCAGTCCCAGTGGAAGTCGGAGTACTTGTCGGCCCGACCGGGAAAGCGGTAGCGGGTCCAGGCGCTGATCTGGCGCGGCTCGCCCGCCTGCTCGTTGCGGTTGGCGGGGTTGATGGGGGTGGCCAGGACGTCCTCGCACTCCTCCCCACCGAAGCGCTGGTTGAGCACGACGTCAGCGAGGACCTGGATGCCCGACTTCTGGAGGGCGCGGATGGCTGAGAGGTACTCCCTGCGCGTGCCGTACTTGGTGCGGACGCTGCCGCACTGGTCGAACTCGCCCAGGTCCCAGGGGTCGTAGACGGCGTAGCCCACGCCCTCGGCCCCCTCGGAGCTCTTGTAGGCGGGCGGCATCCAGACGGAGCTCACGCCCATGTGCGCGAGGGTGGGCGCGAGCTCGGCCAGGCGCTTCCAGTGCGCGCCGTCCGCGGGTAGGTACCAGGAGAACCCCTGGAGCATCATGCCGTTTTCCATGTGAACCTCCGGAGTGTGGGGGTAGGTGGTTGGGTACGGGGCGGGGTCGCACGCGTGGGGGCGTGCGGCGGCGCTGGACGCGGGCAGCGGCGGTGTTGGGCGCGGGCAGCGGCGGTGCTGGGCGCGGGCGTGTCGCGGCAGACGCGGGTGTATACGACGTGCGGCTACGTTGCGGCGCCTCTCTCGCCATGAAAATGCTAGCGCTCGCGAGGCGTAGGCGCAAAGCAGGGTGGCGACGCAAGGTGTCGGGCCAGAGCACCGTGCATGCAACTACGCACGTCGTTAGCGTCGTGCACGCCGTTGCGCACAACATCCGCAACAAGCACGCTGTTTCGCACGCCACACACAGCGAGCACGCTCGAACGCACATCTTCCAGAGCGAGCACGCTCGAACGCACATGGACGCTCCGCGCTATCTGGGCAAACGCAGGAGTGCGTGTGCGCAACAGCGTGTGCGATGAAAAACGTGTGCGCAAGCGCGTGTTCGGCGAAATGTCCGTGCGTTGGAGCGTGCCGGACGTCGGTACCTGTGCGTTGGAGCGTGCGCGACGTCGGCGCGTGTGCGCAAGTGCGTGCCCGACGTCGGCGCGTGTGCGCAACGGCGTGCCCGACACGCGTAAGCTAGTGGCCGACGTCAGACGATGCCACCAACAGAGGAGGCAGCATGCCCACGTGGACCAAGCGGCACATCGTCGACGGCTTCGTGCGCCTCCTGCACAAGCACAGCTACCCCTCCATCACCGTCGAGATGATCCTAGCTCAGACCGACGTGAGCAAGACGACTTTCTACCGTTACTTCAGGAACAAGTCGGACGTGATGGATGCCTACTTCCAGCAGGTCTACGACGCTGCCATCCTGGACGAGGGCTGCCGCGACCTCGAGGACCTCTTCGCCGCCATCCTGGAGAAGGCGCGCAGCAACCCCGAGCAGTACCGCATGTTCGAGACCACGGGCTACAACTCCTACCTCCGGTTCATCTACCGCTACACCTTCTCCATGGGCAGCAGGATCATCGAGACCGCCTGGAAGCGGAGCCTGAGCGAGGCCGAGTCCCTGCACGTCGCCTTCTTCTGCGCCGGGGGCAGCCACATGACGGTCGAGGAGATTCCAGCCCCGCAGTTCGCCTTCCTCAAGAGCCTGTTCTTCACCTACTACGGGCCGACGGTGATCGAGGTCACCGAGAGGCTGGGGCTGGACTACGACGAGTACCGCTGCGACGTCGAGCAGGTGATGGCCGACGCCGAGGTGACGACCCCCAACGCGCACATCATGCCGGGCACCATCGGCACGCACCACTTCGTGATGGCGACCTACGACCACGGCCGCGAGGTGGTGGGCTTCCACTTCAACCACAAGGGGTCGAACCAGATCCTGGCCGACTACAGCGTGGACAAGGCGATCGAAATCTTCGGCGAGCCCCACGTGAGGGTGGACATCGACGGCATCATCGACCACGAGGACCCGTTCCTGACCAGCGCCGCGCCCAACGTGAACCTGATTCCGGCGATCGTGGACGCGGAGCCAGGCTACCAGGACGCGCTGGACATACCCTTCGGCCGCGTACCGCGCTAGCAGGAGAAGGGCGCGGGGCCGCTGAAGGACGAGTACCGCGTCATCGTCTGAGGCCCGAGCTAGTCGCGGAGGCGCCGGAAAACTGCGCATGATTCCTCAGAGTTGTGGAGATGCACAAAGAGAATGAGCTCCTGAGCTGGCCAGACGCTCATTTCGACCGAAGTTCGAAAATACCGTGCGCAGTTTTTTTGGACGCACACCTTGCCCCTGCCGCTCGCGCGCTCGAACGCACGACCGCCAGCGCCACCCACGCGTCAACGCACGACCGCCAGCGCCACCCACGCGCCAACGCACAAGCAAAACGACGAGCACGCTCGAACGCACATCGTCGCCTCACGTTACCTGGGCAAACGTCGAGGCACATGTGCGTAAGAGCGTGCGCGTTGCAGGAGTTGTGCGCAAGAGCGTGCTCGGCACCGGTGGCCGTGTGCAAGAGCGTGCGCGACGACGGTGGCCGTACCCGGTGGCGTGCATAAGAGCGTGCCGGGAGAGAGGCGCGGGCGCACGAGCGTGGAAGCCGCACGCACGCGACGACATGCACCTCTCGTCACGCGCCATCGCGCGTCCCTCTCGCTGCGACGACACGCGCCTCTCGCGCGCCCCTCTCGCCCGAGCCACGGCGCTACAGGTCCTGCAGCGCGACCACGTCCAGCGCGCCGCCACCTCGCGCCCTCACCGCCGCCAGCGCCTGCACCAGCGCGATCGTCGCGGACATCGCCGTCACGCAGCAGATGCCATGGTTCACCGCCGCCGCACGCAGCCGCGCCCCGTCGCCGCGTGAGGCGTGCCCGTGCGGCGTGTTGACGATGAACGCCAGGCTGCCCGACTCCACCAGGTCGAGCGCGTTGGGGTGCCCCTCCGCGACGCGCCTCACCACCTCGCAGGCGATTCCCGCCGCGCGCAGCGTACGAGCGGTCCCCTCGGTGGCCACGATCTTGTAGCCCATGTTGGCCAGCGCCAGCGCCACCGGCGCGATCGCACGTTTGTCGCGGTCGCAGACGGAGACGAACGCCGCACCCTCGCGGGGCATCTCATAGTCGATGGCCTGCCGGGTCTTGGCATACGCCTCCGGGAAGCTCGCGGCGATGCCCATGACCTCGCCGGTCGAGCGCATCTCGGGCCCCAGGACAGAGTCCGCCCCCGGGAAGCGCGCCCACGGCATGACCGCCTCCTTCACGGCGAAGTAGCCCAGCTCGCGCCCCTCGTCCGGCAGCTCGCCGGCAGCCCGGAGCCCCGCGATCGTCTCGCCCGCCATGACGCGCGCGGCGAGCCGTGCCAGCGGCACGCCCGTGGCCTTGGACGAGAAGGGCACCGTGCGGCTCGCGCGGGGGTTGAGCTCGATGACCAGCAGCTGCTCGTCCTTCACCGCATACTGCACGTTGAGCGGTCCCACGACGCCCACCGCCAGCGCCAGCCGGTGCGTCACCTCGCGCACCTGCCGCACCATCTGGGCCGAGAGCGAGAACGGTGGGCAGCAGCAGGCGGAGTCCCCGGAGTGGATGCCGCACTCCTCGATGTGCTCGAGCACGGAGCCCACGTGGCACTCCCGCCCGTCGCAGAGCGCGTCCACGTCCAGCTCGATGGCATCCTCGAGGAAAGCGTCCAGGTAGACGGGGTGATCGGGCGAGACGCGCGTGGCACGCTCCATGTAGCCGCCCAGGTCCTCCTCGCCGTACACGATGGCCATCCCACGCCCTCCCAGCACGTAGCTGGGACGCACGAGGAGCGGGTAGCCCACGCGACGGGCCACCTCGCGGGCCTCCTCGGCCGTGCTCGCCGTGGACGAGGGCGGATAGGCCACCTGCAGGCGGTCGAGCAGCGCGGCGAAGCGGTCGCGGTCCTCGGCCAGGTCGATGGCCTCGGGCTGGGTGCCCAGGATGGGCACGCCCGCGTCGCGGAGGCGCCGGGCCAGGTTGATGGGCGTCTGGCCGCCCAGGGTCACGATCACGCCGAGCGGACGCTCCAGCTCGACGACGTTCATCACGTCCTCGAAGGTCAGCGGCTCGAAGTAGAGCCGGTCGGAGCTGTCGTAGTCGGTGGAGACCGTCTCGGGGTTGCAGTTGACCATGACCGTCTGGAAGCCGCGCTCGCGCAGCGCCGCCGAGGCGTGCACGCAGCAGTAGTCGAACTCGATGCCCTGGCCGATGCGGTTTGGACCGGCGGAGATGATCACCACGCTGCGGCCCGCGGGCGCGGCCTGGGCGGCGGGGACAGGCGCGGCCGCGGCACGGGACCCAGCCGCGAGCGAGGCGCCAGCGCAACTCTCGCCTGGCAGGGCGGCCATGGCAGGCACGGAATCCGCAGGCGCCTCCCCCGCCGCGTAGCCGAAGTAGTGGTAGCCCGTGCGCGAGGCGAACTCCCCGGCGCAGCTGTCCACGCTGCGGCGCCGGGGCACGACGCCCAGCGCCTCGCGGACGCCGCGCACCACGTCCTCGCCCGAGCCGACGAGGCGCGCGATCTGCAGGTCGGAGAAGCCGAGCTGCTTGGCAGCGAGGAGCCGCTCCGGGCCCAGCCCCGCAAGGCCCAGCCGCGCGATGGCGCGCTCGGCGAGTACGATGTCGCGCATGCGGCAGAGGAACCAGGCGTCGACGCCCGTGGCCTCGTGCAGGCGCGCCACGTCCCAGCCGCGGCGCAGCGCCTCTCCCAGCCAGAGTATGCGCTCCGGCGTGGGGCGCGCCACCAGCTCGAGCAGGTGCGCGTCGTCCGTCTCGTCCGCCTCCGGGGGGCTCACCAGGCCGGGCCAGCCGCGCTCCAGCGAGCGCAGGGCCTTCTGCAGCGCCTCCTCGAAGCAGCCGCCCATGGCCATGGCCTCGCCCACCGACTTCATGCGGGTGGTGAGCTCCTCGCTCGTGCCCTCGAACTTCTCGAAGGCGAAGCGCGGCACCTTGACCACGCAGTAGTCGATCGAGGGCTCGAAGCAGGCGGGCGTCGCGCGGGTGATGTCGTTCTGGATCTCGTCCAGGGTGTAGCCGACGGAGAGCAGCGCCGCCATCTTGGCGATGGGGAACCCCGTGGCCTTGGAGGCCAGCGCCGACGAGCGGCTCACGCGCGGGTTCATCTCTATGACCACGACCTCGCCCGTCGTGGGGCTGACGGCGAACTGCACGTTGGAGCCGCCGCAGGCGACGCCCACCCGCTCCAGGATGGCAAGCGAGTGGTCGCGCAGGCGCTGGAACTCGCGGTCGGTGAGGGTCTGGGCGGGAGCCACGGTGATGGAGTCTCCTGTGTGGACGCCCATGGGGTCGAGGTTCTCGATGGAGCAGACCACGATTCCGTTGCCCGCGGAGTCGCGCATGACCTCCATCTCTATCTCCTTCCAGCCCTCGAGGTCCTGCTCCACCAGCACCTCGTGGGCGGGCGAGAGCGCGAGCCCCTCGCGCGCGATGTCAGCGAGCTCGGCCTCGTCGTGGGCCATGCCACCGCCGGCCCCGCCCAGGGTGAAGGCGGGCCGCACCACGACGGGGTAGCCCAGCCGTGCCGCGACCTCTGCGCACTCCTCGAGCGAGTGCGCCACGCCCGAGTCCGCCACGCGCAGGCCGATGTCGACCATGGCCCGGGCGAAGAGCTCGCGGTCCTCGCCGATCTGTATGGAGGCTATGTCGCAGCCGATGACCTCGACGCCCCAGCGCGCGAGCACGCCCGCCTCGTCCAGCGCCACTGCGCAGTTGAGGGCCGTCTGGCCGCCCATGTTGGGGAGAAGCGCGTCCGGCCGCTCCCGCTCGATGACCTTCTCCACGCTGGCCACGGTGATGGGCTCCACGTAGGTGCGGTCGGCGGTCTGGGGGTCGGTCATGATGGTTGCGGGGTTGGAGTTGACCAGCACGACCTCGTATCCCTCCTCGCGCAGGGCCCGGCAGGCCTGCGTGCCGGAGTAGTCGAACTCGCAGGCCTGGCCGATGACGATGGGACCGGAGCCGATGACCAGGACCTTGTGGATGTCGTCGCGACGGGGCATCAGAGGGACCTCCCTTCGGGGGCGGGGACGGCGGGCGTGGAGGCGGCGGGGGCGTGCGACGCAGCGGCTGGTTCGGGCGCGTGCGACGCAGCGGCGGGGACGGGCGACGTTGCGGCTAGTTCGGGCGCGGGCGCGAGGTAGTCCGCCTCGCCGTCCACGAGGCGCCTGAACGAGTCGAAGGCGTAGGAGGAGTCGCTGGGCCCGGGCGCGGCCTCGGGGTGATACTGCAGGCAGAAGGCGCGCGCGTCCAGGAACTGGAGGCCTTCGAGGCTTCCGTCGTTGAGGTTCACGTGCGTGAGGCGGATACGGCCGTAGCGCCCGTTGGCGACCACCGGCGCCACGCGACGGCGGCTCCAGTGCCTGAGGTCGTCGTGGTGGCGCGCCTCTCCCCCGCTGAGCTCGGGGACGAGCGGGCCTAGGCTCGCGAAGTCCGGCACGTAGTTGTGGTTCTGGGCCGTGACCTCGACCTTTCCCGTGAGGAGGTTCATCACGGGCTCGTTGCCCCCGTGGTGGCCGTAGGGGAGCTTCAGCACGCTGCCACCCGCTGCCAGGGCCATGAGCTGGGTTCCCAGGCAGATGCCGAAGACGGGAAGCCGCCCCAGGAGGGCGCGGGTGGCCTCCTGGGTCGCGCCGACGCTCTGGGGGTCGCCGGGGCCGTTCGAGAGGAAGGCGGCGTCGGGGGCCTGCGCCAGCGCCTTTTCGGCAGGGGTGTCCCAGGGCACGACGACGAGCTCGAAGCCACGCGCGCGCAGGGCGTCGGCGATGCCGCGCTTCATGCCGCAGTCGTAGGCGACGACGCGGCAGGGGCGGCCGGAGGGAGCCGGCTGGGGCGCAAGCACGGTCCTCTCCCCCACGCTGACGTCGGCGACGTGGTTGTGGCTGCCTATGCCCGCGCTCGCCCGCACGCGCGCGACCAGGCTCCTCGGGTCGAGGTCGGTGGTCGAGACCGCAGCCCTCATGGCGCCCGCCTCGCGGACCCTCAGCGTGAGCGCGCGCGTGTCCACACCCTGGATGGCCACGACGCCCTCCTGCCGCAGGTAGTCGGGCAGGCTCTGGACGCTCTGCCAGTTGCTCGGCTCGAAGCACATGTCACGCACCACCAGGGCCCTGAGCGCCGGCGCCGCTGCCTGGCCGTCGCTGGCGGTAACGCCGTAGTTCCCCACCTGCGGATAGGTCAGCGTCACGATCTGGCCCGCATAGCTGGGGTCGGTCACGATCTCTTGGTAGCCGGTCATCGAGGTGTTGAACACCAGCTCGCCGAAGGCCTCGCCCTCGGCGCCGCAGCACTGGCCGGCGTAGCAGCTGCCGTCCTCCAGCGCCAGGAGTGCCCTGGGCAGCCGGTCCGCACCCGCGAGTAGGTTCATCGGAGCTCCTTTCCCCTGCGACGCCCTGCGCAAAAAGGGGCACCCGCGGCCTGCGGATGCCCCTCCTGGCGAGGTGTCGCTTGCGTCCTTGGTGGCGTCTCGCGCCACCGTTAAAGGCTTGAACGCATTCTAGGTGCCAGATATTCAAATCTGCGCAAATTGCGAGAGCGTTTATCTGCTTGTCACAGTTCCAGGCGAGAGGGGCGGCGGGCGCGGGGCGGCGGCGCCGTAGCGGCGAGCACGCGCGAGCGCACACATGGAGGCGCCGCGCAAGCGAGAACGCACACGTGGCGCAAGACTGGCGACACCACGCACACGCGAACGCACGATTTTCTCGCCTGCCACGCATGAACGCACATATTGCGCAGCCATGGCGGCACCGCGCACGCGCGAATGCACATTTGACATCACCGCTCACGCGCGAACGCACGTGCCTCTCACCTTCCACGCGTTTGCGCACGCTTTTCTCATCCTCCACGCGCCAACGCACAATCAAACCATCGAGCACGCTCAAACGCACATCACCGCCCCACGTTACCTGGGCAAACGTTGCGGCCAATGTGCGCAAGAGCGTGCGCGCTGAAAAAGCCGTGCGTTCAAGCGTGCTCGATGCCAGCGGCAGTGCGCAAGAGCGTGCTCGCACTCAGATTCTGTGCGCAATTGCGTGCTGGGTGAGAAAGGCATGTACGACGGCGTGAATGGCATGCACGACGAAGCGCCCGGCACGCAGGCGGCCACGGCGTACCCGACCGCCACCGGAGCGGCTCCCAATCATGTCCCACCCCTGAGCTAAGCTGTGTCCATCACACGACCCGTCTTTCCTCGTACCAAGGAGCGTCCATGGCAACCATCGTCTGCCCACACTGCCACCAGAGCTTCGAGCTGGAGAGCTCGGACTACCAGGACATCGTGAGCCAGGTGCGCACCAGCGAGTTCGAGCGCGAGCTGCACGAGCGCCACCAGCTCATGGAGGGGCAGAAGGCCTCCGAGCTGGCGGAGGAGCGCGCCAAGTCCCAGCTCGAGCTGCAGCGCCTGCAGTCGGAGCTCAACCAGGAGCTCGCCCAGCTCAGGGAGCGCCTCGCCGCCTCTGACGACGCGCGCGCCTCGGCGGTACGCGAGGCGCGGCTCTCGGTCGAGCAGGAACGCGTCAAGGTGGAGCGTGAGCGCGACGAGCTTGCGGCCCGGCTCTCCAAGAGCGAGGACGCCACGAAGCTCGCGCAGGAGAGGACCCGCTCCGAGCTCCAGGCCCAGCAGGCCGAGCTCCAGGCCGAGGTCGCGCGACTCAAGGCCGAGCTCCAGGCGCAGCAGGCCCAAGCGGCGCGCGAGCGTCAGCTGGCCGACGCCCAGGCGAAGTCCGAGCTCCAGGCCGAGCGCTCCCGCCTCGAGCTCGAGCTCTCCCGCGCCAAGGACAGCCTGGAGTCCCAAGCCCAGTCGGCGCGCCAGGCGGAGGAGCTCGCCGTGCAGCGCGCCACCTCCGAGCTCCGCACCCAGTGCGTGGCGCTCGAGGGGCAGCTCGCCCAGCGCGACAGCCAGCGCAACGAACTCGAGGCACGCTACCGCGAGAAGCTCAACGAGGCGCAGAAGTCCCAGGAAGAGATCGTGCGCATCAAGGACGACGAGATAGAGCGCCTCAAGGACTACCGCCTGCGGCTCACGGTGAAGATGACGGGAGAGAGCCTCGAGCAGCACTGCCAGCAGGAGTTCAACCGCTGGCGCTCCCAGGACCCCTCCTCGTTCAAGAACATCTACTTCGAGAAAGACAACGAGGCCGTCGAGGGCACCAAGGGCGACTTCGTGTATCGCGAGACGGACGACGAAGGCAACGAGCTTCTCTCCATCATGTTCGAAATGAAGAACGAGGAGCTGGGCTCCACCAACAAGAAGACAAACGAGTCCCACCTGACCAAGCTTGACCGCGACCGCCAGAAGAAGGGCTGCGAGTACGCGGTGCTGGTGTCGATGCTCGAGCTCGACAGCGACTACTACAACCAGGGCATCGTGGACATGTCATATCGCTATCCCAAGATGTACGTGGTGAGGCCTCAGTTCTTCCTGCTGATCATCGCCCTCCTGCGCAACGCCGCCCAGAAGTCCCAGGACTTGCGCCTGCAGATTGCCCAGATGCGGAGCGAGCAGATCGACATCACGAACTTCGAGGACGCCCTAGGCGACTTCCAGGACAAGTTCGGCCGCAACGTGGAACTTGCCAACAAGAAGTTCAACACGGCGGTGGAAGAGATCGACAAGACCATCACCCACCTGCAGAAGGTGAAGGAGAACCTGCTGGGCTCCCAGAACAACCTGCGCCTGGCGGACGAGAAGGCGAGCAAGCTCACCATCAAGCGCCTCACCAAGAACAGCCCCATGCTGGCCGAGCGCTTCCGCGAGCTGGACGACAACAAGGGCTAGGGACGCCCGCAGGCGAGAGGGACACGCCTGCGGGGCCGGGGCAGGCTGTGCGCTGGCACCGCCGCCGTCTTGGCTCTCCCTAGCGCTGCCCGCGGGGCCGGGGCAGGCTGCCAGACGGATGCCCCGCATGTCTCCCGCACGGGCAGAGACCAGGCGCCGCAGGCCGCCGCCTTATCGCGGGCGTCGCCTTGCCGCTCCCGACCGCGACCGCGATCGCATGCCTCCCGCACAAGCAGGGGGGAGCCGGACCAAGCCCGACTCCCCCCTTGCCTTGCAAGACGATGGCGGCAGCGCCGCCACGTCGGACGTGCTAGCAGATGCCCTGGGCCATCATGGCGTCGGCGACCTTGAGGAAGCCGGCGATGTTGGCGCCGAAGACGAGGTCGCCCTCGTGGCCGTACTCCTTGGCGGCGTCGTAGGCGGCGGCGTAGATGGAGTCCATGATGCCGTGGAGCTTCTCGTCGACCTCGTCGAAGGTCCAGGAGAGGTGCTCGTGGTTCTGGCTCATCTCCAGGCCGGAGGTCGCGACGCCACCGGCGTTGGCAGCCTTGCCGGGGGCAAAGAATACGCCGTTCTCCTTGAGGTACTGCGTCGCCTCGAGGGTGGTGGGCATGTTGGCACCCTCCACCACGTAGCCGCAGCCGTTGGCAACGAGCCTCTGGGCGTCGGCGAGCTCGAGCTCGTTCTGGGTCGCGCAGGGCATGGCAATGTCGCAGTTCTCTCCCCAGGGACGCTCGCCCTCGTGGTAGGTCGCGCCGGGACGGGCGGCGACGTACTCGCTGATGCGACCGCGGCGGCCCTGCTTGATGTCGACGAGGGTGTCGAAGTCGATGCCCTCGGGGTCATAGACGTAGCCGTTGGAGTCGGAGGCGGTCACGACCTTGGCACCCAGCTGCTCGGCCTTCTGGATGGCGTACTGCGCGACGTTGCCGGAGCCCGAGACCGCGACGACCTTGCCCTCGATGGACTCGCCGCGCTGCTTGAGCATGTTGAGCAGGAAGTACACCGCGCCGTAGCCGGTGGCCTCGGTGCGGGCGAGCGAGCCGCCGTACGAGAGCCCCTTGCCGGTGAGCACGGAGGACCAGCTGTTGGTGAGGCGCTTGTACTGGCCGAAGAGGTAGCCGATCTCGCGCGCGCCGGTGCCGATGTCGCCCGCGGGGACGTCGGTGTCGGGGCCGATGTGCTTCACGAGCTCGGTCATGAAGGACTGGCAGAAGCGCATGACCTCGGCATCGGACTTGCCCTTGGGGTCGAAGTCGGAGCCGCCCTTGCCGCCGCCCATGGGAAGCGTGGTGAGGGAGTTCTTGAAGATCTGCTCGAAGCCCAGGAACTTGAGGATGCCCAGGTTGACGGAGGGATGCAGGCGCAGGCCGCCCTTGTAGGGACCGATGGCACTGTTGAACTGCACACGGTAGCCACGGTTGACCTGGACCTTGCCGGCATCGTCCACCCAGGGCACGCGAAAGATGACGATGCGCTCGGGTTCGACGAGGCGCTCGAGCAGGGCAGCCTTCTCAAACTCGGGATGCGCGTCGAGGGCGGGCTGCAGGGTCGTGAGGACCTCCTCGGCCGCCTGGATGAACTCCGGCTGGTCGGAGTAGCGCTCCTTCAGCTCGGCGATGACCTTCTCGGAATAGGACATGGTCTCTCCCCTCAAGGGTTGTGACGCAATGCGGACGGCTAAAGAATAGGCATCGGGTTGGGGGCGGGCTAGGACATTCACGGTGCGTAACTCAATCGACATGCATAAGAAACCGAACTTGCAGGGCATCTGCACGCAGGCGGGGCCGTCGAGTTCGCGGGCGGGGCGTGCCTTCTGGGCGCGCGGGGCGACGCCGGTGGCGAAGTTCTGCGACACGTGCGGCGGAATCCTGCAACACGTTAAGTCGGTTGCGGAGTTTGGGACTTTTAGAGCCTGCAGCTGACTCCAGACTAACAGGTCGTTTACAGGCGAGAGATGCCATGGGCACAGTCAGTTGCGGACTTCTCCCCTTTCAGAGGCCGCAACTGATGTCGAACGCGCGACTGGACGGCCGAGCGTGCAATGGAACGGCGTAGTACACAATCGAGCGGCCTAGTGTCAGCCCTTGGTGTTCTGCGGCCCGATGCGCTGGCGAAGTGCCTGGGCAGCCGTACCCGCAGGTCTGGCATGGCCCTCGTCCGCGGCGACGCGCCCTGCGGCAAGGCTCTCGTACAGTGCAAGCCGCGAGGTTAGGCCCTCGTATGCATCCATATCAAGGACTGCAAGGTCACCAGCACCGTTCTTCGTGACGAAGAGGGGTTCGCCGGTCTTATGGCACCAGTCGGAGAGCTCCGCGTAGTTGTTCCTCAGCGTTGTGCTGGAGATGATCTTTGGCATTGTCCCTCCAAACTAAAGTTATTCTTACTTTATTCCACTCTTATTAGTTAACTTTTCGTGCTATTGCAGAACATGGAAAGGTGGCCACACGATGCTGGCAATTGGCGCATAACCCCGCGCGATAAAAAAGCCAGGGCCCCGAGGGACCCTGGCGACGGTTCTATGGAGCGGCGGACGGGACTCGAACCCGCAACAAGTAGCTTGGAAGGCTACTGCTCTACCAATTGAACTACCGCCGCGCGTGGTCGGGGTGACTGGATTCGAACCAGCGACCCTCTGCTCCCAAAGCAGATGCGCTACCAAGCTGCGCTACACCCCGGAGCCGCTCTAGAATTATACGAGAGTGCCTCGTGCGGGGCAACGCATTCCGCAAAATCGCACCGGTCCCCCCGACTGCCCCGACTGCCCCTCCGGGCGGCCTCCGGAACCTGCGACAGAAGGCTCCGGGATTCAACCCCGCGGCAGAAGGAGCGCATTTCAGATTTCAAATGCGCACCCATCTTCGATGAACTGCGGTTTTGCGGAGAGGTGCGCATTTCACGCCTGGAATGCGCACTCCGGCCGTGCCGATGCGCCCCGACCGAGCACCCCGACCACGCCTCCGCGCCACGCCCGGGCGCGCCTCCTCCCCCTGCCGCGCCACCGCGACGCTCCCCCGCCCCGACCGGACACACCCCACCCCAAGTGCTTAGAATGATGGGGCACGGACCGCACCCGTCCCCGAAAGGCCCCCAACATGGCAATACTCAGGCTCGGTCGGACGCTCGTCGTGGCAAATCCCGCCTCGCACAGCGGAAAGGGGGCCGAGGCGGCGGAGCGCGCCCGGCGCTTCTTCGAGTCGTACACCTCTGCCACCGAGTCGTTCGAGCTGGTCATGACCGAGGGCCCCGAAGACGCCAAGCGCCTCGCAGCCGGCGCCGCCCAGATGGACACCCTCATCGTCCTGGGCGGGGACGGCGTCATCCACGAGGCAGCGAACGGCCTCATGACCCTGCCCACCGACGCCCGCCCCGCCCTCGCCGTCATCCCCATGGGCTCAGGCAACGACTTCGCCCGCACCATCTCGGCCACCTACAACGACCCCGAGCTCTCCCTGGCCGAGCTTCTCGGCGGCCGCAGGGTCAGCATCGACTTGGGCCACGTAACCAACGAGCTCGGCCAGGACACCCACTTCGTCGAGACCCTCTCCTTTGGCCTGGACGCCGCCATCGCCCTGGACACGACCGACCGCCGCGCCGCCAACACGAGCCAGGAGGGGTCGATGCTCTTCGCCACCTCGGGCGTGAAGGTCTTCTCGTCCGGGCACAAGGGCTACCCCTGCTGCCTCCGCCTCGACGACGGCGACCCCCAGGAGCTGCGCGCCCTCATACTCGCGGTCCAGAACGGCCCCACCTACGGCGGCGGCTTCCGCGTCTGCCCCGACGCGCTGCCCAACGACGGAATGCTGGACGTCTGCTACAACGTGAAGGTGCCCTCCATCCCCCGCCTGCTGGCCCTCTTCGGCCTCGCCCGCTCCGGAAGGCACGTGCGCTCGCGCGTCATCAGGGCCGAGCGCGCGAGAAGGCTCCAGGTCGAGTTCGAGGGAGAGGGCATTCCCTGCCAGGTCGACGGCGAGAGATTCGAGGGCAGGCGCTTCGAGGTCGAGGTGGAGCCACGGGCCCTCGACGTGCTCGTGCCCGCCCGCTGCGGCTGGTAGGCAGCCAGGGACCGGCAGCTACGCCCAAGGCCGACAGTATCCCGGACCGGTAGCTACGCCCAGGCCCGGCAGCATCCAGTCCGGCAGCTACGCCCAGGCCCGGCAGCATCCCGGCCCACAGCCACGCAGCCACGTCCAGCCCACAAGTCCACAGAAAGGGGGACCGCCCGAAGACGGTCCCCCTTGCGTTCGTGCGCCTTCCCTGCCCGGTTGCGCGGGCGCGCCGGGCAGGAGCCGATGCCTACGCCCAGCCCTTGCCGTCGGAGCCGAACTCCTTCATGAGCTCGATGGTGCGGGTCTTGATGGCGTCGCGACCAGGCTTGAGGAGCTTACGGGGATCGTAGCCCTTACCCTCCTTGTCTGCACCGCTCTCGATGTACGTGCGGGTGGCCGCAGCAAAGACCAGCTGGAGATCGGTGTTGACGTTAATCTTGGAGACGCCCTCGGAGATGGCCTTCTGGATTTGGTCGACGGGGATGCCGGTGCCGCCATGAAGGACGAGCGGCAGGTCGCCCGTGAGGGCCTTGATCTCGGCAAGGCGCTCGAAGGAGAGGCCCGCCCAGTTGGCAGGATAGATGCCATGGATGTTGCCGATGCCGCACGCCAGGAAGTCGACGCCCAGGTCTGCGATCTGCTTGCACTCCTCGGGATCGGCGAGCTCGCCCTGTGAGGTCACGCCATCCTCGGTACCGCCAATGCCGCCGACCTCGGCCTCAACGGAGATGCCCTTGTTATGGGCGGCCTTGACGACCTCGGCGGTGCGCTGGAGGTTGGTCTGGAAGTCGGGCTCGTGCGAGCCATCGTACATGACCGAGGTGAAGCCCGCATCGATGCACTTGAAGACATCCTCGTAGCTACCATGATCGAGGTGCAGTGCCACAGGCACGGTGATGTTCTTGGCCTCGACAAGGTCCCTCACGATGTCGGCGACGACCTTGAAGCTGGTCTGCCACTTAGCGGCGCCGCTCGTGCACTGGATGATGACGGGAGACTGGAGCTCTTCGGCAGCATCGAGGATCGACGTTGCCCACTCGAGGTTGTTGGTGTTGAACGCACCCAGGCCGTAGTGACCCCTCTGAGCGCTCTGGAGCATGGCGGTAGCGTTGACTAGCATGGTGATACCTCCTATATGAGACACCCTGTCGAACCTACGCCCCCAATCATACCGCTCAGCTAGCCAAAATATTCGTGTAGTTGCCATGCCCGTGCGCATGGGCCCCGCGAGCTGGGTAATGCTTGTCTGGATGGACGCGTCTTCTTGGGAGGTTCTCCATGCGTGACCAGCTGAGGCAGGAAGGTGACCGTCGCGAGGACGAGGAGGGGCGCGGGGGCGTCCTGGGGGAGCTCTCGCTCTCGGCGATCGTGGCGAGTGCCCTCGCGGCGGCGACCTCGTTCGCCCTCTCGTCCAGGATCGGCCTCGCCGGCTCCATCATCGGCGTCGCCGTGGCGGCCGGCGCCAGCGCCCTGGCCGCCCAGGTGTACAAGGGCATGATCAAGGCCAGCGCCCAGAAGCTCAAGGACCTCTCGTACGACCGCGACGACGATTCCGACGCTGCATGGTCCGGCGCCCCCCTCCCCGGCCACGACGGCAACACGAGCGCCATGCCCGCCGCCGTCCAGGCCCCGCCACAGGGCGAGCCCGAGCGCTCCTTCGCCGCCACGGGCACCCCCATCGCGCCCGCCAGCCTGCACAGCGCCGCTGCCCGCCAGCAGGGACGTCGCGTCGCCCGCAGGGCGGCGGTCGTCCTGGCGGCGGTCGCGGTCCTCGCCGTCCTGGCCTACGCCGCGGTGGTCAGCCTCGTCACCGCGGGACAGGGAATCGGTCCCAGCATCGACGAGGTGGCGCAATCGGTCACGAGCGAGCAGCCTGCCGCGCAGAGCGTCCAGGGCGAGAGTGACGCCACGAACTCGACCGAGGGAGACGCGTCGAGCCAGGAGGGGACGAAGTCCGAGGCGACCGGATCGACCACCACGGCTCCCTCGACCGAAGGCGGCACGTCCGCGAAGGATCCCTCCACGGAGGCGGGCGCGGGCACGTCCGGGTCCGGCACGGCAGGCACCAGCGGCAGTTCGGACTCGGGCCCGGCGGGCACCGGCTCCTCAAGCGGCGGCGCCTCCGGCAGTGGCTCCTCGGGCAGTTCCGCCAACTCCAGTGGCGGAAGCACGTCCTCGAGCGCTGGCTCCAGCGACGCCGGAGGCAGCGGCACGAACGGCTCCTCCTCCGGCACCGGTACGGGAAGCTCCAGCGCGGGTTCTTCCGCAGGCTCGGCAACAGGCAGCACGAGCGGCACCGCCGCCGGCTCGGGCAAGTAGGCCCACTCCCCGGAGGGGCGCCCCATCCGACGTCGACGCCCCGCCCCCCTGCCAAAGGCCCCTTGCGCTAGACTCTTGAGGCGTGCTGCTCCCGCTTGGGAGCGACCCCTTCAAGCAGCCAAAACGAGGACGAGGCGGACCGTGGCGAAGCAGGCAGAAACCCCCAGCACCAAGACGGCCCAGGACGGCGTCCCCGAGGGGCCCAGGCACCGCCTCGCCCCCAAGCTCGTGGCCTGCGGCCTCGCCCTGGCGACGGTCTATGGCGGGGGCTGCGCGTACTTCTCGACCCACTTCACGCCGGGCACCACGGTGAACGGGCAGGACGTCTCGCTCATGACCAAGGAGGCGCTCTCGGCCTCGGTTGCGGACGCCGCGCGCGACTGGAGGCTCGAGCTCCAGGGGCCCTCCGGCTTCACGGCCCAGGTCGCGTCCGCCGACGTGGGACTCGCCGCCCGTGCGGACGACTACGCGGCCGACGCGTTCCGGAAGGCGGACGCGCGCGCCTGGCCCCTTGACCTCCTCTCCCGCCGCGTGATCTTCCAGGAGGACGGCGTGACCCTGGACGAGGCGAGTCTCCGCGACGCCCTCCAACCGGCGGTCGAGGCCTACAACCAGTCCGCCACGGCGCCGACCAGCGCCAGCTCCTCCTTCGACGCCGACGCGGGGGAGTTCAGGGTGACGGACGAGGTGCCGGGCACCATGCTCGACCTCGACCGCGTCGTCGCCAGCGCGTCGACGGCCGCAAAGTCGCTCCAGCGCAAGCTCGTCCTGGGCGACGCGGAGCTCGTCCAGCCAGCGGTCAGGCATGACGACGAGCGGCTCGCGGCGGCGACCAAGAAGGCCAACGACGCGCTCGCCCTCTCCATCCCGCTCACGCACGACGGCAGGGAGGTCGCGCGCGTGGACGAGTCGCTCAGCGCGTCCTGGCTCGTCGTGGGAGACGACCTCGCCCTCGGCGCGGACGGCGACGCCATAGGCAACTGGATCAACTCGGTGCTCGCGGCCAGCGTGGACTACTCCGACGAGGTCAACGACTACGCGGTGGACGACGCGAGCCTCGCCGAGTCCATCTACAACGCCCTCCTGGGCCAGCGCTCCGACCCCATAGAGATCCCCCTGCAGGTCGTGGGCTCGCGCCCGGCCGAGAGCGAGGGCGCGCGCGAGCGCGGACGGCACATCGACATCAACCTCTCCACCCAGTACGCGCGCTTCTACGACGCGAACGGAAGGGTCATATGGAGGTCGTACATCGTGTCGGGCAACACCTCGGAGGGTCGCACCACGCCAACGGGCACCTACGCCATCAACTCGAACATGGCCCGCGACACGGTGCTGGTGGGAGCCGACGAGGACCACGACGGCGAGCCCGACTACAGGAGCAACGTGTCGTACTGGATGCCCTTCATCGGCAACTCGGTGGGCCTCCACGACGCGACCTGGCGCTACAGCTTCGGCGGGTCGATCTACAGCTACGCCGGCAGCCACGGCTGCGTGAACCTCCCCTACCAGGACGCGAAGGCCCTCTGGGACCTGGTCCGCGTGGGGGACAAGGTGGTCGTGCACTGGTAGACGACACGTCGCTGCCGGCCTGCGCCAGCGCGTCCCGCCGGCGAGCGGTCGGCACGCCGCGCTGGCGCGGTTCGCGCGACTAGTACGAGACGCTGCACTCCAGGCCGAGCGCCCGCACCCGGGCCGCGATGGAGTCGAGCGCCTCCGGGCTGGCCTTCCTGAGACCCTGGAAGGGCGTGTCGCGCGCGATGGTGTAGACCATCACCGCCTCGGGGCGAATCCGTGCGAGCGCCTCAAGCCAAGGTCCGACGTAGGCCTCGCCCGTGTTGTCCACGCTCCTGCCGTCGAGCTCCCCGCCCAGGAACATGCTCTGGACCATCACCCTGCCGCCGAAGGCCGCCAGCGCGTCCACCACGCGGCCCACGTCGTAGCCGCCGACGGGCCGGTCCACCCTCCGGATGAAGTCCCCGTCCACCGTGTCCAGCTTGAGGATGTTGTCGTCCACGCGCAGGAGCGCGTCGCGCACGGCCGGCACGTGGGCCATGGTGGCGTTGGAGAGCACCGCCACCCGCGCCTTGGGGCAGAGCTCGTCCCTAAGCGAGAGGACCGCATCCACGACCTCGGGAAACTCTGGGTTGGCCGTGGGCTCCCCGTTGCCCGCGAGGGTAATCACGTCGGGGGGCTCGCCCGCCGCGGACATGTCGCGCAGGCGCGCGCCCAACGCCTCGGCGACCTGTGCGGCCGTGGGCCAGGGCGAGCTCGTAGGCCGCTCGTCGTTGGTGCCGTTCTCGCAGTAGACGCAGTCGAAGCTGCAGCGCTTGCCGTCCGCCGGCGCGAGGTTGACACCCAGCGAGACCCCCAGCCTTCGGCTGCGGACGGGCCCGAAGACGGGGCCTGGGTTCAGGTAGGTTGCCATGGCTTCTCTCCCCTCCTAGCGCCGCCCGCGACCGTGCGGGCGAGCCCCATCCTAGACCAGCGAGCGCATGGAACGGGCGGCTCATGCCATAATGTCTTGAGAAATGGCACGACAGCCGCCTGTCGCAACGAATCCGGAGGGCCAACCCATGAAGAAGGTCATCACCTTCGCCATCCCCTGCTACAACTCCGCCGAATACATGGACAAGTGCATAGAGTCCATCCTCGTGGGGACCAACTACGCCGAGGACGTCCAGATCGTCATCGTGGACGA
>NZ_KQ960123.1:580913-588823 GCF_001553055.1 Olsenella sp. DNF00959 | reverse complement strand
ACGGGTCCACGAAGGACGACACGCTGGCCAAGGCAGAGTCCTGGCAGGAGCGCCACCCCAGCATCGTGAAGGCCGTGCACCAGGAGAACGGCGGCCATGGCATGGCCGTCCTCAAGGGCCTGGGAAACGCCGAGGGGGCCTACTTCAAGGTCGTGGACTCCGACGACTGGCTGGACGCCGAGGCCTGCGCCACCCTTCTGGGCAAGATCCGCGAGCTGGACGAGACCGGCGAGCGCGTGGACCTCATCATCAGCAACTACGTGTACGAGCACGTGGAGGACGGCAGCAGCCACGTGGTCAACTACCGCTCGGTGCTCCCCGTGGGCAGGGCCTTTGGCTGGAACGACATCCGCCACTTCAAGATGGCCCAGAACCTCCTCATGCACGCCCTCTGCTACCGCACCGACGTGCTGCGCGACGGAGGGGTGCCCATGCCGGCGCACACCTTCTACGTGGACAACATCTACGCCTACGTCCCCCTGCCGCGCTGCCGCACCCTCTACTACCTGGACGTGGACCTCTACCGCTACTTCATCGGGCGGGAGGACCAGTCGGTGAACGAGAAGGTCATGGCGGGCAGGATCGACCAACAGGTCAAGATCACTCGCATCATGATGAGGTCCTACCACCTCTACCAGGACATCGAGTCGTACGCCCTGCGCAGCTACATGGTCAACTACTTCGTCATCATGATGATGATCTGCTCCGTCTTCTCGAAGCTCTCGGACCATGCCGACGCCATGGCGGAGCTCGACCGCCTCTGGAGCGACCTCTACGACTACGACCGGCGCATGTGGAGGCGTGCGCGCCTGGGCATCTGCGGCCTGGCCACCAACCTCCCGGGCGCCGGCGGGCGCGCGGCGACCATCGCGCTGTACCGGACCGCACAGAGGTTCATGAAGTTCAACTAGGCGAGGCACGACCAGGCCCGCACGCGACGAGTCACATGGCGGCCCGGACGGGGTGGACGACATCCCGTCCGGGCCCTTCCTTGTGTGGCGCGTGGGACTAGAGCCTTGCCGCAAGCATGGCCCTGGCGACCTCTCTGGCGCACGCCCCTCTCGCTTGGGTATACTTCCCTTGATAAATTGCGCACGATTAAGTCGTGCGGGAAGAGAGGATTGACATGGACGATACCAAGGTCACTGCCACCCAGGACGCCGCAGAGGGTGGGGAGCTCGACCCCCTGGCGCTCGAGAACCAGCTATGCTTCCCGCTCTATGCGGCGTCGAAGGAGCTCACGCGCAGGTACAAGCCCTTCCTGGACCCCCTGGGCCTCACCTACACGCAGTACGTGACGATGATGGCCCTCTGGGAGCGGGACGGCGTCACCGTGACCGAGCTGGGACATAGGCTCTACCTCGACTCGGCCACCCTCACCCCGCTGCTGCGCCGGCTCGAGGGCCACGGCTACGTCAACCGCACCCGCTCCAAGGCGGACGAGCGCGCCATCATCATCACCCTGACCGACGAGGGCAGGAGGCTTCGCAGGCAGGCGATGGACGTTCCCGCCTGCATCGGCGGTTGCATCAGCATGGAGCGCGAGGACCTCGTCGAGCTCAAGCACCTGGTGGAGAGGCTCCTCGCCTCCTTCAAGTAGGGCCCGCGCCCGTTCGAGCCCGCTCACGCCTCGTCGCGGCGGCGCCATCCTTCGCGCCGCCGCCCAGGCCTGCCGCTAGAGCAGGAGCTCCGCGATCTGCACGGCGTTGGTCGCGGCGCCCTTGCGAATCTGGTCGCCGCAGCACCAGAGGCATAGCGAGCTCACGCCGTCAGGTGCGGAGAGGTCGCGCCTGATGCGCCCGACCCAGACCAGGTCCTGGTCGGAGCTCTGGAGCGGCATGGGATAGCGCAGCTCGGAGGGCTCGTCCACCACGAGCACCCCGGGAGCTGCCTCGAGAAGCTCGCGGGCGCGCTCGGGCGAGAGGGGCCTCTCGAACTCGACCGTGATCGACTCGGAGTGCGAGCGCATCACGGGCACGCGCACGCAGGTGCAGCTCACGCGCAGCTCGGGAAGGTGCATGATCTTGCGCCCCTCGTTCTGCATCTTCAGCTCCTCGGAGGTGTAGCCCTCCTCCTTGAAGCCGCCGATCTGGGGAATCAGGTTGGCGGCGAGCTGGTAGGCAAAGGGGTCGGTGGGCCCCATCTCGCCGCCCTGGGCGACGACACCCATCTCGCGCTCGAGCTCGCGCAGGCCCGGCATGCCCGCCCCCGACGCCGCCTGGTAGGTGCTCACGACGAGCCTCCTGATGCCGGCCTCCTGGTGCAGGGGCCAGAGGGGCACCAGGCCGATGATGGTGGCGCAGTTGGGGTTGGCGATGATGCCGTGGTGCCAGCTCACGTCGTCGGCGTTTATCTCGGGGATGACCAGGGGCACGTCCTCGTCCAGGCGGAAGGCGTGGCTGTTGTCCACGCAGGTGGCGCCCCGCCTCACGGCTTCGGGAAGGAGCTTGCGAGCGAGTTCGTCTCCCGCCGCGCCCAACACGACGTCCACGCCCTCGAAGGCCTCGGGCGTGGCCTCGCGCACCACCACCTCCTCGCCGCGGAAGCGCACGCTGCTGCCCGCGGAGCGAGCGCTCGCAAGGGGGACGAGCTCCCCCACCGGGAAGTCCCTCTCCTCGAGGCACTGGAGCATCTGGGTCCCCACGACGCCGGTCGCGCCGAGGATGGCAACTCTCTTGTCAGGCATGTCCTAACCCCCTACTGGGCAAGCTGCGGCATCTCGACCATCTCGCCGTCGACGAAGCGGTCGTAGATGCACTGGATGGCACGTTCGAAGTCGGCGTTGTTGACGCCCATGATGATCGATATCTCCTGCGAGCTCTGGGTGATCATGCGGATGTTGATGCCCGCCTCACCCAGGCAGCCGAAGATGCGGCCCGAGGTGCCTGCGCGGCGGCTCATGTTGCGGCCCACGACGCTGATGAGCGCCAGGCTGTCCACCACGTTGATGCTGTCGGGCTCGAGCTCGTGTTGGAGCTCGTTGACGATGGAGTAGATGCTGTCCTTCACGTCGGCGCCGTTGACCACGACGCCGAAGGAGTCGACTCCCGTGGGCACGTGCTCCACGCTCACGCCGTACTTCTCGAAGACCGAGAGCGCACGCCTGAGGTAGCCCACGTCGTTCGAGATGTGGGCGCGCTGGACATGGATGGCCATGAAGTCGCGCTTGCCGGCGATGCCCGTGATGAGGTGCTCCTTCACGTGCTCCTCGGCCGTCTCGCGGATGATGGTGCCCTTGGCGTCGGGGTCGTTGGTGTTCTTGATCTGGATGGGGATGTTGGTCTCGCGCACGGGGAAGATGGCCTCCTCCTGCAGGACCGAGGCCCCCATGTAGCTGAGCTCGCGCATCTCGTCGTAGGTGATGCGGTGGATGGAGCGAGGGTGGTCCACCACGCGCGGGTCGGCGGCGAGGAAGCCCGAGACGTCGGTCCAGTTCTCGTACACGCCGGCGTCCAGGCAGCGCGCCAGGATGGCGCCCGTGATGTCGCCGCCCCCGCGCTGGAAGAGCTTGATGCTGCCATCCACCGTGGCGCCGTAGAAGCCCGGGAGCAGGAAGCTCCCCAGACGCGTCGCGCGGTCGCGCAGGCGCATCGCCGTGCGCTCCATGTCCACGCTGCCGTCATGGTGGAAGACGATGACCTCCGCCGCGTCCACGAAGGGAAGGCCCAGGTACTCGGCCATGAGCTGGCCCGTGAACCACTCGCCGCGCGACACCACGTACTCGGGCGAGAAGCCCTTGACCTGCGCCGCGAACTCGCCGAAGCGCTCTGCGACGGGGTAGCTGAGCCCCAGCTCGTCGGCGATGTCCTGATAGCGTGCCTGGATGTCCGAGAGGAGCGCCGTGCAGTCGACGTGATACTCGATGTGCGCGTTGACCAGCAGCAGGAGGTCGGTGACCTTGTTGTCCTGGGGGAAGCGCCTGCCCGAGGCGGAGACCACGACGAAGCGGCGCTCTGGGTCCGACCCCACGATTGACTTGACCTTGCGGAACTGCTCCGCGTCCGCGACGCTGGAGCCGCCGAACTTTGCGACCTTTATCATGCGTCAGCCCCTCGCGTCCAGCACGGCCATGAAGCTCGTCGGGTCGGCCCCGAGCGCACGGTCGAGCGTCGCGCGCGCCTCCTCGGCGCTGAGGCCGCGAAGGAGGCTGACGCCAGGAGCCCACTCCTCGGAGCCCTCGGGGGCCAGGCCGCTGCGCAGCAGGTAGTCGCCCCGCAGCAGGCCGGGGTCGTAGGCGAGGTCCGCCGAGAGGTCGTAGCTGGGGCGCCGGCCATCCCTGAAGTCGAGGATATCCTGGACCATGGCGTTGCCGGTGGGAAGCGACCCCGCCCCCTGGCCGTAGAAGCCGAGCTCGCCCACGGTCTCGCCCACGAGGCTCAGCAGGTTGAAGTTGCCGGGCACGTTGGCCTCGAGGGCGCGATGGCCCAGCACCACGGGCTCGACGCTCGCGGCGAAGCGACCACCCTCCTGCACTGCGCGCCCCAGCAGCCTGAGCGAGAGCCCGCGCGACGCCAGGAGGTCGAGGTCCGCCTTCGTGAGGTTGCGGATGCCGGAGGTGGGGATGTCCGTCCTGCAGGCGCAGCCGAAGGCGACGCTCGCGGCGATGGCGGTCTTGTTGCGCACGTCGATGCCGTCGATGTCGGCCGAGGGGTCCCTCTCCGCGTACCCCAGCTCCTGGGCGCGGGCGAGAACGTCCGCGAACTCCGCGCCCTCGCGCTCCATCGCGTCCACGATGAAGTTGGTGGTCCCGTTCATGATGCCGCCTATGGAGCTGATCCGGTCGATGCGCCGGGCCTTCTCGATGCTGGCGATCCAGGGCACTCCCCCGCCGCAGGTGGCCTCGATGAGGAGGCTCGCGCGCGAGAAGCGCGCCTGGCTCGCGAACTCGTCCAAGTATGCCGCGACCACGGCCTTGTTGGAGGTGACGACGCTCTTGCCGGCAGCGAGGGCCGAGAGGATGTAGCCGTGCGCCGGCTCGAGCCCTCCCATGCACTCCACGACGAGCTCGATCTGCCCGTCGCCCAAGATGTCCTCATAGTCCGAGGTCATGCGACCGTCGTCCAGGCGGCCCGGCAGCTCCAGGATCCGCGTCACCTCCACGCCGAGGTCCCTGGAGGAGAGAATCTGGTCTACCCCGCGTCCCACGACGCCGTGTCCCAGCAGCGCGACCTTCATGAGCTTCCAATCTTTCTACTGTGTGACGGTGACGGGAGGTCCCGCACCCTGCGACTATGATACTTACGAACGTTCTGCGAAACCCGAGGCTAGGAGCGCCACAGTGAGCATGTTCTATCACAGCACGCGCGGCGGCGGCGATTCCGTAACAAGCAGGCAAGCAATACTCGCAGGCATCGCGCCCGACGGAGGGCTCTACGTCTCGGACCAGCTGGGCGCCTCCGAACTCGGCGTCGAGGGCCTCGAGGCCGCCGGCTACCACGACATCGCGCGCCGCGTCCTGGCCACGCTGCTGCCCGACTTCTCGCCGGACGAGCTCGACGATTGCGTGCGCGGCGCCTACGCCCAGAACTTCGACACGCCGCTCGTGACCCCCGTCACGTCGCTGGGCGACGACTGGCTCCTCGAGCTCTGGCACGGGCCCACCTGCGCCTTCAAGGACCTCGCCCTGCAGATGCTCCCCCGCCTCATGTCCCGCTCGCGCGAGGAAGACGGGCGCAGGGTCATGATCGTGACCGCCACCTCGGGCGACACGGGCAAGGCGGCGCTGGCGGGCTTCGCCGGCGTCGAAGGCACGGGGGTCACGGTCTTCTACCCCGAGGGCAAGGTGTCCGACGCCCAGCGCCTGCAGATGGTGACGCAGCGCGGGGCCAACGTGGCCGTCTGCGGCATCAGGGGCACCTTCGACGACGCCCAGACCCAGGTCAAGCGCATCTTCGCGGACGAGGGCCTGAGGGGGCGCCTCGAGCGGGAGGGCGTGGTCCTCTCCAGCGCCAACTCCATCAACGTGGGACGGCTCGCCCCGCAGGTCGCCTACTACTTCAGCGCCTACGCGCAGCTCCTTGCGAAGGGCGCCATCCGCAAGGGGGACGAGCTCGACTTCGTCGTTCCCACCGGCAACTTCGGAGACGTCCTGGCGGGATACTACGCCAAGCGCCTGGGGCTTCCCGTGGGCAGGCTCACCGTCGCCTCCAACAGCAACAGGGTCCTCTTCGACTTCCTCCGCACCGGCGTCTACGACCGCCGGCGCGACTTCGCCAAGACCATCTCGCCCTCCATGGACATCCTGGTCTCGTCCAACCTCGAGCGCATGCTCTACTACCTGACGGGGGGTGACGCCGAGCGCGTCGCCGACCTCATGTCACAGCTCCGCAGCGAGGGACGCTACGAGGTCACGCCCGACGAGCTCGCGCGCCTGCGCTCCGACTTCGACTGCGGCTGGGCGACCGACGACCAGACCCGCGCCGCCATCCGCGCGGCCTGGGAGGCGGACGGCGTGCTCATCGACCCCCACACCGCCGTCGCCCGCCACGTCATGGGCCAAGGCGAGAGGGGCGGCAACGTGCGCGTGTGCCTCTCCACCGCGAATCCCTACAAGTTCTCGGCCGAGGTGCTGGGGGCGCTGGGACACGATGTGGAAGAGCTTGACGCCTTCGCCTGCATGGACCGGCTGCAGGAGCTCACGGGGACTGTGGCGCCGGCGCAGCTCTCGGCCCTGAGGGATGCCCCGGTGCTGCACGAGGACGTCTGCGACCAGGGCCAGATGACCAACTTCGTGGAAACCGCCTGCCAGAGGGTCTTCGCGTGAGCGCCACCCTCCCCCGTGGCGTTCGCGTCCGCGTGCCGGCCACCTCGGCCAACGTGGGCGTGGGCTACGACTGCCTGGGTCTGGCGCTGGACCTCATGGCCGAGTTCTGCTTCGAGCCGGCGGACGAGCTGTCCATAGACGGCTGCCCCGAGCGCTTCCGTGGCGAGGACAACCTCGCCTGGACCAGCTACCTCGAGGCCTGCCGCAGGCTCTACCAGCGTCCGCTCCCCCTGCACCTGCACATCGACTCCCCCATCCCGCTCTCGGGCGGGCTGGGCTCGAGCTCGACCTGCGTGGCGGCGGGGGTCGTGGCCGCACAGCTGCTCCATACGGGCGGGCTGGACCCGCAGGCAGCCCTGGACGTGGCCTGCGAGCTGGAGGGCCACCCGGACAACGTGGCCCCCGCGCTCTTGGGTGGGCTCGTGAGCTCGTTCGTGGACGGACGGAGCACGAGGTCGCTGCGCTTCGACGTGGCCGAGGGCCTGCGCTTCGTGGCCATCGCGCCGCCCTACGAGGTGCGCACCGCCGACGCCCGTCGCGTCATGCCCCAGAGCGTCCCCACCGAGGTCGCCGTGTGGCAGATCGGCCACTGCGTCGCCGCCGTGCACGCCCTTGCCACGGGAGACGCGGACCTGCTCTCAAGCGCCTGCCAGGACCGCCTGCACGAGCCCTACCGAAGCGCGCTCATCCCCGACTACGAGCCTCTGAGGCGCACGGCGCTCGCCGCGGGGGCGGCGGCCTTCACCATCAGCGGCTCGGGCTCGACGATGCTCGCCATCTGCGACGGGGACGAGCCGGCGGGACGCGTGCTCGCCGCCGTCGAGGGCATGGTGGAGAACCGCGTCAATGGGCTCTGGGTCCGCGTGCTCCCCGCTCGGAGCCACGGCGTGGAGTGGGAGCTGACCTAGGCTGCCAGCGGAGGCCGCCCGTCGCTCTCGCCTTGCCCTGGTGCTTCACCCGTGGTGCGGCCGTGCGAGTCCGTGGCGAATGGCGCGCGTCCCTGCTGCGTCCGACGCGTGCAACGCGCGCACAGGCTCGCAACCACAGCGTCCGGCACGTCCCGCACCGGCACGAAAGCGTCCGATGCGTACGAGCGCTTCGCGACAACGCCCAACGCGCTTGAACTCGCGACCACAACGCCCGACGC